>JANYEA010000060.1 GCA_025363385.1 Bacteroidota bacterium | reverse complement strand
TAATTCCCTTCACCTTACTCAATGTTTCTTTTACAGTGTGTTGATGCGGATCTGGATAACGATTATACCATTTCAACAATGGCGATCCCAGGCTATTTTCATTTGCATCTAAAAAAACTTTGGCTTCCCCGCTAAACTCATCCCTTGCAGATGAATAGGCTTTCAAGTTTTTGATATTGGGTCGGGTTAATTTATTTATATCAAACATATTAAAAAATTCAAACGTCAAAATTCCAAAATACTATTTCTTTAATCGCACTCGAACAGCATTAGCGTGTGCATCTAAACCTTCGGCCATGGCCATCATCTCTACTGTTTTCGAAATATTGGCTAACCCCTCCTCAGTTAATTGCTGAAAACTGATCTTTTTTACAAAGCTGTCTAAACTCACCCCACTATAAGCACGGGCAAAACCGTTGGTTGGTAAAGTGTGATTGGTACCACTGGCATAGTCACCTACACTTTCCGGGGAATAGTTTCCTAAAAAAATTGAACCGGCATTTTTTATCAAATGAGAACAATTTTCTGCCTCATTGCAAGAGATGATCAAATGCTCTGCCGCATAGGCATTTACCAAATCAATTGCTTCTGAAATATTTGACATTAAAATAGCAGTGCTATTATATAATGATTTATTAGCCAATTTATTACGTGATAAATTTTTCAATTGAGAAACCAATTCAATTTGCACTTCTGCGATTAGCTTTTCAGAAGTAGAAACCAAAAGAACCTGACTATCGGCACCGTGTTCGGCCTGACTCAACAGGTCTGCTGCAACAAATATAGCATTGGCAGTATCATCAGCTAAGACACAAACTTCACTTGGCCCTGCCGGCATATCAATGGCAATACCTTCCTGTTGAATGAGTTGCTTGGCGCAGGTTACATACTGGTTACCCGGACCAAAGATCTTATACACCAGTGGAACGGTTTCCGTACCATAAGCCATAGCTCCAATTGCCTGAACACCGCCAATTTTAAATACTTTATTTATACCCACCAGCTTGGCGGCAAATAAAATGGCGGGATGCAGCTTACCGTCTTTATTAGGGGGTGAGCACAATATAACATCCTCACAACCAGCTAATTTTGCGGGCGTACCTAACATTAATATAGTAGAAAATAATGGCGCAGTACCGCCAGGAATATATAGCCCTACTTTTTCTATTCCTACCGACTTTCGCCAGCAAAGAACCCCTGGCATGGTTTCTACCTGCTGCTCAGGAACATACTGGGCCGAATGAAATTTGCGGATATTGTTTAATGCAATTCCAATGGCAGCTTTAAGGTCATCTGGGATCAAAGCTTCCGCTTCGGAAAACTCCTCTTCAGAAACCATTTGATCTACCACTTTAACCCCATCAAACTGCTCAGTGAAAGCATGCACAGCCTTATCACCTTCTTGCCTTACCCGATCCAGTACCATTCTCACTTTTTCTTGCAGGACAGAGTTATCGAAAACTGGTCTTTGTAAAATTGTTGGCCAATCAGATCTTGTGGGATACCTTATCACTTTCATCTTTACTATGTGGTTTAAACGATCATTTTTTCAATGGGAATCACCAAAATACCTTCGGCTCCAGCTTCTTTTAATTGTTCAATTATATCCCAAAACTCATTCTCTTTCAATACACTATGTACACTGCTCCATCCTGGTTGTGCTAGCGGCAATACTGTAGGGCTCTTCATACCCGGAAGTAAGCTGGTGATCTTTTCTAAATTATTATTCGGGGCATTTAGTAAAATATATTTGTTGTTTTTAGCCTTCTTAACTGATTGAATTCGAAAGATTAAGCGATTCAAAATCTGGATCTGCTCACTGCTAAGGTGCTGATTCTGTATTAATACACATTGTGATTCGAGGATTGTCTCTACTTCTTTTAGCCCGTTCATAAACAAAGTAGACCCGCTACTCACCAAATCACAGATGCAATCTGCCAGTCCTATTCCTGGTGCTATTTCCACACTTCCGCTAATCTCATGTATCTCTGCTTGAATCTGATTCTTCTGAAGAAACTGCTCTACTAATACCGGATAACTGGTAGCAATTCTGGTATTCGATAAAAATGATGGGCCAGTATAGGTATCCCCTTTTTTAACAGCAATACAAAGTCTGCACTTTCCAAAGCCCAATTTTTCTCCAACAATTACTTTCTTCTTTTTCTCAAAAACCACATTTTCACCCACAAAACCGATATCGGCAACCCCATCTTCTACATATTGTGGAATATCATCATCTCTTAAAAAATAGAGTTCTATTGGAAAATTGCTGGCTTCGGTCTTTAATTTATTCACTCCATTGCTGATGTCAATACCACATTCTTTTAGAAGGCGAATGCTATCATCATACAATCTGCCACTTTTTTGGATAGCCAATCTAAGTTTTGCAGGTTTTTCTAATTCCGATTTCTTGTCTTTGTCTTGCATACAATATATTTATTCTGAAGGATACCACTTCAGCATGGCTACTACGAAAAAAGCCTACCCCCAGGGTAAGCTTTTAATGTTTTATACGAATTCACAAAACACCGCCGCCTACCAGTTTGGTAAGATATGATGGTGATGTATATGTGTGTTTGTAATCATTACCCTACAAAAATACTCGCATATTCCATTTCTGGCAAATTAATTTCTTGCAACCACATATATATACAAAATAATATGTTATATAAGGAAGAAAATTTAATTATCATACTATTTGCAGATGCATAATTTAGTTAACTTTCCGCTCCAAAATTGCTAATATGTATCAACGATTGCTTTTCATTTTTGTAGGTTTCTTTATTGTTACAGGAATCAATGCCCAGGATAAACGCAAACTGGTTTGGAGCGATGAATTCAATTATAAAGGACTGCCAGACTCCAAAAAATGGGGGTACGATACGGGAGGCAATGGTTGGGGCAACAATGAATTACAGTATTATACATTTCAGAAAGCAAAAAATGCGAGGGTAGAAAATGGAAATCTAATCATTGAAGCGCATCAAGAACAGGTGGGTAAAAATGGGTACACTTCTGCAAGATTAGTAACAAAGGGAAAGGGAGATTGGTCAAGCGGAAGAATTGAAGTGAGAGCAAAACTGCCAAAAGGTTTGGGTACCTGGCCAGCCATTTGGATGCTGGGGTCAAAGACTCCGCTAAAGTGGCCTGATGATGGGGAGATTGATATTATGGAACATGTGGGTTATGATCAGGGTATTATACATGCTTCAACGCACAGTAAAAAGTACAATCACATTATTGGAACTCAAAAGACAGCAACCATCAAAATAGATGATTGTAGTGAAGCCTTTCATGTGTATCAGTTAGATTGGGATGCAGAAACCATGAGAATTGGGGTTGACAATAATTATTACTTTACATTTAAAAACGAGCATAGTGATAGAACAGCCTGGCCATTTAATGAGCCCGAATATTTACTATTAAATATTGCAGTTGGGGGAAATTGGGGCGGACAGAAAGGGGTAGACAGTACCATCTATCCACTCAGAATGGAAGTTGATTATGTGAGGGTTTATCAATAAGTATTCATCAACATTTAGAATAATAATACAAAATAAAAATGATGCGTTTAAAATTGCTCTTAGCCCTTTTATTTTTTAGTACCATCAGTTTTGCACAAGACTTTTATCTTTTTGTGGGAACCTATACCTCCGGAACAAGTAAGGGAATCTATGTATATCATTTCAATGCAAAAACAGGAACAGCAGAATGGGTAAGTAATACAGATCATGCAGAAAACCCATCCTTTTTAGCAGTAGCACCAGATGGAAGGCATGTGTATGCAGTAAATGAAGTAAATCAAAACGGATCTGGATTAGTTACTGCTTATAAATTTGACCCCATAAAGGGAACACTCGGTTTTCTAAATCAGCAACAGAGTGGCAGCCAGGATCCTTGTCATATTTCAATTACGAAGGACGGCAAATGGGCTGTTGTAGCCAACTACAGTGGCGGCAGTTTAGCTAGTTTTCCAATTGAACCCAACGGTGTACTTACTTCTTTTACCCAACAAATTGTACATGATGGAAGTAGTATTAATGCACAAAGGCAGGAGAAGGCGCATGTGCATTCTGCGTTTTTCAGCCCCGATGAAAAATTTCTATTTACACCTGATTTAGGAATGGACAAGGTAAATATTTATCAATTTGATACTTATTTAAAATCTCCATTACACAATACAGCCCAAAAATTTATCAGTTCAGAGCCAGGCAGTGGACCTAGACACTTAGAATTTTCTCCTAATGGAAAATTCGTTTACATCATTGAAGAATTGAGTGGAACGGTATCTGTACATAGTTATAGCAATGGAACCAGCAAATTTATACAACGTATTGCTACGCACCCTGCAGATTATAATGGTCAGCCAGGAAGCGCCGATATTCATATTTCACAAGATGGACGATTTTTATATGCTTCTAATAGAGGTAAAGAAAATAATATCGCAATGTTCAGAGTTGATCAAAACAAAGGAACACTTACTTCAATAGGATATGAACCAACCAAGGGTGAAGCGCCAAGAAATTTCAGTATCGATCCCACCGGCAACTATTTGTTAGTGGCAAATCAATTAACTAGTACCATAGAAATATTTAAAAGAGATAAAAATAGTGGCTTATTAAAACATACTGGTAATAGC
>JANYEA010000051.1 GCA_025363385.1 Bacteroidota bacterium | reverse complement strand
CAGAAATACAATTGGATTAACCGTTTCATATTGGGAAAGCCTAGATGCTATAAAAAACTGGAAATCTGTTTCTGCACATTTAGAAGCGCAACAAATCGGAAAAGATAAATGGTATTCTGCTTATAAAACAAGAATCTGTTTAGTAGAAAGAGATTATGGATTTGATAATAGCTTGTTTTAATAATTATACAAAACAAACCCATTATGTCAAAGAGAACACTTTTTATAATTATCGTTTCGATGTTTACAATGGTTATATTTTTTTATGTATTTGTATTTAGTTATGTAGTTCCAAATGCAGCTAAAATTTCTATACCCTATACCTGGCGTAATTTACCACTAATGCAGGATACCAGTGTTGTTAACACCTATCTAGGTGCACCCAAAAAAGAAATGAAAAATAATGCATTAGTCGAATCTTGGATGAAAGGAATCAACAATCAACAATATCTGTTATCAATTCAATTTAGCACAATTTCTCATCTTGCAATTGCTTATAAAATTGAATACCATTTTGAAAAATGGCATCTTACAAAGGAATATATCCTAGAAGAAAAAGAGATCAGTAAATAATAAAAACGCCTCTGAAATTTCAGAGGCGTTTTCTATTTTTCGCTAGAATCTTTTTACTTTGTATTAGCTGAGTTTTGCTAAAGCATCTTTGATTCTTACCCAAGCTTTTTCAATATTCGGCATGCTATTCGCAAACGAAAAACGTACACAATTCGGTTCGCCAAATGCATCACCCATCACAGAAGAAACGTGCGCGGTATTCAATAAATACATACTAAAATCTGCGGCATTTTTTATGATTTCTGTTCCATTGGATTTTCCGTAATAATAACTTACATCGGGAAATACATAAAATGCTCCCTGGGGTTCAAAACATTTGAAACCAGGAACTGATTTTACCAATTCTAGTGTTTTTACTCTTCTTCTGGTAAACTCTTCTGTCATTTCAACAGAAGGTCTTAAGTCTCCTAAAAGAGCTGCTACGCCTGCTTTTTGTGCAATTGAACAAGTGCCACTTGTAAACTGACCCTGTAATTTTTCACATGCTTTTGCAATGGTGGTATTTGCAGCAATATAACCCAGGCGCCATCCAGTCATGGCAAAGCCTTTACTTAAACCATTGATTAAAACAACACGGTCTTTCAAATCATCGAATTGTGCAATGCTTTCATGCTTACCTTCAAAATTGATGTACTCATATATCTCATCAGATAGGATGATTAAATTTGGGTGCTTACGAAAAACGTCTGCTAATCCTTCTAATTCTGTTTTGGTGTAAACAGCTCCCGAGGGATTACAGGGAGAAGAAAACATGAATACTTTCGTGTTAGGTGTGATGGCTGCCTCTAATTCGGCAGGAGTACATTTAAATTGGTTCTCCACGGTAGTTCTGATTTCAACAACTTTGCCTCTTGCTATCTTTACCAATTCAGAATAAGTTACCCAGTATGGTGTAGGTATGATTACCTCTTCACCTTCGTCAACCAATGCTAAAATAGTATTTGCCAAACTTTGTTTTGCACCTGTAGAAGTAACAATATTTTCAGGTTTGTAATCTAAATTATTATCTCTTTTTAATTTGGTACAAACAGCTTCTCTTAAATCGAGGAAACCAGAAACCGGGGTGTAATGGCTCCAGTTATCATTAATAGCCTTAATTGCAGCATCTTTAATATGTTGTGGTGTATCAAAGTCGGGTTCGCCTAAACTTAAATCAATCACATCGATACCTTGTGCTCTTAATTCACGACCTAATTTGGCCATTTTTAGTGTTTCTGGTTCAGCAAACCTGTCTAATAAAGAGGAGAGTTCCATAATTTGTATTTGATATTGTGCTAATTAATTTGGATGGCGAAGTTCGGAAAAACTATTCAAACATCTCTCTTTATAAACCGTATTTCCTCTAATTTTCTCCCCATTTTATTGAATAATTTTTAATAATAGCGATAGCATCTTCTTGACTTAAATTTGGATTTCAATTAACGATGGATTATGCCACACGAATCGATATCAGTTTTCGATATGTTTAAAATAGGAGTAGGGCCTTCTAGTTCACATACATTGGGGCCCTGGCGTGCGGCTTTGGCTTGTTTGGAACAAATTAAAAAAACAACCTCCATTAAAGAGGTAAAGTCGATTAAAGTAATGTTATATGGCTCACTTGCTAAAACAGGAAAGGGGCATGGTACTGATATTGCCATTTATATGGGCCTTTGTGGCGAAGATCCTGTTACGATCGATGTAAATAGCATCACGCCCAAAATTATTTCTATTCAAAAAAACAAAACATTTCTTCTAGATGGAATCTCTCAAATTGAATTTGATACAGAAAAGGATATGCATTTTTTAGTGAAGGATTGTTTGAGTTTTCATCCAAACGGGCTTTCCTTTTTGGTTGAAATGAAAAATGGCCATTCTTGGTGTGATACTTATTTTTCTATTGGCGGTGGTTTTATAGTAAAGGAAAATCAGGTTCCCAATATAAAAGATCAAATAGACCTACCATTTCCAGTGAATACGGCAGACGATTTATTGCATTGGTGTATGAAGGGTTTGAGTATTAGCGATGTAGTGTTAGAGAATGAATCAACCTGGCGAACTGAATCTATTACAAGAGACGGAGTATTAGAAATTTGGAGGGCCATGCGCGAATGTATTTACAGAGGATGTAAAACAGATGGAGAATTGCCTGGTGGTTTAAAAGTGCAAAGAAGAGCGTTCGCTTTAAATAAAAAACTCTTGAAAAATCAACCCTACACTGATTTTGAGAGCTGGTTAGAACTAATAAAAAGTGGCGGCCATCAATTTAATTATATTCTGGATTGGGTAAGCTGTTTTGCACTTGCAGTAAATGAAGAGAACGCTTCTTTTGGTAGGGTAGTAACTGCACCAACCAATGGTGCAGCCGGAGTAATTCCTGCTGTATTGCTATACTTCATTGCTTTTTGTGATGGAAATTCTGAAGAAAAAATCATTCGCTTTTTATTAACTGCTTCTGAAGTGGGAAGTATTTTTAAAAAAGGCGCCACTATCTCTGCTGCAATGGGTGGGTGTCAGGCAGAAATTGGCGTTTCTTCAGCAATGGCTGCGGCTGCACTTACTGAAATGATGGGAGGTACTCAAAGACAAAGCCTGATGGCTGCAGAAATTGCCATGGAACATCATCTGGGTTTAACCTGTGATCCAATTGGCGGACTTGTTCAAGTACCATGTATTGAGCGGAACACCATGGGTGCCATCAAAGCAATAACCGCCTCTCAACTGGCACTACAAAGCTCACCAGATTTTGCAAAAGTAAGTCTGGATAAAGTAATTAAAACCATGTGGGACACGGCTCTTGATATGAATAGCAAATACAAGGAAACTTCAGATGGGGGACTTGCTTTTCATATACCCATCAGCTTACCTGAATGCTGATGGATATATGAATACAATTCAATTTAATAAAGGATTCGACTCGATCTCAGACAATTCAATTGTTGAATAATCCCTGATCTCATTGTATAAAGTGCCTCTTTCAACTGGTTGACGATTTACTTGTTTGATAAGTGTAACCAGTTGCGCAGTGTTCATTGCTGGACTCTGTTCTTCACTGCCAGCCATTGAATAAATTTTAGTGGTATCATCAATGGTGCCATCAATGTCATTTACGCCAAAGCTCAAAGATAATTGTGCATTTTGGCGGCCTAGCATTGGCCAATATGATTTGATATGCGGGAAATTATCAAGGTACAAACGAGATACCGCATACATCTTCATGTCTTCGATTACTGATGATTCATTCACGTAACTCATGTCGTTATCTTTGTTACGGAATTTTAATGGAATAAAAGTATTGAAGCCTTCTGTTTTATCTTGTAGCTGACGCAACCTTTCCATATGATCGATCCGGTGCCAGTACTTTTCAATATGGCCAT
>JANYEA010000048.1 GCA_025363385.1 Bacteroidota bacterium | reverse complement strand
GTTCCATTGGTAGTTACTAAATCTGCTGCTACCGCCGCTGTCGCACTTGCAGCTGTTGACGCATTCGTTGTTACTGTATTTCCTAATGTTGTTAATCCTGATGCTGTTAAGTCCGCTGCTGCCTTATTCGTATTTACTGTTGCATTGGTAGTTGCTAAATCTGATGCTACTGCTGCTGTTGCTGCTGCTGCTGTTGTTGCATTTGCAGTTACTGCATTATTTGTGGTTACAAGATTTGCTGCAATCGCATTCTCAGCACCAGTTGCTCTTGTAACCTCAGCTGCTAATGCACTTGAACTTGTTGAACCTGCTGCTGCTACTGCTGCATCTGCATAAGCAGTAGTAGCAATTTTTGTACTATTATCTCCAGCTACAGGTGTTGGTGCAGTTGGTGCTCCTGTTAATGCAGGTGAAGCAATATTCGCTTTCAATGCTAAGCCATTCACTAAATCAGTAGCTAATGCTGCAGTGGCTGCCGCCGCTGTTGTTGCATTTGTGGCTACTGTTCCTGCTAATGTAGTTAAGCTCGCTGCTGTTGCATCTGCTGCTGTTTTATTATTTGTAACTGTAGTTGTTAAGTTGGTAACATTCGTATTGGTTGCATCCAATGCAGTGATATCAGCTTTCAATAATAAGCCTGGTACTGTTGGAGCCGCTGCTGTTCCACTTAAGTCTCCAGCTAACTGAATTTTTCCTTTTACTAATGCTGTGGCATCAGGAGTAGCTGCTGCAGTAATTGATCCATCTACATAAGTTTTTACTGCTTTAGTACTTGGATATTTGATATCAGAAGTTGCATCTGCTGCAACATCAATTGATTTATTTACCTTATCTTCTTTAAGTCCTAATGCAGCTGTAGTTGCGGCTGCATCTGCTTTTAATGCAACTGCTGCATTTGTTGCATCTAGTGCAGTTTGATTTGCTTTTAAAGCTATTGCTGCATCTGTTGCAGTTTTATTATTATTTACAGTAGTTGTTAAATTAGTAACATTTGTATTTGTAGTTACTAAATTAGCAGCAACAGCTGCAGTTGCTGCTGCTGCAGTTGCTGCATTTGCGCCAACTGTTGCATTTAATACGCCAAGTGCAACTCCAATTGCATTAAATCCTGCATCTTGTAAAGCCTTATTGGTAGTAACTGTTGTATTAGTAGCCGCAATTGCAGCATCTGTTGCTGTCTTATTTGATAACACAGTTGCATTGGTTGCTGCTATTGCAGTTTCAGCAGCAGTTTTATTGGCCGCTACTGTTCCAGTTAATGCTGTAAGGCCAGTTGCTGTTGCATCTGCTGCTGTTTTATTAGCAGTTACAGTTGCGTCTAGTGCTGTTACTGTTGTATTTAATGTAGCAAGACCCGCAGTAGCTGCATCAGCTGTTGCTTTTGCCGCATCTGCAGTTACTTTAATAGCATCTGCAGCAATTTTATTATTTGCTACTTCAGTACTTAAATTACCAATAGCAGTTTCTGCTAATAATCTATTGTTACTTACTGTTAAATTAGTTGCTGCAATGGCTGCATCAACTAATGCTTTATTATTTGTGATCGTTGTATTAACTGCTGTAATATCAGTAAGGTTCGCTTTTAAATCTAAAGCTGCCTGAGTAGCCGTACTAATCGGCTTACTTAAATCACTTGTATTATTCACATTTCCCAATCCCAAATTAAACCTTGCATTTGGCGCATCAGATGCACCGGTACCTCCATGAGCAATATCAATCACTGAGCCATTCCATACACCAGCCGTAATTGTTCCAACAGTAGCAATATCTGTTCCTACTAATTTAGAGGAAGCAATTGAACCAGGTAGTAATACCATTGTTTTGGAAACTGTACCATCAAACACACCTCCACCTAATTCTGCGGGGATGGTTAATGGGTTAACCGTACCATTTTGTCCTGGTACACCCTGAGCTCCTTGTGCACCCGGAATACCTTGTGCACCTGGCAAACCTGGAATACCTTGTGGGCCTTGTGCTCCAGTTGCACCTAACGCTCCTGGTACACCCTGAACACCTTGCGGGCCAGGGGTTAAAGCAATCTGATTAATCAAACCTTTCACTTCTAAGGTAGTTGCATAAGGTTTCAGCATATTTGCTGTATCATTAATATTCAACTTTCCACCAATCTGTGAAGAAATCAATTGATTTACAGAGAAAGTGGCAATCGATGCAGTTCTGGAAGCCAATTGAGAAGGCGTTACATATATTGTATTACTATCCGCAACATTCACTTTATTGAGTGACAATTCATTGGTAGTAGTAATTTTCGCATAAGGCGATAACATCTTGGATGTATCGGTTACATTCAACTTATTAGATACATTACCTGCATACAATGCATAAGGTACTGTTCCAAAAGCAGTAGTTCCTAAATCAGTCCAACTAGCACTGGTGGTACTAGTAGGTGGAGTAGAAGAAGTAGAGATCTTCATGTTCAGGTAGAAAGGTCCATTAGCCCAGTCAATCGCTTCTAAAGCTACTGGAGTGCCCATTGGATTTCCCTGACCCACACTAATACTAAACACCCCTTCTGCATTGGTGGTTACCGGATGTTGTTCTACCAACACCACTGTTCCATTTACAGTGCCCTGAACAACACTTGAAAGAACGTTAATCCTAGTGTTCTTCAAAGGGTTTTTGAAGTTGTCTCTAGCTACTGCCTGGAAATTAATTCCATTCTTTCCGGTTTGTCCGTAACTAAATACAACTGATCCTAGTAATGAAACTAGAACCAGGGTAAAAGCGATAACTACTTTACTGAATTTCATAAAAAAGATATAAAAGCGTTAATTATTGGTCTTTATAAATTGTACTGCGTCTACATAATGAGCCGATTCTAACTTAACTATATAAGTGCCAGCAGCAAACCTGCTAACATCAATTGATTTTCCAACAAACAAACTGTAACCCGTTTCAACACTAGTCATAAGTATTACTCCATCGATTCTAACTACAGACACATTAAAAGTTTCGGTAAGTGGTGGTGTATGGATAAACTTAATTTTAGCTTGGCTAACTGAAGGGTTGGGGTACACATTGATTCCTAGGGTGTTAATATTTGACGGCATCTCACAATTGATGGCAAACAAACCAGCCCCTCTTTCTCCTTCTAACACAGCTACACCAGTTTGAACATCAATACAATTGTTAGAGCTAGTAAACTGAATAGCTGCACTCACACTAGGTGTTTCTGGGAATTCTCCCACACTACTCATTGTAAAAGGAGCAGTTTGCGCATTCAATTGGCTAGATCCAAAACAAAAGTAGATCGACACTAGTGCTATAACGTGTAGTAGTTTGTAAATATTTCTCAAGCAGTTTTATTTTTTTATTGTGAAAAATCTTCATGTATTCTTGTAGTGATATCACTAGTTCCGAATACACCGTAAAACTGCTTTTTATCAATTCTTTCACAAATACCAACAAATGAGTATTTTTTGCCATTTAATATAACTTATTCGTCAATTTTTGGGCTTTTTGACAGCATATTTGAAATTGAATACACATTTGTGGAAAAAATAAAGAGACTGTTTTTGGGTATTACATCCCTTTTTCCGATATCATTTAAAACAAATAATCCCGGTCTATTCAACCGGGATTATTGTTTACATAGTAAGGGGTTACTAAATGATTTCTATAGGGTTAGATCTTAGTTATTTGCTTTGATGAACTGAACTGCATCTACATAATGTGCTGATTCTAATTTAATGATATAGCTGGCTGCTGGCAATCTGCTCACGTCGATTGATTTACCAACAAACAGGTTGTAGCCAGTTTCAACGCTCTGCATTAAGATCACACCATCTACTCTTACTACTGATACATTGAAGGTTTCAGTTAATGGAGGTGTATGTACAAATTTGATTTTAGTTTGACTAACTGATGGGTTAGGATATACATTGATGCCTAAAGTATTGATATTGGAAGGCATTTCACAGTTGATGGCGAAAACGCCAGTTCCTCTTTCACCTTCTAAAACGGCAACACCGGTTTGAACATCGATACAAGTATTTGAGCTTGTGAACTGAACGGCTGCACTTACACTTGGCATATCAGGAAACTCACCCACACTGCTCATGGTAAAAGGCACGGTTTGTGCATTCAACTTTGCAGAACCAAAACAAAAACCAATCGCTAAGATGCTGATAACCTGTAATGATTTGTAGAATTTTTTCACGCCGTTTCTTTTTTTAGTTTTTTTTGATTTTTGTCGTCTCAACCGTTCCGTTCAGATGACAGTGTAAAACTGCGTTTATAAACACCCCTGGGAAATACCAACAAATCAGTATTTTGTTAGCTTTTGTATAACTATTTCGTCAATTTTGAGGGTTTTGGGGAAGAAAAAGGTGTTTGAGGTCTAGAAAAGAGATGAAACTGGGCAAAAAAAAAGCTGCCGCCTTCCAAATCAATGGAAAACGGCAGCTAATACTATTTAAATGTGTTTCGCTACTTTTTAGCAGGAGGCACTTGTAGTTTGATCTGACGAACAATTTCACCCTGTAAGCTATCGATACTTTTTTCAATAAAGATTACCTCCTGATGTGGCAGGTTACTTTTATCTACAATTGCTTTTATAGTAGAAAGATTCTGATAATGGGTATTGATCTCAGATTCTGAGAATTTAAAAGTAAAGGTATCCGGCAAATTGGTAAATGCTACAAATGTGAAAGCCAGGATTGCTGTAAGGATGATCAGGCTTTTTCTATAAATGCTTTTCATATCTTTTTATTAAAGTTTTTAAGAAGATTAAAATTCTTGAAAAAATTCTGATCTACATAAAATTAAATTATCGTGTTGATGTAATCCACCATGAAGTTCCATCGCAAACTAAAGTAATATTATATTCAGTACCACCATTATTAGGTGTATAAGGCGCCAGAGCAGTATAGCCACTTGTTCCATCAACAGTTCCAATTAAACGAAATGTAGTTCCAGTAGTTGTAAAATTGGGCTTCAACACAATTGTTCTACCATTCGTTGTACTAGATGGCGTTGGTAATGTAACATAATCAGTAGAACCTCCAGTATTAAAAACAAACACATTTACAATTCCAGTTAAAGTTGGTATACTATAAGGAGATCCACTTCCATAAGAGGTAAGACCAGTAGTAGCAGAATATTGTGTAACAGAAACCCATGAAGTTCCATTATATATTAAAGTGGTACCAGCACCAGTTGAACCTGTTACTCCTGTCAATCCGCCTGCAGGTCCAGTTGCACCAGTAGCACCAACAGCACCAGTCGCTCCATTCGCTCCATTCGTACCATTGGTGCCGTTTGTGCCGTTTGTACCTGCCGGACCGGTAGCACCAGTAGCTCCAGTTGGACCAGCAGCAATAGTTGCCCAAGTGTTATCACCTCTTAAATATGTAGAAGAACTAGGTGTTCCTGTTGCAGAATGGTTCGCAATCCCAACTACACCATTAGCTAGAGCAGTTGTGATTCCAGTTGTTCCTGAACCCGTAACTGCACCGGTTAAAGTAATTGTTTGGTTAGAAACAAGATAATCTACTCCAGGTGTTGCAGTTGTTACTGCGCTGGTTCCATTTCCTTTTAAAATGCCTGTTAAAGATGTAGTACCGGTTCCTCCATTTGTTACATTCAGTGTACCACCTAAAGTAATCGCACCTGTTGTTGCAGAAGCAGGTGTAAAACCTGTAGATCCTCCGCTTACGCTTGTAACGCCACCTATATATTGAGGAATATTCAAAGCACCTGTCAAAGGATTAAATGTTGCTGCACCACTTGTACCTGTTGTTGTGAGTGTAATTGGAACTTGATAATCGGTTCCAGCTATAGCTGCACTCAAGGCCGAGCCATTTCCTTTCAACATTCCTGAGATATTGGTTCCTAAAGTTATCGCAGGAGTGCTTGTAGAATTAGCAATAGACCCAGTAAAACCATTAGCATTTACAATAGAAATGTCTGTAACTCCATTGAAAGTAGGAACTGCCCAAGTATTATCCCCTCTTAAAAAAGTGGTAGCATCTGGCGCACCTGAAGCAGAGAGATTTGGAATTCCAACTACGCCATTGGATAAAACTGTTGTTGTTGTATTAGTTCCTGAATTATAAGTTGCACTAACAGCACCTGTAACTGTAGATAAAGATGTAGCTATCGTTTGAGTTCCAGGATTATATATTCCATTAACTGGTCCAGTAACAATAATATTTTGCACTTTACTATTGAAAGTATTCCAATCAAAACTACTTAGATACCCATTTGTTAAAGTACCAGCCTGTGTGATTCCAATTGTACCTGCACCAGTTAAAGTTATTGGTAATGTTCTAGCAAGACCTAAGCCTATTAGTGTATAATTCGGAACATTCAATGTGGAGCCAGTTAAAGTAGCTGGACCAGATGCGCCAGTTACAGTTAAAATACCAATGCTTCCTGTAGCTCCAGTTAAACCCTGGATCCCTTGAAGACCTTGCGCACCAGTAGCACCTTGAATACCTTGCGCTCCTGTAAGTCCAGTCAATCCTTGAATACCCTGTAAACCCTGGGGTCCCTGTGCTCCAGTGGCTCCAGTTAAACCTTGGATTCCCTGAAGTCCTTGTGCACCTGTTAATCCAGTGATACCTTGTATTCCTTGAGGTCCCTGTGCTCCAGTAGCGCCAGTCAACCCCTGGATTCCCTGAAGTCCTTGTGCACCTGTTAATCCAGTGATACCTTGTATACCCTGAGGTCCTTGTGCTCCAGTAGCGCCAGTCAAACCTTGTATTCCTTGAAGTCCTTGTGCGCCTGTTAATCCAGTGATACCTTGAAGTCCTTGTGCGCCTGTTAATCCAGTGATACCTTGAAGACCTTGAGCACCAGTTACACCTTGAATGCCCTGTGCACCTGTAATTCCTTGAATACCTTGTGCTCCAGTGGCACCTTGGATACCTTGCGCTCCAGTGATTCCTTGTATACCTTGAGCTCCGGTTACACCCTGAATACCTTGTATTCCTTGTGCTCCTGTGGCTCCTGTTAAACCTTGTATGCCTTGAAGGCCTTGAATTCCTTGAAGACCTTGTGCACCGGTATCACCAGTTACACCCTGAATTCCTTGAGATCCTGTAACACCTTGTATTCCTTGAGCACCAGTTACACCTTGAATGCCCTGTGCACCTGTAATTCCTTGAATACCTTGTGCTCCAGTGGCACCTTGG
>JANYEA010000043.1 GCA_025363385.1 Bacteroidota bacterium | reverse complement strand
GGCAGGATGTGGTATATAAAAACATGTACCTCACAGGAGGCATTGGATCATCGGGAAGTAATGAAGGTTTTGGTGTAGATTATGACCTTCCCAATGAACAAGCTTATTGTGAAACCTGTGCATCAGTTGGCATGGTATTTTGGAACCAAAGAATGAATGCATTAACAGGTGATGCTAAATACATGGATGTGCTTGAACGTAGTTTATATAATGGAGCTCTCGATGGATTGAGTTTATCTGGTGATCGTTTTTTTTATGGAAACCCCTTGGGCTCTAATGGCAAGAATAGTAGAAGAGAATGGTTTGGTACCGCCTGTTGCCCGGCTAATATTGCACGATTAATTGCCTCACTAGGTGATTATATTTATGCGAAAGATCAGGAATCTATTTATATTAATTTATTTGTGGGAAGTGAAACAAAAATAAACCTGAAAGGAAAAGAGGTTGGAATCAAAATGGAAACCAATTATCCTTTAGATGGAAAAATTCAAATTACCCTTTCACCACAGACAAATTCAAATTTCAGGGTATTGATGCGTAAACCAGGCTGGGCTGATAATACAGCAGTTCCAGGCAACCTCTACACATTTGTTTCATTTAATGGAATACAGCCTTCGATACTTGTAAATGGTGAGCCCGTTAAAGTAACAGAAGAGAATGGATATTTTATTATTCAAAGACAATGGAAAAAAAATGATGTAATCAGTTATCAACTTCCTATGGAAATAAAAAGGGTAATTTCTAACGACGCTATTAAAACAAACCAGTTTAGAATGGCATTAGAAAGGGGGCCATTGGTGTATTGCATTGAAGGAGCAGACAATGAGGGTAAAGCCTATAATATTTTATTGCCTACCTCCTCTAAAATAGAGGAACAACCCATGAACATTTTACAAGAGCCCATCATTGCATTGAGCACAACTGTTCCAAGTATTCAAATTGCTGCTGACGGAAAAAGTATTCAAACTATTGATAAAAAAATCTTAGCCATTCCTTACTACACTTGGTGTAACAGAGGCAGCAATCAAATGCAGGTTTGGATCCCAACTACGATCAAGGATATAAAATTAAATAATTAAAAAAAGAAGGCTTTGCATCGGCAGTACGTATAACTAAGGCATACTCAATTTAAAATCAGGGATGATATGACAATCACAATTAGGCAATGGAAAGAAGACGACCTGGCCAATTTGGTTTTCTATGCCAATAATGTGCAGGTATGGAATAACCTTCGTAATTATTTTCCATCACCATATACAGAAGCCGATGCAAAAGACTGGCTCGAAAAAATGGCAGTACAAAGCCCCATTGTAAACCTGGCCATTGATGTAGACGGACAAGCTGTAGGTGGCATTGGATTAATATTAAACACGGATGTATATCTCTACTCTGCTGAAATAGGTTATTGGCTGGGTGAACCTTTTTGGAATAAAGGTGTAGCCACAGAAGCCATCAGACAAATGATCGAGTACTGTTATTACTATTTTGATATTATACGTATATACGCCGAAGTGTTTGAAACGAATAAGGCATCGATGCGGGTACTGGAAAAAAACGGCTTCTATCTGGAAGGTGTTAGAAGAAAAGCCGTTTATAAAAACGCAGTTTTAATGGACGATTATATCTGGGTAAAGCTCAGACCCTGGTAGCATTTTCAGTTAACAAGAGATTAACAAGACTAATCGAAGGAAATATCTCAATTCTGACTCTAATTATTTGTCAACAAGTTTGCCTACCAAAATAAATATTCCATGTATTTGAAAAAAAATATCGCTACAAGTGAGTCTGGTTTTATTTTTAACCCAACCACTGGCGATTCCTACTCTGCCAATCCAATTGCTGCCACTATCTTATTAAAAATCAAAGAAGGTCTTTCAGATGAATCTATCAAAGATTACATCAAAGAAAACTATGATGTAACTACGTCACAAATAGAAAAAGATTGGGACGATTTCACCAACCAGTTAAAAGCTGCAAATCTGCTTGAAAACTAATTCATTCATTTGTTTCAATCTAACACATGCAGACAAATAATCAGTTACTAACCATTGCAGTTACAGGCCTGAATGCCATTGATAGTCCGGGCCCTGGAGTAGCCGTGATCCGGGCATTACGAGAAGGGTTACCCAAACCACTCAGAATTATTGGTTTAAGTTACGAAACTTTGGAGCCCGGAATTTACTTACACGATTTAGTAGATAAAACCTATCAGATCCCATATCCTGCTGCAGGTACAGAAACGCTTTTGAAGCGTTTACATTATATCCACGAAAAAGAAAACATACAACTCATTATTCCGAATTTTGATGCAGAGCTGTATAACTTTATCAAGCTTGGTGCAAGTTTAAAATCGATGGGTATAGTCACTTTTCTTCCTACCATTGAACAGTTTGACTCGCGTGACAAAATTAACCTGTACTCGTTTGGCGAAAAATTCGATTTAATTGTTCCAAAAGATAAAACCATTTACACGGTAGAAGAATTATTTGCTTGTTCTGAATCATTTGGATATCCTCTTGTAGTTAAGGGAAAATATTACGATGCCATTATTACGCATAGTATTGATCAAGCACAAAAAGCATTTTATAAATTAAGCGCTAAATGGGGAACCCCCATAATTGTACAACAGTTCATTAGTGGCACTGAAATTAATATTGCTGTATTGGGTGATGGCAAAGGCAATACCATTAGCAGTATCCCCATGCGAAAATTATATATCACAGATAAGGGTAAGGCATGGGCAGGTATTACGCTGGAAGATGATAGTCTGATAGCACTTGCTAAAAAGTTTGTTTCTGCTACCAATTGGAAAGGCGGATGCGAACTGGAGATTATGCGCACTACAAATGGTGAACCCTATATTATGGAAATAAATCCGCGCTTTCCCGCATGGATTTATTTAACAGCAGGTGCTGGTCAAAATCAACCAGCTGCATTAGCACGGATGGCATTGGGTGAAACTGTTGATCCCTTTACTGATTATGCGGTTGGTAAAATATTTATTCGCTATGCCTGGGATCATATTACGGATGTGCATGAGTTTCAGCAAATAAGTGGTTTTGGTGAATTATAGTAAATACTTTAAAAAATATTCAGATGCAAAAATTAAAATATGAAAGCCCGGTTATTCAAAAAATGAATGCAGGCCTGATGAATAAATATGGCACAAGAACAGAATACGAACCCGTTAAGCAAATAGATGGTGTATCAGTGAGTAGTATGATCGAAAAATATGGTTCGCCTCTTTTTGTGATCAGCGAAAGAACCATTAGAAGAACTTATCAGCATACCGTTCGCGCCTTTAAAACAAGGTATCCGAAAGTGCAATTTGCATGGAGTTATAAAACAAATTATATCAATGCTGTTTGCAAAGTATTTCACCAAGAAGGGAGCTGGGCTGAAGTTGTTAGTGGGTTTGAATATCGCAAAGCATTGGGCAACCAGGTTCCAGGAAATAAAATTATTTTCAACGGACCAGAAAAAACAACAGAAGAATTAACACTGGCTATTCAAAATGATTCATTGATTCATATCGACCATTTCGAAGAATTATATCAATTAATTGAACTTAGCGATTCTCTTAAAATCAAACCCAGGGTAGCCATTCGAGTAAATATGGATACGGGTATCTATCCGATGTGGGATAGATTTGGATTCAATTATGAAAACGGGCAAGCCTGGAACGCCATAAATAAAATAGTGGCTTCCGGAAAATTATTACTCACTGGTTTGCATTGCCATATTGGTACCTTCATGTTATCTACAGAAGCATATAGTATTGCGGTAAAAAAACTGGGCGACCTCGCCTATAATTGTAAAACACAATTAAATACCAGCATCCAATATCTGGATCTGGGGGGCGGGCTACCTTCTCATAATAATTTGCGGGGTGCTTATTTACCGGGTTCAGACACAATACCATCTGTAGATGAATTTGCAGAAGCCATTACTGATGCACTTTATAAAATTGGTTTTAATGCCAATGATTTGCCACTATTGATTTTAGAATCGGGAAGGGCATTGATTGATGATGCCGGATATCTGTTAGGCACAGTTCTTGCCAATAAAAAATTAAGTGATGGTAGAAGAGCAACCATACTTGATTTTGGTGTAAATCTTTTGTTTACTGCTTTTTGGTACGAACACAAAATTAGTCCGGCACAGGATTTTACACACCATACAGAAGACATGGTTTTATATGGGCCTCTTTGCATGAATATCGATGTGGTAAGACAGAGTGTGAATCTGCCTTTATTAAATAGAGGCGATCAGGTAGTGGTGCATAAAGTAGGTGCCTATAATATGACGCAATGGATGCAATTCATACAAATGCGCCCGAATGTGATTTTGATCGACGAGAAAGGGGAAACTCATTTAATTCGTGAATCGGAAGATCTGGCCTATATCGAGTTAAAAGAAAAAATGCCTGAGCATTTGAAACTAATCAATCTGTAAACTGTATCATACAAAACTTTGCATATTCATACAACCATATCATATTTCAAGCATTTAGGTAACGCCATACTAAATAGTTATGGCATGCTTTTCTTTTCAAAAAACAGGATCTTTTCCCTACTGATTCTATTGGTTTCTTTTATCACTCCATTCCCTGCATTATGTGGTTTAATAGCAGTTGCCATTGCATTAGTTGCGGCAGATGCGCTTGGATTTAACAGAGAACAAACAGGTAATGGATTGCTAACTTATAGTGTGGTTTTATTTGGATTAGGTCTTGGAAGTAATTTTGAGTCGAGTACCTCTTTCGCATTATTATTAATTGTTGGGGCCTTGCTTACTTTGTTTTTATCGGTGGTATTAAATGCTAGTTTAAATAAGAGAGGCCTGCCAGCTCTTTCGCTTGCTTTTATTATAAGCACCAGCTTAATAATTATTGCATCTAAGACTTTTAATGGAATTGGATTAACACAAAGACATGTGTATTGGTATAACCAAACCTATGCCATAGGGGGAAATCATCTAGTGAATTTCATCATGGCAATCGAGAACTGGCAATTACCTGATTATGTAGCTGGTTTTTTTAGAAGCATTAGTGCCATATTATTTCAAGTAAATATTGCTTCGGGTATCATTCTATCCATTGGACTTCTGATCTATTCAAGGATTGGATTTTTATTGATGATCTTCGGTTATATAGTAGCAATTGCGTTTGGACACATAATGGGAAGCGCACAATTAAATGATATGAACTACTATAATATGGGAACCAATTTTATGTTAGTTGCAATGGCGCTTGGTGGTTTTTATATTATCCCCTCACTTCGATCATTTCTTTGGGTATTGATTCTAGTACCCATTGCTTTTCTGTTGGTAACGGGCGTAGGAAGTATCATGTTTAAATTAGGAGTGCCAGTTTTTTCATTGCCATTCTGCATCACAGTTATTTTATTTCTCTTCATGCTTAAACTAAGAGGGCATGCAAATAAATTAGTATTAACTCCCATTCAATATTATAGCCCAGAACAAAACCTCTATCGATATCAAAATGGAAAAGATAGATTAATGAGTGAGCAATACCTGTTAACCCAATTACCTTTTATGGGAGATTGGATGGTGAGCCAGGGTTATGATGGCGCTGTAACACATAAAGGAGATTGGAGTAAAGCAATTGACTTTGTGATTCTTGACGAAGAAATGAAAACCTATCGTTTACCAGGTAATTTACCGGAACATTTTTACTGTTATAACAAACCAGTATTAAGTGTGGCAGATGGTATTGTAGAAGAAATCGTAGACAATATCAATGACAATGAAATTGGTGGAAATAATACCCAACAGAATTGGGGAAATTCCATCATCATTAAACACGGTGAAGCTTTATATAGTAAAATCTCGCATTTGAAAAAGCAAAGCTTTGCAGTGGTAAAGGGGGCTTATGTAAAAAGAGGCGATATCATTGCTTATTGTGGTAATTCGGGAAGGTCTCCAGAACCCCATGTACACTTTCAATTTCAATCAACCCCTAATATTGGTTCTAAAACTATTCCATACCCATTTTCCTATTTTATTCACAGAGATGGGAATGATTTTCAATTAGGTAGTTTTTCAGTACCCGAGGAAGGAAAATTTTTAACCAACTTAATTCCGAATGCTTCATTACAACAAGCATTTAATTTTCAGCCTGGCTATCAAATGCATGTAGCAGCGGATGATTTTGATGCTGAAAGATGGGAAGTTTGTAGCAGTGTATATAATGAAACGTATTTGTATTGTAAGGAAAAAAATAGTTTCGCTTATTTTATCAATAATGGCACTGTCTTTTATTTTACAAATTATTTCGGATCCAAAAAATCGTTGCTATACCTTTTTTACCAAGTTTCCTTTAAAGTGATTTTAAGTTCTGATAAGGTTATTAAAGTAGAAGATCATTTTCCGCTAAACATTTTTGGTATGAATTGTATTAAATGGATCCAGGATTTCGTTTCTCCGTTTTACTTGTTCATGAAGATGCATTATACTTCAACTGTAACACAAGATGAGAACTTACTTCAAAACAGTGCTATCAGTTTCATTAGTGAACAAACTCAGGAATTATTCTGGAATAAAAAGAAACTATTTAATGCTATTACACGAATTGAAAATGGAAGATTAGCATCTTTTACAATTCAGATCAATCATCAAACAATTCATGCAAAATGCAGTTATTAAAAAAATACTCATTCATCATATTGATACTAATTTCAGTAAATAGTTCTGCGCAAAGAGCATTCACTTACGATGAAGTAAATATCAAGAGCTATAGTTTGTATGAAAAAGGCTCATGGAAAGAGCTCATTAGTTATGGCAACGACGCTATTGCAAATGGACAAGATTTTACTTTGCTAAGATTAAGAATCGGCTATGCAGCTTTTATGATTGGGAATTTTAGTGAGGCTGTGAAAGCATATGAAAAAGTATTAATGAACGATTCCTACAATGAAACCGCACATTATTATCTATGGCTAAGTAGAAAGTATTTGAATCAGTCTGAACTTGCAGATAAACACCTTGCTTATTTATCTGCCGAAACCTTACAAAAGGAAAATCAACATAAATTCGCTTTTACAGGAGTGGGCATTGAAACCAGTTTTAAAACAACAGACCTCGTTGGAAGGGGTAATACCCTATATAATATGTTTCAATTGCAAAACCGATTAGGTTGGAATTTACATATGTCGCAGGCTCTATCGTTTTTTAATCAAATTATTCAATTACCAAGCACTGTAGCCCCTACCGTAATTAACCAACTTGAATATTATCATAAATTAACACTGAATCTAAACACTAACTGGCAATTAAAAGCTGCCTATCATTATACCAATACGCCCATAAATGCCAAAGTATATCAAAACCATAGCGGTTTATTAGGTATCAAATATTCAAGTAATTATTTTGAAGTACAGGCAGATGGTATATATTCAAAAATGTATGATTCTACTATTAGTCAATTCAATTTTCAAGTAGGTTATTTTCCTTTGGGCAATCAAAAGCTCTATGGTATTTCAACGGCTATTTATCGTAATCGGACCTATGGGTCTGGATTTAATTTCAAGCAAGTTTTGGGTGCACAGGTGGCCAAAAAGATCTGGTTGGAAGGAAATTTAACGCTAGGTAGTTTTCAAGACTTATATGAGAACGATGCACTGTACTTATATAATGCGGTAGATAAGAATAATTATAAAGCAGGTATTATGTCTTATATCACCCTTGGTTCAAAATGTATTTTAGAACTAGGTTATACGATGGAACAGAGAAACTTATATTTAAAAACAACCACATTCAATCAAAATTCAATTACAGGAGGATTAAAATGGAAATTCTAAAAAAACAGATCATTGCAATAAGTTGTTTTGTTTTTGCAATTAGTAGTTATGGGCAAACAGACAATTTAGCTTTGAGAAAGGCTTTTAAAGAAAGCTATACATTCGAATACAATAAAAACTACGGTGAAGCAATTTCATCTATTGCTAAATTTCACGAAGACAATAGTTATGAACTGCAATTACGATTAGGTTGGTTATATTATTTAAATAAAAACTATACTCAATCGCAGGGCTACTATTCAAAAGCAGCAAGTTTAAAACCTTATGCAGTAGAAGCAAAATTGGGCTTGGTGAAACCTTTGTCTGCTCTGGAAAGCTGGGATAAGGTATTGCAGTTATACGAAGAAGTGATCAAAATTGATCCACAAAATTATACGGCTAATTATTGGGCTGGAGCCATTTATTACTCCAGAAAAAAATATGAGCCCGCTTCTAGGCTATTCGAAAAAATCATCAATCTCTACCCTTTCGATTATGATGGGAATCATATGCTAGCCTGGACCTATTTAAATATGGGGAAAAATAACGAAGCAAAGGCATTCTTCAATAAAGCCTTATTAAATAGACCAGAAGATAGTTCTAGTTTGGAAGGGCTTTCAAAAATTAAATAATAAAAAAGGGAACAGCTTTAAACGAGGGCACTGAAAAAGCCTCTGATTTTTGAATAGAAAAATTAAAAGCGATTAAGTTAAAAGAGATTTTAGCTTGATCGCTTTTTTTATTGGTAATTATT
>JANYEA010000040.1 GCA_025363385.1 Bacteroidota bacterium | reverse complement strand
CAATGGTGAAAAGCATTTTGAAAAACTCTATAAATATTAAACACATGAAAAACAAGTTATTTATCTTTTTATTTTTTTTAATAGGGTGTAGCAACAAATACGAATCATTATATAACAGCGCACCACCTCCAGGTTTGAATTTTAACAAGGATACCATTAGTATCAGGGAAAAGAATTACAACAATATTAATTGGACAAATAATGGAAGAGTCGTTTTTTATTGCAGCAGTCCAAATAATCAACTTAATCTCCAGTTAACAGATACCAGTGGTAAAATTCATATCATGTATCGAGGTGAAGATGTGATAAACAAAGGCCCCTTGCCAGTGATGGATAGCATAGCTGTTTATTGCACAATTGATACCGTAGGTATGTATTCGATTGATTGCTTATTGACTGATCGTTTAGGAAAAGTCAGTGAAAAACAGTTGATTGTTAACAGTCATGCAAATAAAGGGGCTGTTCCTGATTTTTTCTTTATCCCACTTGATAATAACCAGTTGCAGAATTGGCCTTATCATTTTGATGCATCGAACAGCCATGACTCGGATGGAGTTATCCGTGAATACCATTTTTCAATCAACGGTCAATCCATAATTACAACTGTGCCGAATATGGAATGGACATTTCACGCAAAAGGAACACATGATATTGGTCTTTATGTAATAGATGATCTTGGCAAAATTTCAGATACAGTACACAAACAATTAGTTATACAATGAAAATTATTTTAGTAATTATATTATTCCCACTTTTTGGTTTAGCACAGACATTGGATCCTTTAGTTACCGTATTTCCAAGTTTAAAAATTCCTTCTTCCAGTCGTGGGCTAGCGATGGGGGATTGCGGAATCGCTACTGCAATTGAGAACCAACAGCTCGGATACAATGTGGCAAAGACAGCTTTCATTCAGAACTTCCACCAAGTTGCAGTGAATTATACTCCTTGGCTTGCTGCGATTAGCAATGATACTAGGTTTATAAATGTTAGTTACTTAGGCAATGTATTTAATACTTCTGCTTTGGGGGTGTCACTTAATTATCTCGATATGGGTACTATTACAACACGTGATAACAATGGAGCTTCACTTGCCACTTACAATGCAAGGGAATATAATTTGGGAACTTCATATTCCTTACAGCTGAATGCAAGAACATCTCTGGGCCTTGCATTGCGATTTTTGGGACAGAATCAATTCAGCTTAATACCTAAAAATATCTATTCTGTCACTAGTGACCTCAGTTATTACCAGTTTACTTATATCGGGGGAGACGCCAATAATAAAATAGAATGGGGTGCTTCGCTTTCTAATATTGGTGCGAATAGCAGCCTGCCCACCAGTTTGGGAATTGGTATAGGTTATACGGGTATCAGTGAGGTTGATGGTTCACAGATAGTAGTTGGTATAGATCTAAAAAAAATGTTGGATCCTAAATTAAGTGCTGACCTAAACAATTTGAGCATTTCTGCTGGCCTTGAATTTGGTTTTTTGAATCAGTTCTTTTTGAGGGGTGGGATAAACTTGGAGAATCAGTTTGAAGGCAATCGTAAATTTTTCTCTCTTGGTGTAGGCTATCAGGGTTTTATCAAGGATCAAAGCTGGGGACTTGATTTTCATTATCTCGTTCCTTTTGGAACTATTGCGGCGGTCTCCCCATTTCAGAATGCTTTTGGTTTTGGCCTGCATTTAGGTATTGGAAATTTTCAATAAATGGTAGCACTTTTTCAATATCTGAATTCCATTCGCCCTCTTTCAGCGGAAGCTGCTGCCGGGTTAATGAAGGTAGTTAAGATAAAAGAATTAAGAAGGGGGCAGGTTTGGTTGCAAGAGGGGGCAGTATGTGATAAAATGACCTTTGTTGTTAAGGGGTTAATGAAACTATATTTTGAATCAGGGTGCAAAGAGGTCATCATGGAACTAGCCAAAGAAGATGAGTGGATGGTTGCTGCCAATAGTTTTTTCGGGGGCCTTCAATGCAATTATATTATAAGGTGTGTTGAACCTAGTATTGTTAATTATATTCATAAAACTGATCTTGATGATTTGCTTGAACGACATAGGGAGCTCAATTTTCATTTCAAAATTATTGCAGAAAATCAGGTAAAGCAATATGAAACACATACAGACCTTTTAATGCTTACATTAAATGAGCGATATGATAGAATAACGGATGGAAATTCCTGGATGGTTAATAGCAAGAGAATCTCTGACCGACTTCTTGCGGCATATTTGTGTATGACACCAAATTCGTTTTGTGGTATTAAAAAGAAATAATACTAGGCCAAGTTTAAGATAGTAGTCATAATGAATAATATAGCTTGACATTAGCTGTTTCGTTTTCACCTGAGGGTAAAACGCAGAAGATTGCTTCCTGAATAGATGGATGATTTTGTAGTTCAGCAAATCGTTCTGTGACAAATGATTTGAGTGCTGCTTCACAGTTTGAAATATCGTCAACCAATTGTGCTGCATAATTCAGGAGGACCACAATATCTTCCAGATCCTTACTTAATTACAAGTCGTTCATCCGCGATTAAACAAGGCCTCGAGTTTGCATCCTAAATAATATGCAAGTGGGAGGATATTAATTGACAGATCTTCCTCCAGTTTGTATTCGATTGCATTTGGTATTCCTTTTCCGTACGATTGATTTGAGAATCCTAAGATTTTTTCATCTGTGGGCATTACATCTACAATGATCTCTTTATAGATCCAACGACAGATCAGTTTTTTTTCGTGTACAAATTTCAAATTACCCAGTTGCTATTCAAGTTCTGCATACTTTTTTCGACCTGTAATCTCAATTTTTCAATCATTCAACGAGTCTTTAATTTGGCAACTTTTGCATATCCGTTTTGAAGTGCATAAATCATAAACTCATGTCTACATCCTAATCCTAATTTATTTTTTAAACTTCTTTGGTAATTATAAATTGTGTCATTAGAAATGTTCATTAAATCGGCTATCTGTTCGTATGTAATGGAGGTAGCAACAAGCTGAAGAAAGACCATCTCGTTTTTAGATAATAGGGGTAACTCAGTTTTTATTGTTTCGAGAGTGCTATTATGATATATATCTTTTTTTAATTGAAAGCCTTCTATCATTTCGTCAATAAAAATACAATCATTATTTAATGATAATAAGGCTTTTGGAAGTGACTGTTTAAAGTTGTCTTTAATAATATATCCAACTGCTCCGGCCTCAATTATATCATGAACAATTGTATGGTTGGAATAACCTGAAACTGCCAATATTTTAATAGTCGGATAATGATGGTGAATATAATTAGTTACAGCTAGTCCGTCCATAACAGGCATTTGTACATCTATCAGCGCTATATTTGGCAGTTTTTTTGTTGCTGCTAACTCTAAAAGTAACTGATAACCATTTTCTGCTTCAAAAGAAATATGGTAACCTTTTTGACTTCTTATAATTGATACTAGAGCTTCCCGCATTTTTTGATGATCTTCCGCCAGTATAATAGATATCATTAAAATATATTTAATGGATTTAGATGCTAGGGGGAGTAGTAATAAATATATGAATAAATTTTAACTTTTATATTTCTGCACAAAGTTTAGCAAATAGTTATAGTATTATATATACCCTGTTCTTCAACTAAAAAAAGCAGATATCTGTTTTTTTTAGTTGAAGAACAGATACTAAGTTTAGTCTTAAAATACGGTATATATATAAGAGCCTGTAATCGTTTTTTTATTTAAAAATATTTTGAATAAATATAAAATAAGCCTTGAAAATGGATCAAAATCTAATAGTATCATTTATTTGTAGGGTATTCAAGATTAAGAGCTGATTCATTATTCAGTTCGTTTGTAAAACTTTATGTTTTAGTTTAAATCCCTGAAAGTATGTTTAATCATTATGAACCTAATGTTAAGTTGTTAATTACATATCTTAATTTACTCAAGGTTAAAGTTAATAGCACAACAGTTAATGAAACATTACAAAATCATCCCGATTATCCAAGTTTTCTCTGTTTCAGCGATTCTTTGAATAAATGGAATATACCTAATGCTGCTTATAAGTTTGAACAAGATTATATAGATTCAATAGCTACCCCTTTTCTTGCCTATACAAATGGGATTGAAAGTAATATTTCGATTATAACAGAAATAACTAAAGATTCTATTAAATCTATTTCTGGAAGTAATAATAAAGTCATAAGTGAAAGTAGAGAAATATTTTTTAGAAAATGGAAAGGCATCTGTTTAGTTACAGAGCCTTATGAGGAATCTGGAGAAAAAGAGTATTCGAAACATAAATTAGATGCCCTAATTAAGAAGATTTTACCCATATCGTTAGTAGTTATATTGACTTTCCTTTCATTTTCATTTCTTATTAAAAGTATTCGTACTTCAGGGTATAACGATTCTTTAAGTGCTGTTGGTATTTGCCTGCAATATCTTATTCTATGGGTTGGAACAATGGTTACTATTGCTTTGCTTTGGTATGAAATTGACAAATCGAATCCATTTTTACAAAAAGTATGTACCGGGATGATTAAGGGAAATTGTAACTCTATATTAACAGGGAAGCGATCAAAAATATTTTCGTGGCTAAGTTGGAGTGAAGTTGGATTTTTCTATTTTACAGGCGGTCTAATATCTATTCTCTTCCTTGTAAATACAATAAAAGGGGGTATTTCAGTTATAGCATTTTTAAACTTAGTTGCATTGCCTTATACGGCGTTTTCTATTTATTATCAGTGGCGTATAGCAAAACAATGGTGTGTACTTTGTCTAGCTGTACAGGCTTTACTTGTATTGGGTGCAATAAATATATTGTTAACTAATTTATTACAAACAATTTCTGGGAATGCTGTTCTTATAGTTATTGAAACAATTTTTCTGTATGTTTTGCCTGTAATGATTTGGTTTTCAATTAAACCATATATACAACATGTGCAGGAAATGAAACACACAAAACGGGAATATTTGCGTATTAAATTCAACGAAGAAATCTTTGAAACACTTTTGAAGAAACAAAAAATCATAACCGTTCCTTTTGACGGATTGGGAATTGATTTGGGAAACCCTAATGCATCCAATACACTAATAAAAGTATGTAGCCCTTATTGCGGGCCATGTGCAAAAGCTCATCCAAAATTGGAAAAACTGATTGAAGAGAATACAAATATTAAAGCTAAAATAATCTTTGCAACCCAAAATAGCCCAGAATTGCATTCTTATAAACCAGCTGTGCATTTATTGGCTATAGCAGAACAAAAAAACGATTCAAAGATTAAACAAGCCTTGGATGATTGGTATTTAGCCGAGAAGAAAGATTATGATAATTTCGCCGTAAAATATCCAATGAAAACGGAATTAACATTACAGGGAAATAAAATAGATGCAATGGATAAGTGGTGTAAGGCAATGGAGATTACTGCGACCCCAACTTTTTTTATAAATGGACATAAAATCCCTGATGCATACGGTATTGAGGATTTAATATATTTTCTAGCAGAATAGTTCCCTGCAAGAAAAGCATGGCGGAACTAAGTTTGTGCTGTACACACAAATTGCCATGCAGCCAAAGCCTGTTGAAGCTAAAAACTACAGGCAAATTATTAGTTCACTTTAAAAAAATAAAAATGAAAACTAAAAAAATGAGCCTTGCAAATATACAAGGCAAACTTAGTCGTAATGAAATGAAACAAATTATGGCGGGTAGTGGCTGTGGTACAATAACCTGTAGCTCTACATGTGTGTTAAACACAAATTGTGCTTCAGCTTGTACTAATACTGGGTATGCTATAACCTGTGGAGGAAACTATTATACTAACGCAGAAATTTGTAAGCAATTTTGTTAAGATTGACGAAAATAAAGTCCAATTCATTTTGGACTTTATTAAAATATTTTCTATGAGGAATACACTTCTTGCAATTATTTTATTTACAATGTTGGCAATAAATTGTGGATTACCAACACAAGCTAAGACTGATTTAGTTTCAATTCCATTAAGTTACACTAAGGCAGATACACTATTTGATGGGGGTGTATTTAGATTCATCTCAGACTTAAAGATTGATACCATTATTTTTATAAATGGGAAAAAAATTAAAGGAACTATTGGGTTTATAAATATTCAAGATGCAATTATTAATTCGATTGAAACTAAATGTAGACTTTTAGTTTTTAAAACGCTCATAAACGGAAAATGTTTTATGACTTTTGATTGTAATGGTGATCATAATTTATCTGACGAAAAGTTATATGAATGTGGAAAATCTGGGAAGGTTAAACTCGAAAATATCCAAATATTCGATGGGAATAAGCTACAAACACGAGTAATTTATGTTACACCTACAAAGTCGGGGCTTTCTTTTAATTCGAAAAGTAATGACAAACTAGTTAATTACGGTGTTTTGATTAGCCCAATTTACAAATTTGGAGATTTTATTGAGGGTGGTATAAAATATCAAATTGTAATTGGAAATATGCTTTCTAATACTTACAGTAAAAACTCCTTTACATACGTTGTTAGAAATAATCTGGATCGTAAGATTTGGGAATTGCCTGTTTATCATATGGGAGATACAATTTATCTTTCTAATGATAAATTTGAGTATGTTTCTTTAGATTCAAATGGTGAAAAATGCACTATTAGAAGATTAGCTAAAAATGACAACCAGATGGGAATCGAAACTGGAGATAATGCCTTGCCTCTAGATCTCCACTCAATTTATACAAATGAAAAGATTGATTTAGCTGATGACAGATATACTTTACTTGATTTTTGGGGTAGTTGGTGTAGCCCATGTAGAGAACAAACACCTTTAATGGTTGAACTATATAAAAAATCAGGTTTCAATAAAGTAAAAATTATTGGAATCGCAAATGATCAACGTAATGATGCACTTAAGTATATTAAGGGTCAAAATATCCCTTGGGAAAATGTGTGCGACTCTTTTGCAATACCTAAAATTTGCAATAGATATAAAGTAGTTAGCTTCCCTACATATATCCTTATTAATAAAAAATCACAAATCGTATACAGAGGAATTGGCCTTGATGCACTTAAAAAGATTATGTTAATCATTGACGGTTCATGATATTTCGCAAAGTACAATCATTAAATCTACAGTTGTTGGAAAAAAGTTGAATTGCGTTTTAATAACAGGAGTTTTTTATAAAAGATTATGAACTGTTTTAAAACAATAGAGTAAAAGTAAATTTTTGAATAACTTATGCCATTATTTTAATGCACTTTACTAAGCAAAATAAGTCTCTTAAATCTATTGCAATTATTACTTGTTGGTATGGCAAATTTCCTTGGTATTATTCATATTTTATACAATCCTGCTTATTTAACCCAACCATTGACTTTTACATAATTACTGATAATGACGATTCTTTAATTGAAAAAGCGGCTAACGTTAAATTCATTTACAAAACTTTAAAAGATATCGAGGATAAAGCTTCATTAAGACTTGGATTTAAAGTAAATATTCAGAATCCATATAAACTTTGCGACTTCAAACCGGCATATGGATATATTTTTTCAGAGCTTATTGAGAACTATGATTTTTGGGGTCATGGAGATATCGATCTTATTTTTGGTAACATTAGAACTTTTATTACTGATGATTTAATGAATAATTATGATTTAATCAGTGTGAGGCCGGATTGGGTTCCTGGATGTTTTTTGCTTTTTAAAAATATTCCAAAGATGAATTTACTTTTTACACAAAGTAAAGACTATGAAAAAGTATTTAGAAGTGGAACACATTTCTGTTTTGATGAAACAAATTTTAGTCATGAACTATTTACAGCTGGTTATAAATATACAGAAATTTCTTCAGAGATTGAAAGTATGATGCATGTTATAAAACGATTGGAAGAATTACATCAAATAAGACCTTATTTTGATTTGCATATTGTAGAGGGAAGGCCAGGGCGATTAAAATGGTGTAACGGTATATTAATTTATCGCAATCAATTTGAGGTATTACTTTATCATTTGATAAAATTGAAAGAGGTATATCAGCCAAAAAATATTCGTAAAGAAATTGGGGGAACTTTTTTTATCAGCCCAACAAGAATTTATTGAAAATAAATGCAAATAAAATGATATCAGATAATGTATTTGTACCCCTGCCACTTAATTTATCGGCAGAAGAATCTGATTTATATATACCCTACCAAACTTATAAATTTCCAGTTCAAAATATAAAACAATGTAAAAACACATTTGTTGCTTTTTCAGGTTTCTGTATAAATATAGGTGGGTTGATAAAAGAATGTCATCATCATAACCCCCTACAACATCAGGACTATGTTGGAGAAGCAACTTATTGTTTTTATGATTCACTTGATCACCCTGAGAAATTAATAACACTAGATAATGATACAAATTATTTGGTAATTCATCATCCCTGGTTTAATTACTATCATTGGATATGTGAATCAATATTTAGACTTTGGATGGTGCGAAAGAGATTAAATAAGTTGACATTAATCCTTCCGGAATTTTATAAAAATGCTGATTTTATTACAGGATCTCTTGAACCCTTTAATATTAAAGACATCTTTTATATTCCTGATGGGAAGGGTCTTTTCATTAAAAATGTTTGTATCCCCCAAATAAAGCCAGTTTGTGACTCCTATAATGGCTATCATGTTCGACAAGTAAGAAAGTTTTATAAGGACTATGTTACGAATGTAAAAAAATGTAATGTGCTTGTTACTGAAAAATTGTATGTAAGCAGAAAGTTGGCCAGCAGAAGAAAAGTAATTAACGAGAATGTAATAGTAGAGATTCTTGAAAGATTTGGATTCACAATTTTTTATCCTGAGCAAAATTGCTTTTTAGAACAGGTCGCTATCTTCAATACTGTCAAATACGTGGTCTGCGAGCATGGTTCTGGTACAACAAATATGCTTTTTATGGATAAGGGTTCTTCATTGCTGGAATTGCATAAGAATAAAACTAACGAACTAAATCATCCAAGTTTCCTTTTTTGGTATATGGCTGAAGCGTTGGGAATTAATTATTATCATCAAAGTTGTGAGACTGCTGGAAAGGAAGACTATTTTGATGGTGACTATATTGTTGAACCTAAAAAGTTTGAACAAAATTTGTTTCTGATGCTTTCTAAGAATGCATCAATATGATTTTATTTTTAATATTTAATTAAATAAGTTGAAAACATTGTTGCTTGTCACATTCGTAGATTTTTGGCGAAAAGGGTCTGGACATCGAACTCGAATAAATTCGCTAGTTAATTATCTTATGAATAAAGTTGAGATTACAGTTTTTTTTGCAGGAGCTTTTTATGAGCAGGATAGAGAAATTCTTTTATCAAAATTTTCAAATGTAAAGTTTGAATTTGCAACGCAAGAGTCCTTAATTACGTTTAAGGAATATGAAGAAAAATTTAAAGAATTTATAGAGGGAAAAAATTTTAACCTTGCTATTGTTGAATACATTGAATTATCAAATATTATTGAGTATTTGCCTCCAACAACCATAACGATGCTTGATACACATGATTTAGTTTTTGAAAAGATAAAAAGTTTCAAAGAATTTAGAGTGGATTATGATGGAGTCAGTTTAAGTAAAAAAGATGAATTAGAGATTTTTGAATGTTATGACTATGTACTGTTAATACAAAAGAAGGATTTTGAAAAAGTAGCTAAAGAAATTGATAACTCTAAATTATTATTAGTAACTCATCCCCCTTTTCTTGAAAAGATATCTATACGTGAAATTTGTAGAGTGGTTGGATATGTCGCAAGCCCATATCAGCCAAATATTGAAGGATTTAAATGGTTTCTAGACAATATTTGGCCAGTAATTTCAAGTAGATATTACCTTACGCTGCATGTTTACGGAAATATAGGCGGAAGCTTTGTGTCAGTAAAAAACTTAAAAAATATAACCTTTCATGGGTTTATAGATGACTTGCAATATGCATATAGAGAAATGGATATAGCAATTAATCCAGTAAGATGTGGAGCAGGTTTAAAAATAAAAAATGTTGAAGCACTAGGTTACGGTATCCCTCTAATCACTACTTCGCATGGTGCTTCTGGAATGGAAGAAGTTGCATCAAAAGCGTTTTTAGTGGCAGATACACCTATTGAATTTTTAGAGGCATTTGATAAGATGATAAAAAATGTTGCTTACAGAACCCAAATTGGTAATGCGGGCTTCGAATATGCAAACACTCACTTTTCTAAAGAAATTAGTTATGGAAGTCTTCTAAATGTTATTAATAATGTACAAGTCGGATTTAATTCAGAATTTTCCTACGAATGAATAAAGTGAGGTATAGTTGAGCGCGAGACAATTTATATTTTGCAATACTTTGATAATGTTTAGGGAAAAAATATAGTAGTGATTTTTTAAAAAGGATTATTCGATTTAAAACTAGCAAATGAGGACATTTCCATTATACCGACAATTAGATGCTATGGACTGTGGGCCCACCTGTTTACGCATGGTAGCAAAATATTACGGACGTTCAATTTCCCTTGATTATCTGCGTAATAAGTCACAATATGGCAAATCTGGTGTTTCTTTATTAGGATTAGCTGATGCAGCTGAAAGCATTGGAATGAAATCAGTTGGTGCTAAACTTAGTTTTGAACAATTGGCCAATGATGTACAATTACCTGCTATTGTACACTGGGATCAATACCACTTTGTAGTTTTAACGCCAGTCTCAACCCCTAATAAATTGGTGATTGCTGATCCAGCAAAAGGCATTATAAAATTCAGTAAGGAAGAATTTTTGAAACACTGGGCATCTACTACTGAAAATGGGATACCCAAAGGGGTTGTTCTAATTTTGGAAAGTACACCATTGTTTAAGCAGATGGATTTTTCAGAAGAAGGGCAAACTGAAAAACGAAAGATGGGTTGGAGTTCTTTATTTAGTTATGGGATTGAAAATAAGAAATATTTTTTTCAAATATTATTAGGGCTTCTTTTAGGTAGCATTTTTCAAATAATTTTCCCCTATCTCACTCAAAGTATTGTAGATACTGGCATTAACACACAAAACTTGAATTTTATTCAAATTGTTTTGGCTGCACAACTAATGCTCCTGTTTTCGCAAACAATTGTGGAATTTATTCGAAGCCGAATATTATTACATATCAGTACTAGAATTAATATTTCGTTGCTATCTGGTTTTTGGTCTAAACTGTTAAAATTACCTATGCAGTTTTTCGACAGTAAACATCCAGGTGATATCATACAAAGAATTGGGGACCACCATAGAATTGAGAGTTTTTTAACTGGAACAGCTTTAAATACTTTCTTTTCTGTTTTCAATCTCATTTTATTTTCTTTTGTGTTACTTAATTATAATAGTACTGTTTTTTTAATTTTCGCTTGTGGTAGTGTTTTATATCTGTTCTGGATAAGAATGTTTCTGAGGTACAGACGACAATTGGATTATAAAAGGTTCGCCATTTCGGCGAAAGAAAATAATGCAACTATGCAATTGGTATATGGCATGCAGGAGATAAAATTGAATAATGCGGAAAATACTTATCGTTGGGCATGGGAAGGTCTGCAGGCAGGATTGTTTAAGCTTAATTTTAAGAGTTTATCACTGAATCAATACCAACAAATTGGAGCTTTTTTTATAAATCAAGGAAAAAACGTATTAATAACTTTTCTAGTTGCAAAATTGGTTATTGAAGCTAAGTTAACAATGGGGATGATGTTAGCAATTCAATATATTATTGGTCAACTTAATAGCCCAATTGAACAACTGATTGGATTTACGCAACAAGCACAAGATGCCAAAATTTCTTTGGAAAGATTAAATGATATACATGCTTTAGATGATGAAGAGCCAACTCATAAACAGTTCAATCATTTTTTGCCTGATGAGTATAGTATTAATATCAAAAACCTTTCTTTTACATATCCTGGTGCAGGAAATGAGCCAGTTTTAAGGAATATTAATTTAGTTATACAAGAGGGAAAAGTAACAGCCATTGTCGGTACCAGCGGAAGTGGTAAAACTACTTTGGTAAAACTGTTGTTACGTTTTTACGACAGTTATAAGGGAGATATTTATTTAAATAAAACCAACTTTAAAACCATTAGCCCCAAATTCTGGAGAAGCATAAGTGGAGCAGTTATGCAGGATAGTTTTGTTTTTAACGATAATATTCGCAAAAACATAACTGTTGCCGATGACAAGGTTGACGAAAAACGTCTGATTCAAGCTTGTAAAACCGCTAATATTCTAGAATTTATAGAAACTCTTCCATTGGGTTTTTATACAAAACTGGGGGCAGAAGGTAATGGTATTAGTGGGGGGCAAAAGCAAAGGTTATCCATAGCAAGAGCTGTTTATAAAAATCCGCAATTCCTATTTTTCGATGAAGCCACTAATTCATTGGATGCTAACAATGAAAAAGTAATATTAGAGAACCTACATCAATTCTTTAATAACAAAACAGTAATTGTTGTAGCCCATCGATTGAGTACTGTTAAAAATGCAGATAAGATTGTAGTGATGGATTGCGGCGAAATTGCTGAAGAAGGAACTCATTCTGAACTTATTTTAAACAAAGGGAAATATTTTGAACTCGTAAAAAATCAATTAGAACTTGGAAACTAATAAATCCATATCGTTATCTGAAAAAATCAATACTGATTCCAAAATGGAATCTATAAAGAATTCTTTCGCTAACCATGGTAATGAGATTGATGAGATAATTTCTAAGAAGCTCCCTTTTATTGTTCGTTGGGGAACCCTGTTTTTTTTCTTTTTATTATTATTTATTGGATTGATTTGCTGGTTTATTCAATATCCAGATATTGTGATTGCTAAGGCAAAATTTAATAGCATCAATGCACCTAAACTGGTTACCGCGAGAACCGAAGGAAAATTAATTAGTATAGTTGTAAAAGACAATGAAATTGTTAATGATTCCCAAATACTGGGTTTTATGGAAAGCATTGCTAACCCAAAATCGATCATTCAACTACACGAAATCATTGATTCAATACAAAGTCTTATTCAGCAAAACAAAATGGAAGAGATTATTAAATATTATCCAACAAATAATATTGGCTCTATTGTAGCAAATGAAAACGAGTTGGGAGAATTACAGTCATCATATCAAATTTATGTTCAGGCTTTTACTGTATACAAAGACTTTTTGCGAAGCGGCTTTTATCAAAGGAAAAAAGAAATGCTTTTTACCGATATGCAGAATTTACTAAAGATGCATGAAATGTTAAAAAGCCAAAGAGAATTGTTAAATAAAGATCTGTTGTTAACAGATGATAACTTTAAGGCTAATGAATCATTAGCAAAAGATAAAGTAATATCAGCTTTAGAATATAGAAATGAGAAAAGCAAACTCATTGCTAAGCAATTATCCATGCCACAAATTAATGCAAATATTGTAATGAATGAAACTCAACAGAACGATAAGAGAAAAGAACTTGCTGATTTAGAAAATCAAATAATTGTACAAAAAAGTGTATTTCTACAAGCCTTGGAAACTATAAAGAGCCAATTGTTGGCATGGGAGTATAAATATCTTTTGAAGGCACCTATTTCAGGAAAAGTTAAGTTTAATGGTTTCATACAAGAAAAACAAGAGATTAAAATTGGGCAAACAATTTTTTATCTACAACCAGATAGTAGTTCTTATTATGTTGAAATGTTTATACCGCAATACAATTTTGGAAAAGTAAAAACAGGGCAAAAAGTGTTGCTTAAATTACAAGCATACCCTTTTGAACAGTTTGGCTCAGTTATAGGTAGAATCGAATATATTAACAGCACTCCGACAGATAGTGGTTTTTTAGCGAAAGTAATAATTCCTGACGGTCTAGTTACTAATTTTAAAAGATCCGTACAATTTCACAATGGATTATATGCAGAGGCCGATATTATAACTGATGATATGCGATTACTCGAACGGTTTTATTACAATTTTATAATGCAATTTAAAAGATAACAATTTAAAAGATAACAATTTAAAAATATCTCAACTTGATTGTAAAAGCCAACTATTTCGCACAAATTATTTTGTCATTTGCATTGTGTACTTAAATTGATTTTGTGTGATTATTTAATTGTTTATGCAAGGCATAAAAGTAAATATCGCTTGTCTTGAGATGCCTTTGCATTTATTATCGTATGGTTTTACACTCATTTATTAGTTGTAGCGGTTCACTTAGATTTAGGTAAAAAAGGTCTCTCTTTGGGTAATTTTCCGCAATAATTTCCCCAGTCAGGTTTGGCATGAAACTGCTCCGATGTTTAGAAACAAAAACGGCTAATAGATATTAGCAGTCCAGATTAAAGCTGAATTAAATCATTTGATTGGAAAAGAAAAATATGTGTTCTCATTCTAAGCGATTGTAAAATATTTCCCCAAATAGTTAAGGTATTCGAAATTAAGTTTAATCAAGAGTAAATCCACTTTGTAGTAAAAGATATAATTTTTTCTTGAATTACAATCACACAAAAAAAACAGATTCATCCAAAATTTATAAGTTATAATTTCCTTTTGTTATCATTTTTGGATCAATCAACTCTCCCGCTCAAGATAGCTTTGTGTAACAAAAGCAAAGCAAATGTTCTCATCAAATTCTTGGTCATCTTTTTTTGAATATATCGGGATAATAGTGGTCACCTATTTTTTTATCCTGGGTTATACGATCTATAAAAAAGACATCAGCCATTTAATATTTTCGAAACAAAAAAAGTTGCAGGAAGCAACTGAAGTACCTGCCAGAAAGCCCGATCTGCTTCCCATGGTACACGAACTGGTTTGTGAACTCGGCCTCATAATCCGCAATGCTTCAGAAAACAAACCAGCTTTGTCGGAACTGAAATTTGCATTAAAGCAAAAGATAAAAGACTTTCTTATTCTAGATACAACAGAATACAAAGGTAAAATCAATTTATATATCGAACAGGAATTAGAGATCTGTGGTATTCATGGTATTCTCCCTGAAGAAATAGAGCAATTATGGAAATTTCCCTAATAATTTCTGTTTACCAATATATGTAGGATTTAAGTAAATATTATAAATAGGAAATCTTTTTTTGAAACATTGAAAAAATTTGTGAAATGAAAATAACTAGAAGAATCGGAATGCTGCTGTTGTTGGTGAGTTTTGGATACTGCCTTTATGCGCAGGATGGTAATGCAGGTATCCTCGAAGCGAATAACAAAGTGCGAAGCTATTTCGCGTCTGGAACCCAGTTGATGTATGCTGTTGGTGCTATAATAGGATTAATAGGCGCAGTAAAAGTTTATCAGAAGTGGAGCGCAGGTGATCATGATACTGGGAAGGTGGCGGCGGCATGGTTTGGTGCATGTGTGTTCCTTGTAGTAGTTGTTACTGTGATCAGAGCATTCTTTGGAATATAGTTTATGGAAAACTGGATTTTCTTTTCTAAGACATTCTAAAGCGAGAACTATATATGAGTGGAAGACAGGCGAGGGAATTACCTAAAATTGACATAGGCGGAATACAGTTCTATCTCGACCTGCGGTTAAATGAATTTAGAGAATGTTCCAATTTCATGAACCGCTTGGATCTCAATGACCTACATGAAATAGAGGGAGGATACCAGATTTGTTTTGACCCCAAAACAAAAATAATTTTTGAAGATAGCAAACAAGAATTTGGCAACCGAAAAGATGTTGATCTGCTTTGGATAAAACTACCCAAACTGCAACAAATGGATCCATTGGGTTTTGAATGGCTGATGCAAGAGTTCAGGGAAGGGTCACCAATTACCATTCAGCCACACCTGAGTAAAGCTTATAAAGAAAATGAAAGAACCCAAATTGAAAGTGTATTGTCAAAAGATGGTGTACTATATAAATCAAAAAATCAACACCATTTGCTTGAAAAAAAGTCACGAGCAAAATCAAAAGGAAAAAAAATATGACCAACAGATTACAGGGCCTGTTATTGGGCTATATCAGAGAAAATAATCCGGAGTTGTTATTACAATTGGAACAGGATGATGCTTTACATGCGTGGGTAATGGAGAAAATTCTGGAGGTAGAATTGGTGCTAAATAGTGCCAAGCCAACACTTTTAAATGAAACCGAGTGTATGGATATTTTGACAGCTGATTTGAAGCCATCAAAATTCAAATACATAAGAGATCTGTTTGAAGCGGAATTCACCACAGAATATCAAAGGATGCAGAAAGCTGGAACATTGAATTATGAACTGGTGAATATGGTTAGTGCTTGCCATGATCTATTTGACGATATGCCTTTGACAGAAGATTTGGACAACCAATATCTGGATCAGGCGGTTGCCGGTGTGATCAATGATTACCTGCAAAGCGGTTGGGAATGAGTAGCGTTTATAACATCAATAAAGGAATCAATCAGTCTATTGAATTCAAGGGATTGAAAGCGCAGTATATCTGGTGGTTGGGTGGAGGAATTTTGAGCCTGCTCTTCTTGTTTGCTCTGTTGTATATAATTGGCGTGAATATGTTGATCTGTGTGCTGTTTGTTTTTGGATTGGGAATATTACTTTTTTTCTACGTTTATAATTTAAGTAAACGTTTTGGAGAACATGGATTAATGAAAAAGAGGGCGAGCAAATACATCCCCAAAATCATAAAATACAAATGAAAAACCTGTCAGATATATTACCTATTTACGCTGTAGAACAAGACTTGATCTTGTCCAAGATGGGGGATATCACTATTGGATTTTCCTGTGTACTGCCAGAGATTTTCACTATGAGCGCCGACGAATTTGAAGCATTTCACCAGGGTTGGGTCAAAGCAATAAAGGTGCTACCAGTTGGTTGTGTTTTGTATAAACAGGATTGGTTTATGGATGGAAAATATCAAGCTGATTATTCTAGTGACAAAAGTTTTTTATTGCGGAGTAGTGAACGTTTTTTTAATGAACGACAATATCTCGATCATACCTGTTATTTGTTTTTAACAATGAGACCAAAGGATAGGGTGCAGCCAAATTCGATGTTTTCAACTTTATTGAGGGATCATATTGTGCCGGAAGAAACGTTGGATCAAAAATTCTTTGAAGAATTTAATTCGGTTGTGGGCCAATTTGAAAAAATAATAACTGATACTGGTTTTATAAACATGAACCGGCTTACGAATGAACAATTAAATAAGGTCATCCATCAGTATTTGAATTTGGGAGTGGATAATGTGGCAAGAGATATTCAATTTGAAAATGGTATTTCCATAGGGGAGAAACATTGTGAACTATTTACACTTGCAGATCCAAAAAATCTGCCATCTGTTTGTGGCTCTCGAATCAATTACGATAAATATTCCACCGACAAAAAAAATTTCAGTCTTGGATTTGCAACACCCATTGGGCAGCTTTTATCAGTCAATCATATTTACAGCCAGTACATTTTTATCGAGGATGCTTCATCTACGATTAAAAAAATGGAATCGAAAAAATTACGTTTACAGAGTTTGTCTGCTTATTCAAGAGCAAATGCAATGGCGAAAAATGCTACAGAAGAATTTTTGAATGAAGCTGTTGGTTATGGCCGGCTACCAGTGAAAGCACATTTTAATATTTTGGCTTGGACAGACAATAAGGAGCAATTAAAAGAAATCAGGAATCAATGTTCATCAGCTTTAACCATGATGGATACTACTCCAAAAATAGAAACACTTGGTGCTCCGCAAATCTTCTGGGCAGGTATACCAGGGAATGCGGCTGACTTGCCAATCAATGAAACCTTTGACACATTCACTAATCAGGCTTGTTGCCTTTTGAACCTAGAATCAAACTATCGTTCTTCCATCAGCCCAATGGGTATTCGTTTGGGGGATCGTATTTCAGGCAGGCCATTGCATGTGGATATTTCAGATGAGCCTATGGAGAAGGGGATCATAACTAACCGGAATAAAATGATTATCGGGCCATCGGGGAGCGGGAAATCTTTTTTAACCAATCATACTTCGCGTTCCTACTTGGAGGCAGGTTCACATATTGTCGTGGTGGACATGGGGCACTCTTACAGGGGTTTGTGTGAAATGATGAAGGGTTATTATTTCACGTACTCTGAAAAGGAGCCTTTACGGTTCAATCCATTTTACTTAGAAGATGATGCAGTGCTGGATACAGAGAAAAAGGAAAGTATCAAGACTTTACTATTGGCTTTATGGAAGAAGGATGATGAAAGTTTTTTTCGTTCTGAGTATGTGGCTTTATCGAATGCTTTGCAACTATATTTTGAAAAGGAGATACTATTCAGATGTTTTGACACTTTTTATGAATTTCTTGAAAGAGATTTCGTAAAGATTTTGCAAACGCAAAATGTAAAAGAGAAAGATTTCGATGTGTCAAACTTTCTCTATGTATTACGCCCTTATTATAAAGGGGGAGAGTTTGATTATTTATTGAACGCGAAAGAAAATCTTGATTTATTGGGGCAGCCCTTTATTGTATTTGAGATTGATAATATTAAAGATCACCCCATTTTGTTTCCGGTGGTGACGATCATCATTATGGAGTTATTTATTTCCAAGATGAGAAAACTAAAAGGTGTGCGCAAGATCATACTGATTGAAGAAGCATGGAAAGCAATTGCCAAAGTAGGCATGGCAGACTATATCAAATACCTGTTTAAAACGGTTCGTAAATATTATGGAGAAGCTATTGTTGTGACCCAAGAGATTGAAGATATTCTTTCATCAGAAATCGTAAAACAATCCATTATCAATAATGCTGATTGCAAAATTTTATTGGATCAGTCAAAGTATCAAAACAAATTCGACCAGGTACAAGAGTTATTGGGGCTGACTGATAAGGAAAAAGCAATGGTTCTTTCCATCAACAAATCGAATGATCCACTACTAAAATATAAAGAAGTTTTCATATCACTTGGCGGGATCGTTTCCAAAGTGTATCGGGTGGAAGTGTCGAGGGAGGAATACCTGACTTATACTACTGAAGAAAGGGAAAAGATGATGGTGGAGAAAGCTTCAAAACGCTATGGAGATATGGAAAGAGGAATTAAATCTATCGTTTTTGGATGCCTGCTACTATTGACTTTTTCAGGTAAAGGGCAAGTACCTATTGTTGGAACAGTCATCAGTAATGTAGTGAAGGCAATTGATCTTAAAGTGCAACGCTTACAAAATGAAACATTGTTTTTACAGAATGCTCAGAAAGTCATTGAGAACAAATTGCATGAATTGAAACTTGCTGAGATCTCTAACTGGTCTCAAAAACAAAAAGAACTATACCAACATTATTATGATGAACTAAATCAGGTTAAACCTTCTATTGACAGTTTATTTTCAAACAGAAAAAATTATTAGTGGTTATGAAAAAGATAGGCCTATTGTTTTTACTATTAAGTTTTTCGCGGATTGTTTTTTGTCAAGCACAGGATATAGAACAATTGAAACTAGACCTAGAAAAGCTGGTGCAAATGAAAACCATGTTGAATAATATGTATAATGGTTATACCACTCTAAGTAACGGATATAACCAGATCACTAGTTTGTCGAAAGATAATTTTGATCTGCATAAAAATTACTTGGATAAGTTATTACAGGTGGCCGACCCTGTCAGGAATTATCCGTTGATTCAGGCAATATTGGAATTGCAAGCAACCATTTCAGCGGAGGGATATACTGCTTATATGTCTTATGTAAAATCAGGACTGTTTAAGGCAAATGAATTGCAAGCTATAAGGAACCGGATTGATCAAACAAAGACAGCAGTGGCCAAGCAACTCAGTCATTTGCAATTGGTATTGACACCGGGCAGTTTGCGGATGAGCGACCAAGAAAGGATGGGAGCCATTGACCGAATAGATAAGGATGTGGGTGATGCACTAGTTTCCATACGAGCTATGATCAAAGATCAAAATGATATTGCTGTGGCTCGTGCCCAACAAAAAAAAGATAATAATGCTATGAAGGCTTGGTATGGATTCAAACAATAGAGTATGAATAGTTTGCAAATGGTGCTTGATCAATTATATGCAGATATGATGCCGCTATGCAGCCAGTTGATTTTGGTCGGAAGATTAATCGGGGGCTTTGGTGCACTTTGGTATATTGGTGTACGGATCTGGAAACATATTGCTAATGCAGAGCCTGTGGATGTATATAGTTTGCTGCGTCCTTTTGTATTGGGTTTCTGTATCCTGATCTTTCCTTCCATCATTGCTTTAATAAATGGTGTTTTACAACCAACGGTTACTGGTACTGAGGCAATGGTAAAAGGATCAAATGATGCGATGCAAAAGTTTTTGCAGTTAAAAGACGATAGTGTGATGGGTATGGGTGCGTTAAACCCTGCGAACTGGATTCGTGAGTTGATCCGAGAATTACTAGAACTATTATTTGAATCTGCGGCACTTTGCATTAATACGATCCGTACATTTTATTTGATTGTACTTGCCATTATCGGGCCAATCGTTTTTGGGTTATCTATTTATGATGGGTTCCAACACACCGTTACTGTTTGGCTTGCTAGATACATCAATATTTATTTGTGGCTACCTGTGGCTAATATTTTTGGGGCGATCATCACCAAGATTCAGGAGAACATGATGAAGCCAAGTATCTATGATATACAAATGCCAGGTGTACCGACCGTTTCCATGAGTGACACAACGTATTTCGTGTTTTTATTGATTGCGATTGTCGGTTATTTCTGTGTGCCTTCTGTGGCGAGTTATATCGTAAATGCTGGCGGAGGAAATGCGTTGGCGCACAAGATTACTTCATTTGCTTCTATTGCAACAAATGCTGCTACAACATCCTTGTCTGGAGGGGCAAGTATGTCTGCGGACCAATTTGGGAATGGCGCTTCTCGTATGAGTGGAAGTATGAGTGATTATGAAGTAAGTAACAATTATTTTAAAGATAAAGTTGGTGGCAAATGAGTTTTCAGCAATTGAAAAATATGGATACGGCATTTCGGTTTGTGCGAGTATTTGCTTTTGTGTTGTTGATGGCCTGCTTTATGTTATGTGTTTTTGTTTTATATAAAAGCTATGAGTTATCAGCAAAACTAGAAAACAAAATTTATGTATTGGCTGGGGATAAAGCACTGGAGGCTTATGCATCTAATCGGAAGGATAATATTGCTGTGGAAGCGCGGGATCATGTAGGGATGTTTCACACATATTTTTTCACACTTGATCCAGATGAAAAATCCATTCAAACGAATTTATCCAAGGCACTTTACCTCGCGGATGCTTCGGCTAAAAAGCAGTATGATATTTTAAAAGAAACAGGTTATTATGCTAGCGTGATTTCGGGCAATATTAATCAACAGGTTTCAGTGGACAGTGTATTGGTGGATACACAAATCGAACCTTATGCTTTCAGGTGCTATGCTACCATCAAGATCACAAGGCCAACAAGTATTGTAACGCGCAATCTTATCACACAAGGTTACTTACGCAATGTATCACGAAGTGATCATAATGCCCATGGCTTCTTGATTGAAAAATGGGAAACATTGGAGAATAGAGATTTGAAAACCGAATCAAGATAAAAAGTATAAAATGAAACCAGAATATTCCCAAAAGTTTTTAAAGCGGAGAAGATTTTTGACTGTACTGCCTTTGATTGTTCTTCCGTTTGTCATTGTATTGTTTTGGTTGCTTGGAGGTGGTACAGGTGATAAAGCCGTGATTCAAACAAAAACTGGTTTGAATACACAATTACCAGATGCCAACTTGAAGAATCAATCTTCGCTAGATAAACTTAGTTTCTATGCAATGGCGGATCGGGATTCTTTGAAAAGAGAAGAACAAAAACAATTGGATCCAAATTATCAATCGGTAGTTCCTGAAAAAAAAAATCAGCAATCAACTTTTTTAGATGAATCTGGAGAATTAATAAGTCATAAGAATACTAGGTTGCAAAGGCAGAATGATGAACCAAATTATTCAATTCCACCTGAAAAAAAGTATGCTTTTGAAAGTTCCTCTGACATTGATCGATTACAAATGATGATACAGTCTATCAATCAAAAAAAAGCCGATCCTGAAATGGATGCATTGAATGGCACTTTGGATAAGTTACTTGAAATACAAAATCCTGGTCGAATTGTAAAAGAAATGGTTTCAGATAAAAAGAGTAAAGTATTTGCTGTTTCTGCCAATGGATTAAAAAGCGATATAAAATATTTTGGTAATGCTTCAAGGAGCCTTTCGAATACATTTTTGTCTGAAATGGATGAAATAAAAGATTCTGTAAAAGCTGGTGTGATTATGGCAGCAGTACACAATGAACAAACGCTTTCGATAGGTTCTGTGATAAAGCTCAGATTGCTGCAGGATATATTTGTGAATGGTGAACTGATTCCAATGGGGAGCTTTTTGTTTGGATATTCTTCGATTGACAATGAGCGTTTGAAAGTTGTTGTATCCTCGATACAATTTCAGAATCGATTATACCCAGTAGCGTTAAAGGTTTTTGATATGGATGGACTGGAAGGCATTAATATTCCAGGTTCTGTTGGAAGAGATGTGATGAAGCAATCAGTGGACCAAAGTATTCAATCTGTTGGGGGAATGTCCTTTGATCCTTCTCTAAAAACGCAGGCAGCTACGGCCGGTCTGAATGTTGCAAAAAGCTTACTTAGTAAAAATGTAAAGCAAGTTCGTGTAACTGTAAAAGCAGGTTATAGGGTTTTGCTCAAAGACGAAAATGATAAATCGAATTAATGTTGAAGCTATTTTTTTTGCTACTCTTTTTATTTGAAGTAATCGCTTTGCCAGCGCAGGTATTTTCAGAATCTCTGTTGGTAGAAATCTGTACTAATAAAACTGTCAGTTTGGTTTTTCCCTCAAATATTATTTCAACCGACAGGGGGAGTGACCAGGTGATGGTTCAAAAAGCTACAGATAATATTTTAAAAGTAAAATCGGCAAAAGATAGTTGTCGCGAAACCAATCTTACAGTAGTTACAGCTGATAGTAGGATCTATTCTTTTATTATCCGATTTACAGAATATCCGGCCCACTTGACTATTTATTTAGGAACCGATGTATCGGTAAAGACAGTCAATAAATTGGAACCATTTTGCAATAAAGTGATTAAAATGAAACCCAGTATGATGGGGCTGCAATATTCGTCAGGAAAGGTCTCGTTGCAAATGTTTGGTTGGTATGTACATGACCAGTTTATGTTCTGCAAACTGAAAATAGAGAACCGCTCGCAAATCGGATATGATATTGAACAACTTAGATTTTATCTACGTGACAACAATACGATTCGGCGCACTGCTTCTCAGGAAATTAACCAACAGCCTTTATTGGTAAGTGGTGACACCTTGGCTATCAAAGGACGATCAGCGCGGGTATGGATAATCGCGCTCAACAAATTCACTATCCCGGATGATAAACATTTTGAAGTGGAGGTGCTGGAAAAGAACGGTGGAAGACACTTGTATCTAAGAGTCTATAACAGGCAACTGATGCTTGCCAAAGAATTTTAATCATGGAAGTGCCAGATTTGATCTCAAAGGAAGTGTGGGAGAAAGCTAGAAGGGCTTTTGAAAACCAGGAGCACTGGGTATCATTTAATAACACCCTGCTTTTCGTGCATGAAACGGATATCCGTTTTTTCACTAATAAAGATGATGCGGATGATTTTTGTTTTGATAACCACAATGAGGTAGAGAATTGGCAGGTTTCTCGAATTAATGATCTGAACGAATTCAAAACCAAAGTTGAAAGCATCATACCTGGGCTAGTATATAAGCCAATCGAAGAAATGGCCATCGTTCAAGAAGTTACATCTTCTTTTTTTCCTAGGGAATTATTATTAAAAAATAAAACAATCATTATGAACGCAGAAAATCTGGAGTATCTGAAAAACCAATTATTGTTTCTTGGTTTTGGTGAAGGGCTAAATAACAAGTTAGAAAGCAAAATGAAGGAGGGAAAACCTGAATTTACTTTGGATGCGAGTACAGAATTTGGCACAGACAAAATGCAGGCGGTTATTCATTTCCGTCATTCAGAAAAAGATGGTAAGGAGGCGTATTTCTGTAATCATTATATCGCAACATTAATGAGAGAAGATCAGAACCGTTCTCAATTTATTTATGTGAACAACAAGGGGCAGAATGTCACTTTCAAAGAATCCTGTAATCTACTTAATAGCCGTTCTGTTTTCAAAGAAGTCACACCAAGAGAAGGTGCTGCCTATAAAGCTTGGCTAAAGATTGATCATGAAAACAATGATCAGAAAACTGGATTTCCGAAGCTACGCCAGTTCACAACTAATTACGGGTTTGATTTAAGAGAAGCTGTTGGGCGAATGGACTTTAAAGGAATGAAATATGACGATAACGTAAAGGGTTTATTGAAGTCATTGCAGAAAGGTAATGCGGCGAGTGTTGTGTTAATGAAGGATGGAAAAGAGGTGCCAGTTAGAATTGAAGCCAACCCACAGCTTCGAACCTTGAATATGTATGATAAGAACGGGGAAAAGTTGTTTTATCCGATGCAGAAAGTGGAACAGAAATATGGACAAGCGCCCGTAGATGCAAAGAAACAGGAAACTGCAAGTGTTGTAAATGAATCTGGGAAAGTAGTGAAATATGAAAAGAAACACCTGCTCGAAAAGAACAAACCTTCCAATGGATTACTTCCAAAGAAAAATGCGAAATCAAAATCCCAATCACATAAGATAAGCTAATCAAATATGAACGAGACGAATATATTATCGCTCAAAAACCGGCTCATGCAGTTGGGTTTTGAGCCTTCGGTGGAAACCATGCTTAGATGCAATATTTGTTTTTTATCACATGCATTTGATTTATTGTTTAATAAGCAGGTTGGTAAAGATAATTTCCAGTTCAGTGTTCACATTGAAAAAGGAGAAGGGGATCTGTATGAGTTGCGTTATTATACGGCAACCATGCGAAAGAATGTAGTGGTTCCAACAGATTTGGAATCTTTAAGTGATGCCATGCAATTGGTTGATTGGAGTTCATTATTAAATGGTAAAGTTGTGCCATGGCAAATGGATAATGCATCTATTCTAACTGCCTTTGAAATATTGGGAAAATTGCAAAATGCTGGTATTGCTTCTGATGTTCTAAAATACAAGTATTGGTTAGGAACTCCTTTAGAATCCATGATACTTCATTTGGCAGACTTAAAAAACGAATGGGAGATTACAGAAAGATTTTATTTTTTTGAGGAAGACTTGATAATCACTTTCGATGACGCTATTCGTTTCTTGAGTAGTCGCTGGATGGTAAAGCAGATAGTAGCCCGGAAAAAAATGCTAGTAAAAAAAACAGTAAATGAAGGATCCCGTGGTAGTTCGGCCAATGGTAAATTGCTCAGTAAAAATCCTCGAAAATTGACTAAGCGAATTATAGATAAGCCATAATGCAATTTGATGATTTTTTTGATACGATAGCCGATGACCCACGCATCGGAACAAGCCATATAGTTATATACTTGGCCTTGCTCCATGCCTGGCAAATGAAGGGGTGTCCTGATAAAATGGAGGTGGCAACTTATGAGGTCATGCGGTATGTGAAACTAAGAAAAAGGGACACCTATCTGATGCGCATAAAAGACTTGGCTGCATTTGGATACCTCAAATATTACCCAGCGGAAAATGAGTATATAAAGGCTGAGGTGGTGTTTAAAAAATTATAGTCATTTACATATCAGCCGGCAATCTTATTGCCGGTTTTTTATTGTGATTAAAATAAATGTTTATAAATAAGAATCTGAGGTGATGAATCAAATAAGTGCTGAAAAAGTTGTGGAAATACTTAAAGAAAATGGTACCTTCGTGACTCTTGATGAGGCCAAAATCATACTCTCCTTCATGATTAATTTGGCTTCTATTTCCCTTGACCAAATTTTTGAAAATGAAAGCTGATCTCTACATCCGTGTGAGTACAGATGAACAGGCCGAGCGAGGCTATTCTCAACGTGACCAAGAAGAAAGGTTACGAAAGTATTGTGCATTGCAGAATATTGCAATTCGCAATGTTATTTTCGAAGATCATTCTGCAAAAACTTTTAACCGTCCACAATGGAATAAATTCCTTTATGAGTTAAAGAGAAAAAAAGGAGGCATTGACCGCATCCTTTTTATCAAATGGGATCGCTTCAGCAGGAATGCAGGTGATGCATACCAGATGATCAACCAACTTAGCAATCTGGGTGTTGAACCACACGCCATAGAACAGCCATTGGATCTTGATATTCCTGAAAATAAAATCATGCTTGCCTTCTACCTAGCAGCCCCTGAAGTGGAAAACGATCGTCGTGCATTGAATACTTTCAATGGGATGCGTCGTGGAATGAAAGAAGGACGTTGGATGTCAGGCGCACCAGTCGGGTATGTAAACAAGATCACAGAATATGGTAAAAAATACATCGCGCCAAAAGAACCGCTGGCCGCATTAATGCGCTGGGTTTTCGAACAGGTTGCTGAAGGACGATTGCATGTGGAACAGATCCTCAAAGTGGCAAAATTGAGAGGTTTAAAATGTACGAAATCAACTTTGTGGAGATCTCTTCGCAACCCGGTTTATTGTGGTAGGATTTTTTTGAAAGAATACAAGGATGAGCCGGCCTGCGACGTAAAAGGAAACCATGAAGCGATTATTTCAGAAGCATTGTTTTATGACGTCCAGGATTTTCTTGATGGTAAAAGAAAAGTACGCCGTACTTCCGTTTTCACAAATGAAGAATTTTTATTGCGTGGTTACCTTATCTGTCATGAATGTGGTAGGGTATTGACAGCCAGTGCTTCCAAAGGGAGAAATAAAAAATATTTTTATTATCACTGTCATTCCTCCTGCGGAGTTCGCTTTAAAACGAACTTGGTTAATGAATCATTTGCTGATTACCTTTTGAAATATAACGCACGCCCTGGAATGGCGGATGTATATAGCAACATTTTAAAGAATGTTTACCAGCGCAACTGGGCGGAAAAATCTGAAAAGATGAATCGTTTTACAGAGCGGCTGGATGATCTTCATGAGAGAGTAAGAAAGGCAAGGGCAAAATTTATGAATGATGAGATATCCAAATCAGAATACCTTGAATTCAAAATAGAATGTGATGAAGAAATTAAAAAGCTTGAAAGTAAAGTTCTGGCTGGTTCAAATCAGGAAAATAAGATTGATGACTTACTGCAGCAATCTGTAGACAATTTGATTAATCTTAGGATCTTGTATGAAAATGGTAATAATGCAGTTCAAAGAAAGATAGTTGGTTCGATTTTCCCCGAAAAAGTCATTTTTGATGGAGTCGATTATCGAACCGTTCGAGAGAGTGAGCCACTCAGGCTGATATACAGTATTGACGGGAGTTTCAGCAAAATAAAAACGGGACAAAACGATCAAAAAATCGAAATGTCCCGTATGGTAGCCGGTACGGGAATCGAACCCGTCTTTGCCCCGTGAAAGGGGGCTGTCCTAACCGATAGACGAACCGGCCATTTTTATAATGGGTTGCAAAAATAGGGTTGACCCGCCTTTCTGCCAAAACTTTTTGACTTTTTTTTGATTTTTTTCTACCTGTCCATAGAAATAATAGAGATTTCACATCATTTTTTTTAGACAATTCGTTAACTTCGCAACTCTTTAAAAATATTTATCATTTAAATCGCCTGTTCATGAGTACAGTTAAAGTCGCCATCAATGGTTTCGGACGTATCGGCCGTCTTGTTTATCGTCAGATCTACAATATGGAAGGAATTGAGATTGTTGCCATTAATGACCTGACCAGTCCTGCAGTTCTAGCGCACCTTCTTAAATATGATAGTGCACAAGGACGTTTTGACGCCACAGTTACAGCAACCGCTGATTCTATCATTGTAAATGGAGAAGCAGTTAAAATATACGCTCAAAGAGATCCAGCACAGATTCCTTGGGGTGCACATCAAGTGGATGTAGTAATTGAATCTACCGGATTCTTTACCGATAAAGAAAAAGCACAAGCACATATCACTGCAGGCGCAAAACGTGTGGTTATTTCTGCTCCAGCTACTGGCGAAATGAAAACCGTTGTGTTCAATGTGAACCACGATATATTAGATGGTTCTGAAACTATCATCTCTGGTGCATCTTGTACTACCAACTGTTTGGCTCCTATGGCTAAAACATTAAATGATTCTTTTGGAATCGTTTCTGGTATCATGACTACTATTCATGCTTACACCAACGATCAGAACACTTTAGATGCACCACATCCTAAAGGTGATCTTCGCAGAGCTAGAGCTGCTGCTCAAAACATCGTGCCTAACAGCACTGGTGCTGCAAAAGCGATTGGTTTAGTGTTACCTGAATTGAAGGGCAAATTAGACGGTAGCGCACAACGTGTTCCGGTGATTACTGGTTCATTAACTGAATTAACTACTATCCTTGCTAAAAAAGTAACTATTGAAGAAATCAATGCAGCTATGAAATCAGCTAGTAACGAAAGCTTTGGTTATACGGAAGATGAAATCGTAAGTTCTGATGTAATCGGAATTCATTACGGTTCATTATTCGATGCTACCCAAACTAAAGTTTTAACAGTTGGCGACCACCAATTGGTTAAAACAGTTAGCTGGTACGATAATGAAATGAGCTATGTATCTCAATTGGTTCGTACAGTGAAGTTCTTCGCTGGGAAAATCAAATAATTACAAGCTAATCATATTTAAAAAACCGCAGAGACAATTGCGCTGAGTTTATTTTCTCTGCGTGGTTGCGACCCTGCGGTTTTTCATTTTTAAAATATTCATCATGAGCAAATTTTCTGAACACAATTTTAAAGGACAGAAAGCACTGGTACGTGTTGATTTCAACGTGCCTTTAAATGCCGAATACATTATTACAGACGATAACCGCATGCGCGCTACCATCCCAACCATAAAAAAAATATTGGCTGATGGCGGGAGCGTTATTTTGATGAGTCATTTTGGACGACCAAAAGATGGCCCAACAGAAAAATATTCTTTAAAACACCTGGTATTTCATTTAGTAAAGTTATTAGATGGTGCTACTGTAAAATTTGCAGACGATTGTATCGGTGCAAGTGCTATTGATCAAGCTGCTTCTTTACAACCTGGTGAAGTGCTGTTACTTGAAAATTTACGTTTCTATACAGAAGAAGAAAAGGGGGATCTGGTTTTTGCAGAAAAACTGAGCAAATTGGGTGATATCTATATAAATGATGCATTTGGTACTGCCCACCGTGCACACGCTTCAACAGCAGTGATTGCTCAATTCTTCCCTGGTGATAAAAAAATGTTTGGTTTAGTAATGGAAGGTGAAGTTGCCAGCGCTGAAAAAGTAATGCACCAAAGTGAAAAACCATTCACAGCTATTATCGGCGGCGCAAAGGTTTCTGATAAGATCCTGATCATCGAAAACTTATTAGAAAGAGCTACTGATATCATTATCGGTGGTGGAATGGCTTATACTTTTATGAAAGCCGAAGGTGGTAAGATCGGAAATTCTTTATGCGAGAATGATCGCATAGATACTGCTCTGGAGATTTTGAAAAAAGCAGAAGCAAAGGGTGTTTGTATTCATTTGCCTTCTGATTCAATCATTGCGGATGCATTCTCTGCTTCAGCAAATACATCTGATGCACCAAGCAATAATATTCCTGATGGTTGGATGGGCTTGGACATCGGGCCAAATGCTGCTGAACAATTCAGTAACGTGATCAAACAATCAAAAACCATTCTCTGGAACGGCCCGATGGGTGTTTTTGAAATGGAAAAATTCCAACATGGAACTAAAGCCGTTGCAGTTGCTATTGCTGCTGCTACTAAAAACGGTGCTTTTTCTTTAGTAGGTGGTGGAGATAGTGTGGCTGCTGTAAATCAATTCGGTTTTCATGATCAGGTTAGCTATGTATCAACAGGTGGTGGTGCTATGCTCGAATACTTTGAAGGAAAATCGCTTCCTGGTATCGATGCTATCAACAAATAACCCAATACAATTAAATGATAAAGGCTGCCTAGTTGGGCAGCCTTTTTTTTATACATAAACGGTAACATTTTCCGCCCTCATCCGTAATATCTTGCAACCAATATTACATGAGAACAATCCTAACTATATTTTTCAGTTTAGCAGTGCTGTTGAAAATTCAGGCACAATCCAATATTTCCGGTAAAATTTTCGACGAAAAACAAAAGCCGCAGAAATCTTTTACGGTTTTATTATTAAAGCAGTCTGATTCGTCGATGGTTACATCAACACTCACCAACGAAACTGGTGCCTATACCTTTAAAGATATCAGCAATGGTAATTATATGCTAGTTGCCAATGGCTTGAGCTTTCAAAAAAAATATACTTCTGTTATCGTAAATGGGAAAGACCAAACACTGCCCAATATCATTTTGAAATTGGATGCTGTAAACTTGGGGGAAGTAACCGTTACCGCCCGCAAACCTTTTTTAGAACAACGTGCAGATAAGTTAGTAGTGAATGTAGAAGGAAGCGCCACCGCTGCAGGTTCTACGGCATTAGAAGTATTACAAAAAGTACCTGGCGTGATTGTTCGAAACGAACAGGTAACGCTTGCTGGAAAGAGCAGTGTAAATATTATGATCAATGGTAAAAGTTCTCAGTACACTGATATCAATCAGGTACTGGCTACCACGGCTGCTTCGAATATTGAGAAGATTGAATTGATTACAAATCCCGGTGCACGCTATGAAGCGGCAGGTGGCGCTATCATTAATATCATTCTGAAGAAAAATGCAGATATGGGAACCAATGGTACCGTTTCCATGTCAGGGTCAATGGGGTTATATAAAAAAGATGGATCTCCTATTGATCGAAACTTTTTTCGTCTTACTCCTTATGTTTCCATCAATAACCGAACAGGAAAAGTTAACGTCTATGGGAATATTAATTTATTTCATAGAAACTTGTTTAACAATGAAGAGTTAGAAAGAGTCATTCCTCCTAGTCGCTTTTTGCAAACAAAGTATAATCCCAATAATAGAAATAGTTCAAGTTATCGGGCAGGACTAGATTTTTATGCGGATGATAAAAACACTTTCGGAATACTTTATCGTGGATATGCTTTAGGAAGTATGGAAGAAGCAGTAAACAATACCCAGGAATTCAATTCAAATTCTGGCACATTACAAAGTACCTTTCAAACACTGAACAATAATCATATTAACCGTGTGAACCAAGCTGGTAATGTTAACTGGAAACATAGTTTTGATACTACGGGAAAAGAATTAAATGTTGACCTAGATTATTCCATTTATCAATTGAATAATACCAATGATATTAGAAATATTGTATCAAATGGTAATTATACACTCAGCACACAAAACATTCATAACCCGGTTCATTTTACGGTTGGCAAAATTGATTATACGCATCCAATTGATAAAGACACAAAATTTGAAATAGGAACTAAATTGAGTTTCGCTACTATCGACAATTCAATTGTTTTTAAAAACGGAGATGTGGTTGATCCTAAACGAACCACTAATTTTCAATACAAAGAAAATATCAATGCAGTTTATACCAGCTTTATGAAAAAAAAGGGTAGATGGGAAGTAAATGCTGGCTTACGGGTGGAACAAACCATCGCAACTGGTGAAAGTGAAAACATTGAAGTGTTAAATAGAAATTATACCAAACTCTTTCCTTCTCTTTTTATCACAAGAAAATTAGATAAGAATCTTTCCACTGTTTTTCAATATAGTAAAAGGGTGAATCGCCCCAGCTATCAACAACAAAACCCCTTTATTGAGTATGCCGATTCACTCACTTATTCAAAAGGAAATCCTTTGATCAATCCAGAAATCATGGATGCATTTAAACTGGGTTTAACCTTTCAAAATCAACCTTTTTTCTCAGTCAGTTATCATAAAACAAATGACGTAATTTTTAATTCTGCTCCTAAACAGGATGGTAACCAAACATATGTCACGCCTGAAAATCTGGGTATCTACGAGAATATCACATTTGAATTAAACTTTCCACTCAATTTTGGAAAGAAGATCAGTGGATATGGTGGAAACCAACTGATCCTTAATCATTATAAAGCAGATTATTTAGGGGGTATTTACGACAATAAAAAATGGAAT
>JANYEA010000013.1 GCA_025363385.1 Bacteroidota bacterium | reverse complement strand
TAATTACCAATAAAAAAAGCGATCAAGCTAAAATCTCTTTTAACTTAATCGCTTTTAATTTTTCTATTCAAAAATCAGAGGCTTTTTCAGTGCCCTCGATATCTGGGCTGCTTTTTTTATGTTTTAGTTTTAAATTTTGCTTCTTACTTTTTTTCATGTCTGCCTCCCACCCCCCTTCGGGCACCCCTCCCTCCCTGAGGGCGGGGAACTATTATTTTCATATTTCACTCCTCACTCCTCACTCTTCACTCTTCACTCTTCACTTTATCCTATTCCACTACCGACTTGATCGTTAACTTCATGGTGATAGGGGATGACATTTCATTTGTTTCGGTGCTGCCAGAAATGGTCATCTCTATTTTTTCTTCTTTTAATAAACCATTTTGTCTTCTATATATTCTATTTCCAGTGCTAAAACCTTTTAGATTTTGTTCGATAGACATACCCCCTTGTTCAACTGTGTTATGGATACTAAAATCGGAGTTTACATTTAGTGTTACAGTTGAGTCGGTTATTTGAACTACAATATATTGATTGGTGATTTTTGATTTTCCATTGATCGAAGAGTCTGTCCATTGATAGCCATTATGCAAATTTGCTACTGAAACACTTAAAAAATATTTGAATGGATCTTCTTGCAATCCTGTTTGATTAAATTCAGCAAGCTGTGAATTTTTAATCACTTTATTTTCGCTCACTTCAATCATTTGAGGATGATTCATCAATTCAAAAAGCTTTGCATAAATGGGATTGTTTCGATCAGTAGCACTATCTGTATCAATTTTCTGATCCCTACCATTAACCATGAGTGAAGAGCTCATGCGTTTTGGAGTAACTTGCATGGTATATCCTTTCGGATTAACCGACATGATTTCATATAATAATTGAACCATCCCATCACTATGCATTTGCATGTGTTGATCCATCACTGTTATTTCAACAAGGTTATCGGTATTCGAAGAAATAGTAAACTTCTTACCTACTGGAAGTTTGATACTTTGTGCAGAAACTAGATCCCTTTGAAAAAATAGGACAACTATGAAAAGTAGATATTTCATTAGATGATTTTTGTATTACCAACTACCGCTGGCACCGCCACCGCCACTGCTACCACCGCCAAAACCACCAAAACCTCCACCACTATCTCCACCGCCCCAACCGCCGCCTCCACCACGGCCGCCTCCTGATAATAAAGAAGTCCAGAATAAGGTTTCGGCTAATCCTCCAGCCCCTCTTCTACTCATCATGCCACCTCCACCACCACCGCGACTTGAAGAAACGATTACGATTACAATAATTAAAATAATGATAAACGTAAAGATGCTTGAACCGCTTTTTCCACCTGAGTCTTTTTGTCGAGCAACTTTGTATTCGCCAACCGCAGCTTTCGCTATTGAGTTAGTAGCAAGTTCAATTCCATGATAGTAATCTCCTGTTTTAAAACTGGGTACAATATCATTTCGGATAATACTGGCAGTGGTTATGTCTGGAATGGCTCCTTCTAATCCATAACCCACTTCAATGCGAATTTTCCGATCGTCGATTGCAGCGATTAATAAAATACCATTGTTTGTTTTCTTATTTCCAATTCCCCAATCGCGAAATAGTTTGGTGGAGTATTCTTCAATCGGATAATCGTTTAAAGTTTTAATCAGCACCACAACGATCTGATTGGAACTACTATCGTCGAATGCTACTAATTTTCTTTCAAGAATATCTTTTTGCTCAGGCGACAATACATTGGCCATATCCGTTACCAATTTTGGCGGATTCGGTTTAGGCAAAATGTTTTGAGCAGATACTAGAGAAATGCTAAAAAAACTGAATAGTATAATTAAGAATTTCTTCATGCTGTAGTATAAAGTAGGAGCGTAAAGTTTTACGCTCCTACCAATTATTTACCAAATACGATCTCGTCTGGAAGTTCATTTTTATCAGTATTTGCATCATAAGGAAAATGCGTTTCCAATGCTTTGCCAATAGATGTTACTACTCCTGCGATACCACTTGCATAATCTTGTTTATTGAAATGAGAAAGCATTGTTTGCACTTCCGCATTCCAAAAGGAAGAACCCACTTTCTGATGAATTCCTTCGTCTCCAAATACAGCTAGTTGTCGATCTTTCATGGCTACATACACAAGTGTTGCATTGTGTAATGCAGTTTCGTGCATTCTTAGATTGCCGAAAATTTCTTTTGCTCTCCGAATTGGATCCACATAGGAACAACGGCTTTCAATGTACACGCGAACCTCACCACTTGTGCTCAATTCAGCATCCCGAATAGCTTGCACAATTAGTGCCTGCTCTGCTTCAGAAAAATAACTGACTGCTTTTTTTGAAAATAAAGAGAACATGTATGGGTTTTAGAATTTTACTTCAGGTGCTTTTTCAGAACCAACTTCCGCTTTGAATCCTTCCTTCTGTTTAAAGCCAGTTAAGCCAGCTAATATATTCATTGGGAAAGAACGCAATTTGATATTGTAATCTGCAACCGCAGCGTTAAAGTCGTTACGGGAAACCTTAATTCTATTCTCAGTACCTTCTAACTGCGCCTGCAATCCACGAAATGCATCATTAGCACGAAGAGTTGGATATTGTTCTGTAACCATTAACAATTTACCCAATGCCTGAGACAATTGTCCTTGAGCAGCTTGGAATTGTTGAATTTTCTCAGGAGAAAGATCGCTAGCCTCCACTTTGATTTGAGTTGCACTTGCTCTAGCCTGAATCACATTTGTAAGGGTAGTTTGCTCAAAATTAGCTTCGCCTTTTACAGTGCTTACCAAATTAGGAATTAAATCAGCACGACGCTGATAATCAGATTGAACATTATTCCATGCTTTTTTAACAGTTTCATCCTGTTGTACCAAACCGTTGTATCCATTGCAGCCCGACCATCCTAGTATTAATATTAATCCGGCGATAACGATCAACGTGATGTTTTTTGTGCTCATACAAATTTTAATTTAAGTGTAATTTAAATGTTTGTCGCAATACAGATAATAATATTACAAAATAAGTGCCAGTAGAAAAAGATAGCTAAAATGGCAGGCTAGAAAGGAATAGATAATATAGATTTAATTGGTTTTTACCCGATTTGACTCCGAATCTGATGCAGACTGACGATTTCTGGCGGCTTTTAGCTTTTGGTTACCAAAACTATACGTAAAAGCCAGACGAACATTGCGCGTTTCCTCCATCGAATGAACCTTAATATTAATATTTTGGTAATCGATCATAGCGGAAGATTTTTGGGAAAGAAGTATATCATTAAAGTTGAGTGTTAATTTTCCCTTTTTGTCCCAAAATGATTTTTGTATAGCCAGGTTTAGAGAACCGAGTGGATTCACCAATAGAAATTCTTCTAATAATTGAGTAGTATAAAATCCGGAAATTTCAAAATTCCATCCCGGTATGGGTTTGTATGCCACCTGCCAGTATGCCTGCCAGTTCCATTTTGCGTTATCATAAACGCCTCCCAGATAATCGGCTTTATAATGGTTATAGATCAAATGATTTCCGCCGTAGCCGCTAATCTTTTTGCCGAAATTG
>JANYEA010000080.1 GCA_025363385.1 Bacteroidota bacterium | reverse complement strand
TGATGGGTTTCTCAGTATTTAGCCGTGGGCTTTGTATTCAAGGTACTTCCAATCATGGAGATGGTTTTTTAAATGAGCCAATTTTTATAGGAGATGTTTTAATCAATCCTGGTGATATTGTTATTGGCGACAGGGATGGTGTTGTAATAGTTCCCCAAAACAGAATAAAAGAGGCCATTGAAAAATCGATTGCAAGAGAAGCCAAAGAAGAAAATGTACGCAAACAATTAAGAGAAGGAAAAACTTCTTTACAGATATACGGTTGGGATAAACAGTTTGGATATTAATCAAAAAATCATGCACATCGCAATACTTGGATTAGGAGAGGCTGGTAGTCAGTTTGCCAACGATTTGGCGGTAATGGGTGTAACTGTTTCAGGGTGGGACCCCAACCCTAGCAGAGCGCTGCACGAAAAAGTTCGTTTTGCTAAAAACAATATAGATGCTTCCAAAGATGCAGATATTATTTTTAGTGTAAACCTTTCATCCGCCTCAGAAACGATTGCCAAAGAAGTGTTACCTGTAATGAATGCAGATAAGATATATGCAGAGATGAACACATCTTCACCGCAAAAAAAAATAGCAGTTTACGACATCTTAAAATCATCCGGTGTTCAATTTGTTGATTTAGCAATCATGGCGCCAGTTCCACCTAAAGGCATTAAAACACCTTTCCTTGCTTCCGGACCGGGTGCAATAAAAATGGAAAAAAGTCTTGAAAAATTAGCATTAGATTTTTCTTTTTTAAGTGATAATGTGGGGGATGCCTCTATTAGGAAATTATTACGTTCTATTATTTACAAGGGCATAGCAGCGGTTATCTGCGAAGCAATGGAAGCAGGCAAAGTATTTGGGTTAGAAAATTATATTAGGGAACAAATTAGTTCTGTTATTGGTGGCAATGATGCACTGATTGACCGTTTTGTGGAAGGTAGTTATACACATGCAAAAAGAAGGATTGAAGAAATGGAGGCAGTAGTTCAAATGCTTGAAGTAAAAGAGATACAGCCAATGATGTCAGCTGCTGCCAGAGATAATCTTGAAAAATTATTGCTTGCCGTTAAATAATTATCATGAACAATAGACGACTTTTTTTGAAAAGTTCTGCAGCAGTTCTGTCTACTGCAATTGCAGGTACATCTTTTGCGAAGGCCAAGTTAGGTGAACAAAAAAATCCGAAAACTGATTTACAATTAGGTATTGCAGGGTATAGTTTTATTAAATTGAGTTTAGAGGATACAATTAAAATTGCCAGACAGACAGGAGTTACTGAGATATCTATAAAAGATAAGCATATCCCTTTCAATTCCACAAAAGAAGAAGCTTTAGCTGTAATTGAAAAATTCAGACAGGTTGGCAGTAACATTTATGCTGCCGGGATGATTACTATGAAAAATGAACAGGATGTTGACAGGGCTTTTGACTATGCAAAAAATATCGGAGTGGATATGATTATTGCTTCACCTGATATATTTTTGTTAAATTATATTGAGGGGAAAGTGGAAAAATTTAATATAAGAATGGCTATTCATAATGGTGGTCCGGAAGAAAAATGGTATCCTACTCCTAAAGCTGTTTTTGATAACATAAAAAAATGCGATAAAAGGATTGGAATATGCCTTGATATTGGACATTCACAAAGAGCAGGAGTAAACCCAAATCAAGCATATAATCAATATGCAAATAGAGTAATAGATATACATATCAAAGATGTAGATGCCGCAAAAGAAGACGCGCATGATGTAGAATTGGGAAGAGGAATTATTGATATTCCAGAATTGGTGAGTTCATTATACAGACAGGGATATACAGGAAAATGTAGTGTTGAATATCAAAAGAATCTTGATGATCCACTTGAAGGTATCGCTGAAAGTTTTGGATATTTCAAAGGGATTTGTAAGGCTCTTAAGCATTTTGATATAAGATAGTAATCCTAAAAATTTAACCATTTTAATAAAATACAATATTTATTTTATGAAAAAAATTATCACCCTTAATTTTCTGCCAGTAAACAAAGATTTGGCTTTGCTGCTTTTGCGCGTATTTGTTAGCTTTAGTTTATTTTACAAACATGGTATTGAAAAACTTACAGGGTTCTCCAGCATGCAAACACATTTTCCCGACCCTTTGCATATTGGTGTAACTCCAGGATTGATATTTGCATTATTAACTGATGGAATTTGTTCTTTACTGATCATTTTTGGACTTGCGTCAAGACTCGCATCCTTACTGATAGTGATAAATCTAATAGTAGTTTTTATTTTCTTGCATAGTGGTTCATTTGCAGAAGGTCATGCAGAACTGGTATACGTTTATCTTGGTTCTTTTAGTTGTATTTTATTAGCAGGTTCTGGAAAATACAGTTTAGATAACAGATTTTTTAAAACAGTATAAAGCACAATGCAAACCTCCATACCATACATGCAATTCCGTGGGGGTAGTTCAAAAGGCCTTTTCTTTAAGGCCTCTGATTTACCTAAGGATGAGACATTAAGAAATAAATTTATTCTTGCTGCTATGGAAGGCGTTGGGCAAGGTGATCCACGACAGATTGATGGTTTAGGTGGTGCTACCTCCATAACTAGTAAAGTAGCAATCATAAGTTTATCAGATAAGGAAGATGCCGATCTGGATTATCTTTTTTTACAAGTGGTAGTTGGCAAAGGAAAAATTTCTACCTCGCAAACTTGTGGCAATATTTTGGCAGGCGTTGTTCCTTTTGCTGTAGAATCTGGTATGATTAAAGCAAAAAGCCCAACAACTTCGGCAAGAGTAAATATGGTTAATACTGGGGGTATTTGTGAAATTATTATTGAAACACCCGACGGTAAAGTGAACTATGCAGGAAATGCAAAAGTAGATGGAGTACCTGGTACAGCTGCAGCAATCATCTGCAATTACATCGGTACAGAAGGTGCTACTTGCGGTACTTTATTGCCTACAGGTAATTTGAAAGATATAGTAAATGGAATTGAAATTACCTCCATTGATAATGGCATGCCCTCAGTTTTAATTAGGGCTGTTGATATTGGTATTAATGGATATGAATCGCCAGCCGAATTAGACGCTGATGAAATATTAAAAAATAAATTAGAAAGTATTCGCTTACAAATAGGTCTAAAGATGAATTTAGGAAATGTAAAAGAAAAGACAGTTCCTAAAATGTGTATCCTTTCGAAACCGCTAAACGGGGGGTCAATAAATACAAGGACATTTCTACCGCATGTTTGTCATGAAGCTATTGGAGTTTTAGGGGCAGTTTCTGTTGCAACAGCTTGTTTGTTGAAAGGATCGGTAACAGATGGAATTGCGGTTGATTGCAACAACAATAAATTATCTATTGAGCATCCAACAGGCGAACTTACCATTCAGCTAGACATTTCAAATACAAACGGAACAATTAATTTCAATAAAGCCGGTGTTATACGCACTGCTAGATTATTGAGTAAAGGAGTGGTTTTTATACCTGAAAATGTTGAAAAACCTTTTAAAGTAGACTAAGTATAAATAAACATATGATGATGGTCTCACTATCAATAATCACTCAATAAAACGATAGAAAACCAAGTACTCTATAAAAATAGAGTTATCAACTGTTAATTTTGCGGTACTAATTTCTTTGAAACCCACTATAATCTGCCTATGTCATTTTCTATATCGGAAGGTAGCATCTTCAAAAACTCACAAATTCTTTGATATTTACAAAAATTACAGTTGCGAATTTGCAATGGAGCGATGTCGTATTCTGTATCACTTTGTACTTGTTTTACAAAACAGATTCAGTAACTTCAATTTTAACCTCATTTTTTATCTCAATATGGAAAAAATCGATATTAAAAAACAATCAAGTAAGTATACAATTATAACACTGGTTGGTTTGTTAACAAGTACTCTTGATGCAGTGGCTGCTATCATATCAGGTCACAAAATGCCTCCAGCAACTGTTTTTAAATTTATTGCAAGCGGCGTATTCGGGAAAGCAGCATTTGACGGGGGGGGTGAAATGGTTGTTGCGGGTATTTTTTTTCATTATCTGATAGCTTTTTCAATGACTGTTGTACTTTTTATACTGTACCCAATTGTCATTTTATTTTTAAAGAACAAATATGTGGTAGCTGTAGTTTACGCACTGATTCCCTGGGTTATCACTCACTTGGTCATAGTCCCTTTAAGCCGAATTGGTTGGAGTCCGATGGAAATTGGCGGAATTACTTTAGGTATTGGAATTTTATTTATAACCATTGGCTTGCCAATTGCACTGATTGCAGATTGGTATTTTTTTAGATATATAAAGAAGTAGAGCAAAACGATAGGGTTACAAAAAACACTAATGAGAATAAGCTATAAGCTCATTTCTTCAGTTCTGAATTGCAACTAATTATTTTTAGGTATTAGTGATATAACAAGGGGTAATAGTTTTATTATTATATTCAATGGATATGACTATTCACGTATTAACCCTTAATTCCCATAACTCATATGGAAGTACATCACCACCCACAATTACATCATAAACCAAAACCCTGGAAAGAATATCATATGAACATAAGTAAGAAAACAATCAATACAATTTTAAGATTATTTATCTACATCATCATAGGCTTCACAGCTGCATACTTTTATAAAAAATTAAAAAATTAATGCTGACTTGAATAAAATTTAATCACATGTCATGATGCAATATCTATTGTTTAAATCTCAATGTGTTAACATAACTAGAAATATTTTGCTTTATATAATGCTGTCGTTGGCTTTACCTCTTGCTGCATTAGCACAGGCTCCTGCCTCTAATTTAGATAGCCTACGTTCGGTTTTTAAAAACGCACCTGATGATTCCGTAAAATTGGTTACTCTTTTTGGTCTGGCAGATTATTATTCAAATTTCAACAGAGATAGTTGTAAATATTTTTCAGACCAAGGGGTGAATCTGGCAACACAAATAAATCAGCCACTTTGGAAAGCTCATTTGTTAACAGAATTTCAGTCATTCATTGCCCTTTATGAAGGGAACCTCCCACTCAGTTTTAAACTAGCAAATGAGGCACTTATCATTTCACAGGATGAAAAGAATGAGAAAAATGTATATATACCCAAAAATTATGAATTCACAGATCCTCATAAATTCAGGCTAAGTATGTTGGGTTATACCATACATCAATTGGGAAATATTTACAGAAATACTGGAAATCTGGATAAAGCTATCAAGAGTTACAAAGAAGAAATCAGCATTTTTGAATCTCTTAAAAGCAAATCAGCAATGGCGCTAGTTCAAGCCAATATGAATCTAGGATTTCTTTATGCTGAAGCGAATCAATTAGACGCTGCCATTTATTTTGATAAGCGAGCATTGCAATACTCAATTATTACTGGGTGGAAAGTTTTTAATGGTCATGTACTAAATCTCATTGGGTCAGTCTATTTTAATAAAAATATGATTGACTCTGCTAAGTATTATTATTGGCAATCCCTATGGACAAGCAGAACGCAAAAAAGTATTTTATACGAAAATGATGCTAATTTAGGATTAGCTGTTTTATACAAAAGTGTACATCAAACAGATTCTGCCAAAAATTATGCAATAGTTGCATTTCAGCAAGCAATGCAATATAAATTAACTAGGAACATAAGCCCAGCAGCAGCACTTGTTTCAAATGAATGGAAAGCAGTTGGAAATATTGATAGCGCATTTTTCTATCTCAAGCTTTCGAAAGCAGTGGGTGACAGCCTGCAAAAAGACAGGAACGAAAAGCTTTCTATTTATCAAAATATCAATTTAGACGAAAACATGCGCCAGGCAAAGCAAGCACAGGAAATTGAGACAACAAAGAATAGAATTAGAACCTATTCATTGGTCATTGGTTTAGGCATGTTATCAGTATTGGCTTTTGTATTATACCGCAATAGCAGGCAAAAGCAAAAAGCCAATGTTGTATTAGAAAAAACTCTCGCTGATTTAAAATCAACTCAATCCCAACTGCTCCAATCAGAAAAAATGGCTTCTCTTGGTGAGTTAACAGCTGGTATTGCCCATGAAATCCAGAACCCACTAAACTTCGTGAATAATTTTTCAGAAGTAAGTAATGAATTAGTTGATGAAATGAATTTTGAAATTGAAAAAGGAGACTTCAATGAAGCAAAACTAATTTCTAGTGATCTTAAACAAAATTTAGAAAAAATCAATTATCATGGTAAACGTGCTGATGCTATTGTAAAAGGGATGCTACAACACAGTAGAAGTAGCAATGGAGTTAAAGAACCCACAGATATTAATGCACTAGCTGGAGAATATTTTCGCCTGGCTTATCATGGCTTAAGAGCTAAAGACAAATCATTTAATGTAACCATGAAGACAGATTTTGATCAATCAATCGGAAAGATGAATATTGTTCCTCAGGATATGGGTAGGGTGATCTTGAATTTAATTACGAATGCATTTTATGTGGTTACTGAAAAAAATAAGTCAGGTATTGAAAACTACGAACCAATAGTTTCAGTAAGCACAAAAAAGAGCGGTCATAAAATTTTGATCAGTGTAAAAGATAATGGCAATGGGATTCCACAAAAATTAGTAGATAAGATCTTTCAACCCTTTTTTACTACCAAACCAACAGGGCAGGGAACAGGACTGGGCTTGAGTTTGAGTTATGATATTGTAAAGGCTCATGGAGGTGAATTTAAAGTAGATACCAAAGAAGGTGAAGGTGCTGAGTTTATTATATTTCTACCAGTTTGAAAATCCTATTAAAAAAACAAAATGGAAATATATTGTTATTTTATTATACTTATTTAAATCCAAAAAATTAACTATTAACTCGAATCACCAAAATGGAAGTACATCACCATCCCCACGTTGAAAAAAAATCATTTAAAGAATATATTTTGGAAGGTTTAATGATTTTCCTTGCAGTTACTATGGGTTTTATTGCAGAAAATATCAGAGAGCATTTTAGTGATAAGGCAAAAGAAAAAGAATATGTTGAAAATATTAAAAAAGACCTGGTAAGAGATACTACTAATTTAAATATTTGGATAGCTGCCTTATATAAAAGATCAGAATCATTTGATTCATTAATTACACTCCTTCAACAACCTGGTCCAACAGATAAAGGTCAAGATCTTTATTATTATGCTAGGGTTTCTACACGGAGTGGACGTTTTGAAACAGTATTAAATTCTTTTAATGAGATGAAGAACTCGGGCAACACAAGATTAATAAGGAGTCGTAAAGTGTTAAATGATATGTTAGACTATGAGAAAAATGTATACAAGTACGAACAGTTGGGATTGGTGGAATTAAAAGAAAATGAAATGGTTTATCCACTGATTGGTTTATTATTTGATGCAACTGTGTTTGATAAAATGTTCGTTCGTTCAAATATGATTCGCAATCAAATGAGTGAAAATGATTACGCATCTGGCTCACGATTTTATATCAAACGTCCAGAAGGGAATCCTCAATTACGGAGTAGAAATCCAGATCAAATCAACCAACTGATTTATTTTATTCATCAACGGAAAGCAACTTTTTTTGGACAAACAACTATCTTGAATAATCAAAAAAAGATGGCAATTGATCTGATTGAATTACTTGATAATGTGTATCACTTGAAGAAGGAATAATCTTAAAAACCAACCAACTTAGTCTTAAATACTAACTACTCCTTTGCTATTTCCTCTGAAACCTACTAGAATCAGTACATGTCATTTTCTGCTTTAACCAGTAAAATATTTTCAATATGTATAGTTGCCTGTATTTGTTGCTTTAATTTCAAATAATTTTGGTACATGACACCATTTAACAATCAAGCGCAACCACTGCAAACTGTACCAAAGGTAGATTTGGAAAAATATGTCGGAAAGTGGTACGAAATCGCATCGTTTCCTCAATACTTTCAAAAAGGTTGTCATTGTACTACAGCGGAGTATACTTTAAGTGATAAAGGAAATATAATTGTAGAGAACCGATGTAATAAAGACAGTGTACATGGTAAAGAATCTTATATCAAAGGAAAGGCATTTGTAGAAGAAGGTTCCATGAATGCAAAATTGAAAGTGCAATTCTTCTGGCCATTCAAAGCTAAGTATTGGATTATTGATTTGGCAAGCGTAATGCTTGCAAGTATTGGAATCTTAACCATTAATAAAGCGAAGACTTCTTCCCTAAAAATAATGGCAATTATTCCTTTTGTTTTTTCAATGCAACAGTTTTCAGAAGGTTGAGTTTGGCTATCACTCACAAAGCAAGGGTTTGATTGATGGAAGATTCCAAGTATGTATTTATTTTTATTTTTCGCAGAAGTTACCTGGTTTATTTGTATTTCATATGCTATTTTGCTACAGTCATAAGTGTTATCATGCTCTGGATGATTTTAACATCGAAAGAAAAGTCATCAGGTGCTTTTTATTCTAAATAGTCTTTCGGTTTATCCCTAAAGTTTCTACTATTTCTTCTTACTTTTTCTTTTTTTGCCTTTTATCCCTAAATAAGGTGTTTTTAAAGATATAAGTATATTATAAAAAATATTATCCTTAATTTAATTTTCTAATTCAGCTGTCTCCCAAAATCACAATCAAATATTTACAATGAAAACAAATCATCTTTTTGCATGCCTAGGCATGTTATTAGGAATTTCAGCCTCCGCCCAAATTGATGCAGGTCTTTTCCGTTATCCAGATGTATCTAAAACAAAGATTGTATTTACTTATGCAAATGATCTTTGGTTAGTTGCTAAAGAAGGAGGTATGGCAACTAAACTAAGTTCTACTCCTGGAGTAGAAACTAGCCCTAAATTTTCGCCAGATGGTAATCAAATTGCTTTCAATGCCTCTTACGATGGTAATCGGGATGTATATACAATACCTATAAATGGCGGGATACCTCAGAGAATTACTGCACATGGCTATAATGATCGTGTGGTTGACTGGACCAATGATGGCAAACAAATTTTGTTTGCTTCTTCCCGCGAAAGTGGTAAAGCAAGATTTAATCAATTTTATTTGGTTCCTGCCTCTGGTGGGATTGAATCAAAATTACCCTTGGCTTATGCAGAATATGGAAGCTATTCACCCGACGGAAATCAGATGGCTGTTGTGATAATGACGCAAGTTGGTCGTAACTGGAAACGCTATCGTGGTGGTACCAATGGTGATATTCGGATTTTCGATTTTGCAAAACAAACCGAAGTGAATATTAGTGCCAATAGCGACGCAGGTGATGAATTTCCGATGTGGCACGATCAATCTATCTATTTTTTAAGTGATCGCGGCCCTGAAATGAGAATGAATATCTGGAAGTACAACACCCAGAAAAAAACATTTGAGCAACTTACTAAGTTTACTGAGTATGATGTGCATTTTCCTTCACAAGGGCCTGATGAAATTGTATTTGAAGCTGGTGGAAAATTATTTCTCTTCCCTTTTGCTACGCAAGAACCTAAAGAGGTTAAAATATCTCTTGTTAGTGATAAAGCGCTTTTAAAATCGAAGAATGTTTCTGTTGCAGAATTGGCACAGCATTATGCCATTAGTAATGATGGGAAAAGAGTGTTAGTAGAAGCAAGAGGAGATATCTTTAATGTACCTGCCGAAAATGGGTACGTAAAAAATATCACAATGTCTCAAGGTGTGGCAGAACGTTATCCTGCCTGGTCTCCAGATGGAAGAACCATTGCTTACTGGAGTGATAAAAGTGGTGAATACGAACTATGGTTTATGGAACTGGGAAAAGATAATGCAGCAAGAAAAATCACCAATTATGGGGCTGGGTTCCGTTATGGCATTTCATTTTCTCCCAATAGTAAACAACTTGCTTTTATTGATAAAGCTGGTAAAATAAAATTATTTGATATTGCTACAGGTAATACTACAGATATCGATCAGGGTCTTTATTTTTCGCATGGCAGTATGGAAGGATTTACTTTTAGCTGGTCGGCAGATAGTAAATGGCTGGCTTATAGCAGGGATCTAGAAAACCTGCATAATGCAGTTTTTATTTTTGACACAAAAGAAAATAAAACCAGGCAGGTTACCAATGGCTATTATAGTTGTAATAATCCAGTATTTAGTGTTGATGGTAAATACCTTTTTGTGGCAACTAACCAAACTTTTCAACCTTATTATAGCGATGCGGATAATACATTTATTTATGCTAACAGCACACAATTAGCAGCAATTGGGTTGCAAAAAAATACAACTTCACTTTTATATGCAAAAAACGATACGATTGCATTAAAAGAGGTAGAAAAAGCGGTTGTAAAGGAAGAACCTAAAAAAGACAATAAGAAGAAAGAAGATAAGGCCAAGCCGGCTGAAGCCGAAAAGAAAGCAGAAGTAGCTCCTGTTATAATCGACTTTGAAGGAATGGAAGGGCGTTTAGAGCTAATGCCTTTGCCTGCGGGTAATTTAAATTCTCTTGGAGCAATCAAAGGAAAATTACTCTATATGCGATATCCTAATACTGGTGTGCCTGATGGCAAAGCCTCCCTTAAATTTTATGACATAGAAAAGCGGGAAGAAAAAACCATCATCAATGATATAGATGGATATACACTAAGTGCAAATAATGAAAAAATATTGGTTGCAAAAGGACCTTCCATGGCCGTTATTTCTCCTGACGAATCTGCAAAATTTGATAAGCCTTTGCGTTTAAATGAGATGCAAATGACCGTCGATCCAATGTTAGAATGGAAACAAATATTCGCAGACGCTTGGCGTATCGAACGTGATTATTTTTATGATAAAAATATGCATGGTGTGAACTGGATAGCTACTAAAGATAAGTATGCTAAAATTTTAAACGGCGCAACTACCAGAGAAGAAGTTGATTTTGTAATTGGTGAAATGATTGGTGAATTAAATTCTAGTCATACCTATCATAGCGGTGGAGACTTTGAAAAAGTGAAGTCAGAACAGATTGGATATTTAGGCATCAACTGGGAAGCGGATGGAAATTATTATAAAATTAAAAAAATCATCAAAGGAGCCATTTGGGATGCAGAAACCAGATCGCCTTTAGAAAGATCTGGAACTGATATCAAAGAGGGCGATTTTATTCTTGCTGTAAATGGTATCCCTATTAGTTCTGAAAATGAACCATATACTGCTTTTCAAGGTCTCGCAAATAAAACTGTTGAGATTACTTACAATGTATCCGCGTCTTTAACAGGTGCAAAAACGGCTATCGTTAAAACAATGGATGATGAATATAGGCTTCGTAATTTAGACTGGATTGAAGGAATGCGTAAACGTGTGGAAGAAGCTACCAATAATGAAGTGGGCTATATTTTTGTACCAAGTACTGGCTTGGATGGACAAAGCGAATTGATGCGTCAGTTCAATGCACAATGGAATAAAAAAGCTTTGATTATTGACGAGCGTTTTAATAATGGAGGACAAATTCCAGACCGATTCATTGAAATGCTCAACCGATCACCTTTGTCTTACGTAGCAACCAGAGATGGGAAACCCTGGCAGTTTCCTGGATATGCCAATTTTGGTCCGAAAGTAATGCTCATTAATGGGTGGAGCGGAAGCGGAGGAGATGCCTTCCCAGACTATTTCCGCAAGAAAAATTT
>JANYEA010000063.1 GCA_025363385.1 Bacteroidota bacterium | reverse complement strand
CTCAAATTCTATATGCAGACCTATGGGCTGGTCGTCAGGGTCCCTGGGAAAACGGTCAGTGGAATGGTAAAGAAAGTGGTCTGTTTAAATCAACTGATGGTGGCACTACCTGGAAAAAACTTACCAAGGGCTTGCCATCTACTGAACAAGGTTTGGGTAGAATTGGATTTACCATCGCACCAACAAATAGCAATCGTTTATACGCCACTGTAGATGCCGGAAAATATGGTGGAATCTATAGAAGTGATGATGCTGGCGAAAGCTGGATAATGGCAAATCCCGATGGTCGTTATTGGGGCCGCGGAAGCGACTTTGCAGAAATTAAAGTAGACCCCACAAATGCAGATATCGTGTACAGTGCTAATGTAGTAGTTTGGAAATCAATGGATGGCGCTAAAACATGGACTGGATTTCGCGGTGCACCTGGTGGAGATGACTACCATCGGATCTGGATCAATCCAAACAATCCACAGATTATGTTGATTGCTTTAGATCAGGGCGGTATTGTAACTGTAAATGGAGGAGAGACTTTTTCATCCTGGTACAATCAACCAACCGCACAGTTTTACCATGTAAGTACCGATAATGCTTTTCCGTATAATGTATATGGCGGACAACAGGAGAGTGGTTCAGTTGGAATTGCTTCAAGGGGCAACGACGGACAAATCGGACTTCGCGAATGGCATCCGGTGGGTGTAGAAGAATATGGCTATGTGGCTGCTGATCCATTAGACCCGAATATTATTTATGGTGGTAAGATCACTAAGTATGATAAGAGAACTGGGCAGGTTCAGAATATCGCACCTGAGGCAGTGCGATCTGGTAAGTTTCGTTTTGTAAGAACAGCCCCCGTTTTGTTCTCGCCCATCGATCCCAAAACTTTATACTTCGCAGGGAATGTGATCTTTAAAACTCAGAACGGTGGTAATAGTTGGGAAGTAATAAGTCCCGATCTTACAAGAGAAGCCTGGGATATCCCAACAAGTGTTGGAATATATACAAGCGAAGACATGAAAAAAATGCCACGACGTGGTGTGGTATATACAGTTGCTCCTTCTTATAAAGACATCAACACCATCTGGGCAGGAACCGATGATGGATATATTCAAGTAACACATGATGGAGGTAAAACCTGGAAGAATGTAACTCCAGATGCAATAACATCCTGGAGTAAGGTTTCATTAATGGATGCCAGTCATTTCGATGTGAATACAGTTTACGCTGCGGTGAACCGAATTCGTTGCGACGATATGCATCCTTATGCCTATAAAACCACCGACGGAGGAAAAACATGGAAACTCATCACAAAAGGATTGCCAAATAATGAACCCATCAATGTAGTTCGGGAAGATCCCAATCGCAAAGGATTATTATACGCTGGTTCTGAAAACGCAGTGTATGTTTCTTTTGATGATGGTGAGAATTGGCAATCGCTCAAATTAAATATGCCAGCAACTTCTATTCGGGATCTGGTAATCAAAGATGATGATCTGGTTATTGGAACACATGGAAGAGGCTTTTGGATTCTGGATGATATCACAGCATTAAGACAAATGAACAGCAGCTTAACAGCAGAAAAAGCAATCCTCTTTAAACCCCAACAAGCATTGCGCATTCGTTGGAATATGAATACAGATACACCGATGCCACAAGAAGAACCCGGCGGACAAAATCCTCCAGAGGGAGCTGTATTTAATTATTATCTGTCTGAAAAAACAAATAATGAAGTAACGCTCGAAATAATTGATGCCGCAGGGAAATCTGTGCGAAAATTCAGCAGTACCGATACACTATATAAAATACCCGAAGTAAATATTCCTTTGTATTGGATCCGTCCACAACAGATCCTTTCATCTGAAGGAGGTTCACATCGTTTCTATTGGGATATGCACTTTACACCATTGAACGATCCGGCAGCGTATCCTATGACAGCCATCTACCAAAACACAACTCCTACACCCAATTCACCCTGGGCAATGCCGGGTAATTATATCGTGAAACTAACTGTAAATGGTAAAACATTCAGTCAGCCATTCACCCTTAAAATGGATCCTCGTGTAAAAACAAGTTTAGCAGATTTACAAAAACAGTATTCACTTTCCATGATCTGTTACGAAGGACGTATCAAAGCAAAAGAAATGGGATCTAAAACTTTAGATGCAAAATTTGCTAGTCTTTTAGATCAATTGCAAGACACTGAGATGACTCCTACTACTCAGTTAACATTAGCCGTAAAACAAGTGAGCGAGCAATTGAATCAGTTGATAAAAAAGTAAGTAACCACCCCGCCCATCGCTAAACCGTTCGGGCTACCCCTCCTATTCGCATGCGAATAGGAGGGGTACTTATTAACTTACTTACATTTACTCAACCTCTTCATATTCCTTTTTACTTATCTATCTATTTCCAATAAATAAAAATATCCACCCTTCGATTCAAATCTTTTTTCTCAAACCTTCTTGATATACCCTCGCCCCGAACAGAAATAATTTTTGGGTCGATTCCTATTTCTTCTACTAATAGTTTAATAGCAGAAGCCGCACGGTTCTTGGATAATTCATAATTGTGTTCTTCGGTTCCAAGGTCGTCTGTATAACCAATCACTTCTAGTTTTTCAATTTCTTCTTTCTTCTCTGAGAGTACGCTGAGCATTTTCTTTACTCCTTTATCGGTGATCCGAGAATCGTCTAATGCAAATTGAATACTATTGATACTGATGGTATCCACCTGGTGCGCTGTTTTAGTAATCACCGTGTCAATGGATACTTCCGGTGTTGTGATAACGATTGCTGGTTTTAAGGGTTCAATTTTTGAATGCCTTCTTTTCAGTGCATACAAAGAGTCTTTCATGTGCGGGTTGATGACACAGGGTGAGGCTTTGTCGCAATTAATCTGAATATCATCAATAAGAATTGAGATGGGTTGTATATCTCGATATCTTTTAAAAATGATATCACTATTTTTCTCCTTCGAAAAGTTTCCAATCACTAAAACAGAAGCGGTATCTGAAACAATGATTTCTTTATAGAGTAAAAACCATCCATTCTTCAATGATTTTATTTTTGCATCCAGAAATCCTACATAATAATTGGGTTGCAATAAAGTGTCTTTACTCGCAGTAATAAACTGGTTCGTAAACCAAAAACCAATATCGCCTAAATTTGGATTTGCCCAAGGCGCCGACACTTTTACTGAAATCGTATATTTTTTTCCTGGCTCAACCGGGCAGAGTAATTTGGTTTGCCAATAATCCCTCGAGCTATCTTGCTCCCCTGCAGCTAATAAATTAAAATGGTGAAAACCACTGGCAGAAATTGTTTTGTTGGTGTTATTGGGATTTAAGTACCCAGCTGGGTCTGCTTTAAAATAAAACCAACCAGCAGGGCTACACTTGGCAGTATGTTCATCACAAATATTTACTTCTTCCAAATCGCTATTCACTACAATATTCTGCCCATCAATTGCAGAACAGGTAATGATCCCAAAAACAAAAAGAAATAGGTATTTCATGGATATAATAGCAATATTACTTTACACTAAGTTCAGCTATTTTGTGAAATCGGAATGCAAAAATAGAATTCAGACCCAGAACCCTTCACGCTGGTAAAACCAACTTGACCTTGGTGTAGCTCCACAATTTTTTTAACGATCGCCAAACCTAGTCCGGTTTTACTTTCATTATGTGTGGGTTTATTAGGAGTAGTAGAAAATGCATCATATAATACATCATGATACTCATCATCGATGCCCATTCCTTCATCTTTCACCATTGTCCTTACATGTTTTCCGTTCTGCTCGTCTTCTTTGAAGTCTACATAAATCACAATATGACTATCCTCTGGTGAGTACTTAATGGCGTTATTAATCAGGTTATTCATCACCTGTACCAATCTGCTTTTATCAAATTCAACTTCCAATTCAGGAACATTACTTTGGAATAAAATGGTTTGTTTTTTGGTGGTGGCCAAATGATTATTGATCAGAAGATTATCTTTCACAAACTGAATATAATCTTCCTTTAAAAAATTCATCTCTACTTTACCCGACCTGATCTGGCTAATATTTAAAGTATTGTTTAGAATCAACAAAGAGTTACTCGCAGAAACCTGAATAATTTCAACCCACTCTTTCGACTCTTTCGTTAAGTACTCATCTTCCACTAAAAAATCAGAAATCATTTTAATAGAAGCCACCGGATTACGAATATCGTGAGCTGCCATGGCAATGAATTTGTTCAATTCAAGATTCGTTTTCTCTAATTCTGTTTTTTGCCTTAAGATTGTTTCCTTCTGAATTTTTTCTAGATAAAAAGTATGGGTACCAATAGAAGTTAGAATAGAAATAATAATCCGAAAACTACTGGTAATCAATGCAGCTGCGTCGTTATTAAACTTATGATTGGCTAAGTCGCCATATTCCCAGAGAATATTGGCCAAAGCACAAAAGAGAATAGCACCTGAAAATTTTACATCATCCTGATAGGAAAAAAAGATGATCACGCCAATGAATAACAAGCCATTAATATCTCCAAACTGTACATAGTAATTGATAATACTCAATATGATGAGCATTATAACACTTAAGATAATTCGGTTTTTGCTAGTTAACGACATATGAATAATTCAATAGGGGGGATCTCATTATTCTTTTTAGGGGTATAAATATCGATTCAATTTGCGATATAATCGGAGAAAATAAGCATTTTATGGCAGAAAATAAGAGTTTAATCGTTGATTTTCAGATTAATCTACTTCATTTCCCCCAATTCCTTTTGAAGCCTAAACATCTCATCTCTTAACCTCGCTGCTTCTATAAAGTCAAGATCCCTAGCTGCTTTCTCCATTTCTTTTTTGGTTTTTCCAATGGCTTTTTCAATTTGTGGAATCGTCTTATATACCTCTTGCTCTTCTGCAGCCTTAGTTGAAACCAATTGTGCATCCTGTTGCAAAGCATATGGATTTGATGGGTCATATCCCTTAATATCTAACACAGAGCCCTGAGCAAATACTTGTTCTCTGCTTTTGATGATGGTGGTTGGTGTAATCCCATGTTCTATATTATAAGCAATCTGTTTTTCTCTTCTTCTGTCTGTTTCATCAATGGTTCTTTGCATACTTTCTGTCATCTTATCGGCATAAAATATCACAAATCCGTCCACATTTCTCGCTGCTCTTCCAGCAGTCTGTGTCAATGATTTTTCATTTCGTAAAAATCCTTCCTTGTCTGCATCCAAAATGGCCACTAAAGATACCTCAGGTAAATCCAACCCCTCTCTTAAAAGGTTTACCCCCACTAGCACATCTATCTCGCCCAATCTTAACTGACGCAAAATTTCTACCCTTTCCAAAGTATCTACGTCACTATGAATGTATTTTGATTTGATCTGGATTCTTCCGAGATATTTGTCCATCTCTTCAGCCATTCGTTTTGTCAGTGTAGTTACTAACACACGATCACCCTTCTTTACCGTTTTATCAATCTCATCCAAGAGATCATCGATTTGATTCACACTAGGTCTGATTTGTATTGGCGGATCTAACAAACCTGTTGGTCTCACAATTTGTTCCACAACAACACCACCTGTTTTCTCTAATTCATAATCACCAGGAGTGGCGCTTACAAAAATAGTTTGACCTGTCAATGCTTCAAACTCATTAAAATTCAAAGGTCGGTTATCCATGGCGCTCGGTAAACGAAATCCATATTCTACTAACACTAATTTTCTACTTCTATCACCACCATACATACCGGCAACCTGAGGAATGGTCTGGTGACTTTCATCTACCACCAATAAAAAGTCTTTGGGAAAATAATCCAATAAACAGAATGGTCTGGTGCCCGGTCTTCTTCGATCGAAGAAACGAGAATAGTTTTCAATGCCGTTACAATAACCCAATTCACGGATCATTTCAATATCATATTCAACTCTTTCTTTTAATCTTTGTGCTTCAATAAATTTGCCCGTACTTTTAAAATATTCTACCTGCGCCATCATCTCATCCTGGATCTCGTGCATCACTTGTAAGATCATTTCCTTCGGTGCTAAATACAAAGTAGCAGGAAATATTGCCGCGGTATCCATCACGCCGATACGCTTACTGGTAGCGGTTTCTATGCTTTCAATCTCTTCGATTTCGTCGCCAAAAAATGTGATCCGATAACCGAAATCTACATAAGGCAAATTGATATCCACGGTATCGCCTTTTACGCGAAAAGTACCTCTGCCAAATTCACCCTGAGAACGATTGTATAATGAATTCACTAGCGCATGTAAAAATCCTTGCCTTGAAATGACCTGCCCTTTTTGAATCCTGATAATTCCATTTTCGTATTCTGTAGGATTACCCATACCATAAATACAACTTACACTGGCAACTACAATGATATCCCTTCTTCCACTCAATAATTGTGAGGTAGCTTGTAAACGTAATTTGTCCAACTCTTCATTAATACTGAGATCCTTTTCAATATAAGTACCTGTAACTGGCATATATGCTTCGGGCTGATAGTAATCGTAATAACTCACAAAATAACCCACTGCATTTTCCGGAAAGAACTGTTTGAATTCTCCATACAATTGCGCCACCAGTGTTTTATTATGTGTGAGCACTAGCGTCGGTCGTTGTGTATTTTGTATTAAATTAGCAATCGTAAAGGTTTTACCACTCCCCGTAACTCCTAACAAAGTTTGATACTGCTCACCATCATTTACATTATCCGTCAACTGCTTAATCGCAGATGGCTGATCACCAGCGGGTGAATAAGGTGCGTGTAAATGAAAAGGCATAATTCAGAATTGGAAAACTAAGTTAAATCGGTAAAGGTTCTAATCAAAAGAAAAAATAAGGGCTACTCCGATCTCTCAGAATAGCCCTGCGTAATCATCGTGTGGGGGTCACGATTTTATCTGTCGAGTTTTTTTACAATCGCCCGAACATTATTATCAATTTCTTTATCCGACATCCTACGGGTATTATTATCTACAGTTGTCCATCCCTGCCATACCGTTTTATCTGTATCCGTATCAATTAAACTTAGGGTAAGTGTATGCTCCTGTACGGTTTCTGTGGTATTGCGATATCCCATTAATTCTGAAGGATAAAATATCGGTACCCATCTTCTTCCGTAAGGACTATAAACATATCTATAACCAGGATCAGAATACATCGGCGTGCGAAGTCTTCTTTGTTCCTTCTCCACATCTAAATCATAGGTCAACAATACATCCGGATTTTTCTTGGTTTGCTTCCAACCAACATCCATCAGATTGCGATCAACACTTTCCTTAATCTTCCTATCCATTAAATCGTTCGTCTTTGTACTATGATTAAGGGTATCTCTTGTACTCGCATCCGTCCAGGCATAGGTCCGGAATTTTCTAATGTCTACATTATTGTCTTTTTGTACCATGGCTGTTGTACCACAGCTTACTAAAATGATAAGCAGGGTAACAATACCTAATAACCTTTTCATCTTTTTCATAACATTCTATTTTAAGTATAGTAACTAATACCCAATACTTAGTCCAAGGCTCGTGCCAAAGACTCTTAAAATGAACCTAAAGAAAATCGAATGTTTTGTTAACCTGATTGATTATCAGAGTCTTACAATGTTGAAAATATCAACCTGCGGGGAGATGTATTGGCCATTTAGCTTCTGGCCGGAGATTTTAAATACTAAATTCAGACCTTTCACAACCCTGCCAAAAGCGGCATAACCCTGACGATCTTCGCAATTTTCGCCGCCATAATCTAAACCAGGCTGATTACCGATTACAATAAAAAATTCTGTTCCAGCACTGCCGGGTTTGGCCCTGGCTAATGAGATCACCCCTTCGGTGTGTTTAATCTTAGTTTGTTCGGTGCTTTCGTGATCGATGCCTTTTATGGATGAGGCTCTTTTATAGTTGGTTTTCCAAATGCCACCCTGTATCAATTCTGTTTTAGGTGCGTTGGAGGGTTGGTTCTCCATATTTAATGCCCTGTAAAAACTACTATTGAAATAAAAACCAGAATCTACATAACGCAAAAATGCGGCTACTGTTTTTGGAGCTTGTTTAGGCAAGAGTTCTATTTCAATATCCCCATATTTTGTTTGTATCGCAATATGCGGATTCTCATAATGAGTATTGGGTTTGCAACTCATTAAAAAAACTAAGGTCAATAAAAATATGAAGCCACGCATAGTACTAAGGTAGAATTTCAAATAATAGTAATTGCGTTTTTTGAAAGGATGCAAAATTATTATCCGATACAAAAATGAGTGAGCGATGACCATTGGGTAATATCGGACCAAATGTTACTCCCTCAATATTGTCGGTATAGATCTTTAGATCATCCATGTTCAACAACAATTTTTTCTTTACTGGTTTTGTTACAAGATTCATTTGCAGAGAACTATTTTCTTTGATGTCTTCTGCTCCTTTTAAATCTGCTAAAAAAACTTTCAGCGTACAAGGTAAACGTCCTGAAGAAAAGGATCTTTCTAAAACAATGAGCTGGTGATTGCCAATTGCATAAATATCTGGAACACCATTTATTTTAAAACCTTCTACAGGCATGGCAGGATAAGCAATGGGTTCTAAATGATAGGCATATTGTGCCGTATTCTTTTTTGTAGAAACATCATACTGATAAATTCTGATCCATGCATTATTTGGTATTATGTCTGCTCTTGGTCCGTCTTCATATAGAGGCTCTTCCACATTTACATACAATGTCTGGAAATTTTTATCGAATGTAAGACCTTCCAAAACCCCGTTTTGTCTGGGACCTTTTTCTGTTGCGTGCATGATCAAATTGGCAGGTAGGGGGAAGGTATCTATATATTTCCCTTCCGTTGAAATGCGAGTAATGGCTGGGTTTTCTAATACCACCGAATTTCCACGAACAATTCTTTCCCCTTCGCTAGTCCATACCAATTCCTTTGTTTGCGCATTAAATCTGATCGCTTCTGGATCTGGTGTATGAGCAGGGTCTTGTTTTGAATTAGGATAAGAAGTACCGTTGGATTGCAACATAGGGTATGTTGCAATCCATTGTACCGTATCTATTCCTTTTGCACTCAATAAAATTCTGGCAGTATAAAATCTTGCTGGATTAATCGCCGAGCGATCATCACTGATCAAATAGTATAGCTCCTTTTCAGCATCATAATCAATACCCGATAGTCCGCCAATCTTTGTGTCTTTAAATGCAAGATTGTAGGGGATCTCATACTCGTTCAAAAATTTCAAAGAACCTATCTGATCATTCTTTGTGCTCGCTTTATGCGAAGCAGAACAACTCAACAAAAAACAAACGGTAAGTATTGAAATAATTCTTTTCAAGATTCAATTTTTATAGGGTAATCGCTTGCAAATATTTTGCCAATGAAGTAATATTTACAGCATCGATATTCATTTGTTCTTGTGCTTCTACCCAATTCTTTTGTTCAATTGCCTCACGAATTCCTGGCATTGTTTTTACACCATACCCTGTATAAAATCCGGGTGCATAAATCGTATGCTTAAACCAACCTCTTCTAGGTAAACCCTGAGCAGATAATAATTGTTGTTCTGCGCGATACAATGATTGATTGGTTTTAGCGCTTACTTTATTGTCTTGTTTACTCAACCAGTCGTTCAAATTTTTACCAGCTCTATCCAGATCATCTAATGCATTTTGAATGCCATGAAAATCTAAATGAGGAACCACGGCTTTTATAATAGGTAATTTTTCAGGTTTGGTGGGATCCTGTGCCAGTTGATAAATATTTGATTTAATCAATTCATTTTCAACTTTTGTGGTTTCACGAAGTTGATCTACAGATCCAGATAATTCTTTCACGTATCCTGCAATGGTTTTTTGCAAACGCGTAAAATCAAATGGCAACACATCTGCATCGGCCATTCTCAAAGCAGCACGACCAGCAGTTTTTGCCAAAGCCACTCCGTATACAAATCCCGGATCTTTGAATTTGCTATAATGGTCATAGCTATCATAAATTGAATGGTATTCCCCACCAGCGTCTTCGCCACCAAATCCGATATTCAAGGCTGGTAAACCCAGGTGTTGTATAAAGGAAGAATAATCAGAACCAGATCCCATGGCTTCTATATGATATTCTTTTTCATTCAGTATTTCTTGTTTTGCTTTTGTACTTATAGCTTCTGTAAGATTTGCCGCCCTTTTTCTTTCATAAACAGTAACGCCTGTTTGGGGATCTATTACTTCTTTAGAAACTTCATATACCATTTGTTCTAAAGCATGTGAGCCTTCTACACCCAGAAATCCGCGTGCGTTTCCATCAGAATTTATATAAACCACAGCTTTCTCTTGCAATTCTTTAGCATGATCTTCTACCCATTCAGTTGATCCAATCAGTCCTGGTTCTTCACCATCCCAGGCACAATACACCAGGGTTCTTTTTGGTTTCCATCCCGTTTTTGTTAATTCTCCAATTGATCTTGCTTCTTCTAATAAAGCTGCCATTCCACTAACAGGATCGTTTGCTCCATTCACCCAAGCATCGTGGTGATTTCCACGAATTACCCACTGATCTGGAAATTCTGAACCTTTGATTTTTGCAATTACATTATAAGCCGGGCGGATCTTCCAATCGAAATCTACTTTCAAATGGACCTTTGTTTTTCCTGGTCCTATATGATAGGTAAATGGTAAGCCTCCTCTCCATGATTCTGGAGCAACTACGCCATCCAATGATTCCAACAATGGTTTTGCATCGTGATAACTAATGGGAAGCACCGGAATTTTTAAAAGATTCGTTGCTTCTGATCTGTCTAATCTTTTTGCATTTTCAGTAGCTCCCACACCAGGTGTTAAAGGATCTCCAGGGTAGATCACCATATCCATGATCGATCCGCGTTGCACACCATATTCATTTTTAAAGGGGCCCTTCGGATAAACTTCACCCGCACCATATCCATCATCATTGGGATCAGAATAAATGATACATCCAATGGCGCCATGCTCTTGTGCAACTTTGGGTTTAATTCCTCTCCAGCTATGGCCGTATTTTGCAATCACGATTTTTCCTTTTACATCAATCCCTAATTTCTCCAACACTTCGTAATCTGCTGGTACACCATAATTCACAAATACTACTTCTGCAGTTACATCTCCATCGGCACTCCAACAATTATAAGTAGGTAACTGATCTTCCTGATTAGAAGTAGCATCTTCTTTCAACGCTGGCTCTTTTAATAATGCCTTATAAATAGTAGGCAATACCATTTCTAATGATCTCGTCTTTGGCGTTGGAAATAAAACCTGATAGGTTTCTATAGACGCATCCCATCCATATGATTTAAAACGTGCCAAAATATTTTCAGCAACTGCTTTGCCGCCTACAGAACCCAAATGGTGTGGCTTTGAAGCAAGGTCTTTAATCGTTGCACCAATTTTTTCTGCGTTTAACACCGCATCGAATTTTAGTTCTGTCTGCTTTTGCTTGGCTGAACTACTTTCTGTAAATCCTGTAATGGCTTTCTGACTCATCGCTGTAACACTAATAAGACCAGCACCAATGATGCAAAGAATACTTTGAAAATTTTTTTTCATAATTACTTGATAAATTAAAAAATGGACGATCTATTTAAACATGGTAGGATGCAATTTATTCCAATTTGTGGCAGATTGATACGCTTTCGCAATGGAAATAATGGTTGCTTCATCATATAGTTTTCCTACTAATGTGATACTGGTTGGTAATTGCAACTTATTGAATCCTGTGGGAAATACAATTACTGGGTGTCCGGTTAAATTGGTGATCGCAGATTGATTGCCTCCAAAATTGGGGCAGATCACTGCATCATACTGCTGCATCAACTCATTTACCTTTTGCATTAATAAGTAACGATGTCGGTTTGCATTCACATATTCTACCGCAGGCATTAATCTCGAAACCCTGAAGCTATTGGGCCAGTCAAACTTACCCTGCCTTGTCATTTGATCGTCTAATCCATTTCTGGTAAACTCATCAAAAGCTGCAGCACACTCTACACTAATCACTACATCCATGATATTGAAATTGTAAACGCCGCTATCAGGAAAATTCACAGGAATCAGTTCAACACCGAGTTTTCTGTAAACCTCCAACACTTTCCACTCGGTAAAACTGGTATCTTTCAGTTTGTCAAAATAGTTTTTTGCATAGGCGATTTTTTTTCCTTTCAATCCATTTGTGGGTTGATAATTAAACGGCATATTCACTGCACTCTGATCTTTTCCATCTGTACCATGGATCAAACTAAATACCACAGCTGCATCTTCTGCAGTTCTACAAATCGGTCCAACTTTATCTAAACTCCAACTGAGTGTCATGGCACCTGAGCGACTAATACTACCAAACGTAGGCCTCAATCCTGTAGCTCCACAAGTGCCAGCTGGAGATGTAATGGAGCCCCAGGTTTCTGTACCAATAGCAAAGGGTACCAATCCTGCAACAGTTGCAGAAGCAGAACCTGCAGAGGATCCAGAAGACCCTCTTGTTAAATTCCAGGGGTTTTTAGTACGACCGCCATACCAATAATCACCCATGGCCAATGCACCCAAAGTGAATTTTGCTACAAGTACCGCACCGGCTTCCTTTAAACGAGTATATACAAACGCATCGGTTTCAATAATCTGATCTTTATAGGGTGCTGCACCCCATGTTGTTTTGGTTCCCTTCACAGCAAAAAGATCTTTTAATCCGTATGGAATACCATGAAGTGGTCCTCTGTATTTTCCTTTTGCAATTTCAGCATCTACCTGTTTTGCTTGTTCCATAGCAATTGCATCTGTATAACTGATCACACACTGCAATGTGTCGCTATACTTTTTTAAACGATCGATAAAAAATGCTGTGAGTGCCACCGAACTAATTTTTTTATTCTTGATCAATGATGCTAGTTCTAACACTGAATAAAAAGCCAGGTCATTTTTATTTTTTGGCAGGTTGATATTTGTAGGAATATTCCAATCGATGGGCTGCTGTTTTGTATTAAAATGCATTCCTGGCAAAACGGGGTTTTGCCAAAGACTCATCGGAACACTATTGTCTAAATGCTCTTTATGCATCAATCGATAGTTCTCAAAATTTTCCATCACTCCGGCATACATGGTGTCGAGTTCATTTTGTGTATAACTCAGGTCCATTATTTTTGCAGCCGATTTAAAATCAGTTACGCGAATAGAATCTTGTGCGGCGCTACTCAAGTAAGTAAACACCGCAAACGCAATCATTATTTTTTTCATAAAGGATAATTTATACCAGCTTAACCCACACATAATCATCCAGGATCTCATTGTTTTTGATAGCCGCTTTTCTTCTGATCGACTCCAGAAAAAATCCGTTTTTCTGCAATACTTTCATGCTGCCTTTATTGTGTTCAAAAACTTCTGCATAAATCCGGTTGGGTTGAAAATTATCTATCAGGTATTGCACAAATAATCCGATGGCTTCTGTAGCAATTCCCTTTCCCCAAAACTCTTCTCCCACAAAATAACCGATCTCAATGGATTTTCGATACACATCTTCCTGCAATTTGCAACCAATATTACCTGCAATTTTGCCCTGATACAAAATGGCGAAATTTTGTTCCGGCTTATAGTCTTTAATATGGTTCATCCACTGTAAAGCATCCATCACAGAATAGGGGTTCGGCATCTGGTCGCGTACATTGTTCCAGATCTTTCTATTATTTGCAATAGCTGCCAGAACCTGTGCGTCTTGCTTTTGCCAGGGCCTTAAATGAATACTATTCTTCATCATCCTTCACGTCTCTATTTAAATATCCTGTATAATCAGGTTGTGCTGCTTCGTATTCATTATGCATAAATGGAGAGGTCATGATGAAATCTGCCGTAGCCCTATCACAGGCCATGGGAATATTCCAGGCCACACATAAACGAAGCAATGCTTTTACATCGCTATCGTGTGGTTGTGCTTCCATTGGATCCCAGAAAAATAGCATCACATCAATTTCTCCCTGTGCAATCATGGCACCTATTTGTTGATCACCTCCAAGAGGACCACTCAATAATTTTTTTACAGGGCGGTCTAAGGCTTCTTCCACCAATTTACCCGTAGTACCTGTTGCAAACAATTCGTGCTTTGCCAATTCTGTTTTATTATAAATAGCCCATTCAATCAGGTCTGCTTTTTTATGGTCGTGTGCCACCAATGCAATTCTCTTTCTTTTGCCTAGTATTTTTGTATTAGCCATAACGTAATTTAATGTTCGAAAAGCATCATGAAGTTAAACAGATAATGAACTACTCGTATCAATTCGGGTGCTTGTTGCAAAATAAGCAAGTATCGGATGTGCTAATAGAATCATTAACACAATAAAGAAGGGTATCTGAAGCATTGATAATATTAGTCCTATTACCAACAGGTAGATCGGGTAACAGAAAAATAATACCCCAAATAGAACAGAATCGTAAAACATCGTATTTTTTGTTTGCTTTCGCACATAACCACTTAAAACCTGATACAGTGGTTGATGTATCCATTTTCCAATAGTTCCCAATATTTTTATGGGTCCCGATTTCTTAGAATTCAATTCAGGAATAGAAATTAGTGATTGAATTTTTTGAAACAATATTTGATTAAATAGCACATAATTTTTGGAATCTTCCTCCAGATACATCAACTGATTCTGAGAAATCAATTCACCGGTATGTATAAAAACAGATTTTCCCATTTTATCAAAAGAACTATATCCAATCCCTAAAGGCAGCACTTGCAATGGTGTACCCTCTTTCCAACAACTTTTTGCAATTCTGGCTGCTCCTTTCTTAAAAGGTTGTAGTTCATGTTTATTTACAGAAATACCCTCTATAAAAATGAGAACAATCCCATTTTTGCTCAATACTTTTCTACTGTTTTCAAAAGCGTCTGCGTTTAAACCCAGGTATTGTTTGCCCTCTCTTAAACGGTATACCGGAAACATATGAAGTGTGCGTAATAGCCTATTATGCCAGGGCTTATGAAATGCGTCGCCACGGGCTAGAAAATAAATCGGTCTATCAAAGATGGAAGCAATGATGATGGCATCGAGAAATGAGTTGGGATGATTTGCTGCAATTAATACAGGACCATTGATGTTTACAGTGGTTCTGTTATGCCTGTGTAAGCCCGGGCAAAATATGGCTAAAGCAAAACGAATAAAGGGTTTTAATAAATAATAGATCAAACTTTAATTCGCGTTTTAGCTGTTGAACGATTGGTGGTTTATGGAATTTTTAAAGCTACAAATACGGAGCCTCCAAAACCCTGACCCGCATTTCTACCATACAAGGTATAAAAGGTTTGAATATATGGGGTGATTGTTCTGCTAACTTTTTTTCCGAAGGCGCAGGAAATTTTGCCCGACATAAAGTCTTTGTTTAAGTTCAAATTGGTACTAAAAGATTTATTATCACTGATAGAGGAAATATGATTGTAAGAGAAAGACAGTAAAAATCCATTGGAAAGTTCTTTTCCATAAGTAAGATCTAATGAATATTGATTCGGCCCATCCTTGTCATCAAAATACCTGGCATATGCGCCTTCTACTACGGCGAAGCTTCTTTTTTTCGGACTAAAAGAATAATTCGCAGCAACCCTAGCGCCTTTTGAACCATATCCCATATAGGGTGCACTTACGTTACTATACACTGGAAGAATAACCAAAGCCTTCATAGTAAAAAAGCTTTTTAAGCTATTAGAAGGTGTATGATAGGCAAAGCCAAACATTGCATCACCAATTCCGGTTTTCGTTTCTTTTACATAAATATTTTTCGCAGTGATATTTGAAATAGGAATGTTGAAGATCAGATCAAACCTTCTCGACATACCAGCAAGACCATAGATACCCAGGGTTTTAGAAATGAACTGGTCTCCATTTGCCGATGCTTTAATTCTACCTGTAGAATCAAATACCCTGGCTGTGTAGAAATAAGAAAACGATGGGGTGATCATCATTCTCTTTTTGCCAACCGGCCAATCTGCTTTTGCCATACCCGCAAAGCAAATAAATATTAAAAAAAATAGAAACTTTTTCATAGCCATATTATCACTTTTTACCCTTGGTTAATTTTTCAAAAAACCAGGTACTTTTAAACGTATTGTGTCTTTCCGGTACTTCGTGTGCCAACTCGGGAAAAATATAAATCTCGCTTTCTTTGATTACATCACGATTCATTTTGTTATACGCACCAATGGTCGTAACCGCCGGTGCAAGTGGATCTAACAAACCCACACCAAATAATATGGGACATTTTATTTTTGGCATGAAATTCTGTATTTCAAAATAACTTAGGGTTTGTAACATTTCTTCTTTTGTAAAAAAGTTAGCGTTAGAACGTAGATATTTTCCTAAATATTCTAACACAAAAGAAGCCTCCCTAATTTGTGGTTCCATGAAAACATTCACATGGTAATCACAAAATGTGGGGTTATCTGCCACACAGGTTTTAATTTTTTTGTTTAGTAGGGCAGCAGTTACCAGTGCAAAAGAACCACCCTGACTTCCACCAAATACAGCAATCCTATTTAAATCAAATCCCATATTATCGTTCGCAAAAATAAAATCAACAAACCTTAAACAATCCATATAGATCCCACGATACACATATTTTGCAGGGTCATTAATATTAAGTGTAAGTATGTCTTGATTCGTAGGATTTATGTCAGACATATTATTTCTGTCTGCTCCACGCACATTAACCGTGAATGATACAAACTCATCAAAAAATAAGGGTTTGGCCAAAACCTGATATCCTCCGAAACCCAATAGTACCGGGAACTTGCCACCCATTGCTGTTTTTGGAATGGTGAGCCAGCCGTTGATTCTAATATTATCGATCGACGACATTTCAACCCTATATACACTGAACAATTTATTACTCTGTTCAAAGTCCTCTTCAATTTTATAAGAAGGGTTTACGGATGCTAGTTCATCAATTGCAGTTCTCCAGAATTCATCAAAATCGTCGGGGCGATGATACGGCGATTTTATTTGTGCAATCTCATACCCAAACGCATAATGTGTTGTATCATCATAAGTACTTGTGTTAATGGCAAATTCAATATTATAAATGCCGGCTTGTGGGGGTGTAGCAATTTTTAATTTAAAGCTCTTGCTGTCTTTTCTACCTAGCTTAACATCGTATTTTTTTTCTGAAATTACAGTGCCGGTTGTGGCTTCTTTTACTGTGTATTTAAAAGTACCTTCTTGTGCAATTGGATACGTATTACGCAACTCTAAATTATATATAATCGATTCTTTTCCTACAAAGGTTCCATCAAAATTGCTTGGCTTTAATAGCGTTTTGATTTCTCCTTCTGTTTCTGGATTCTCTGCGCTGGTGCCGGTATCAGTATTTTCAACAACTGGCTTTCCTTTTAAAGCTTTGCCCTCTGTTTCGTTATAAACAAAATTAAAATTAAAAACAGATTTTAAATTGTTTAATTCTACATGGAAACTAATTTTATAAGAACCATCAATAGAATGTGGTATCATGATTGTGGTTTCTAATTTTTTATTTCCGGGTACACTAACATCAAAAGTTTTTTCCAGGGTAGTAGTGCCTGTTTCGTTTTCTATTTTATAATAGATAATTCCCGCCTGATCTTCAGACTCTCCGTTCTTAATAAGTAGCTTATAGCCGACGCCAGTCTTTTTTGTAAATGCCCCATTTTTTTCTGTAGGCGTAATTGAAATATTAACCTGACCGAAATTGGTAGACAAGGAAAAATCTTTTTCGGAAGAAGAAGTTGCCCAGGTTTTGTTTATCAATAAGAACGAAAGAAGCATAATCAATGAAAGGCAATATTTTCTCCTGATTCTTTTATTCAAGAATCCCAATAGTTCAAAAATAAAATTTGCGTTTACCAAAGTTCTTACACTAAACATTTTTCACCAATAATTTTGATCTTCGTATATATAAATTCACCGGCTCCTCAATTGTTTTATATAAAAGAATAGATACCAGATTCAGAAAAATAAATACGATTGCAATAAATAACACACTATCATTTAAGTGTTCCGATAACCAATCAAATCCTTTCAGGTCTAACCAATTATAAAAAGCATCTACGCCAGATCTCGTCCATATTTTAGTAAAATTGGCAATCACGCCAATATGTATCAAATAAAATATATAAGAGCTTTTACCCAGCAATTGCATGGTGGCTGAAGAAAGAAAATTTCTAATTAGGGATTTTTCTTTGATGATACCAAAATAAAAAAACGCAATTCCAATTGGCAAGATCAAATTGTTGGTTACAATTCCAACTGGGTGATATAAGCCGTATTCAATTCCATCTAATGGTACACTTGCCATGATTGCAATACTTCCAGCAATTCCCAGAATTCCCAGAAGGGTGTATATCGGATACTTTCTATCTTTTTCGTTTTGTTTCAACACAATTAATGCCAAACCCATTCCAATAAAAAACTCAACGCACCTACCCAGAAAAGTATAGAGGAACATAAAGGTGAAATTTCCGAAAAAGCCAAAGAAAGAAAAGTTTCTAAAGATCAATACCAGTAATGCTCCTGTTGATAAAAGCAGAATGGGCAAATACACAATTGCTTTTTTATTCTTTTTCATTTGCATGAAAAACAAAGGTGCTAAAAAATAAAAGGATTCTTCCACAGTTAAAGACCAGCCCTGACCCACACCAGTAAACTTAAAGTCATCAAAAAATCCTCTCAAAAAAAACACATTCAGTAATAACAAGATCCAGGGTGATTCAAATCCATTTAACACACTAGCTTCTCCCCCAAATAAAAAATACAGACCAAATGTAGCTAAGGTCAATAATAAGTACATGGGATAGATCCGTGCGATTCTGTTTCTAATATACTTTCTAAACCAGGTTTCAGATAATTCGCAAGAGTCGTAATAACGCATGCAAATTAAAAATCCACTCAAAAGAAAAAACATGGTTACACCCATGTGAAATTCATTCAGGGTTCTTCTTAAGGGAAAGGGGAAATCCAACTGGTTAAAGTGATGAAAAAATACCAAAAACGCAGCAATGGCTCTTACGCCTGTGAGGGCAGGGATGTAGGAGTTTGACTTCATTATTTTTTACCTATTTAATTTTTATGTAATTCTTTACCAGCCGGGTGTTGTTTCACCTGGAATCTGTGTCTTAGAACGTATAAATACGGGTTATAGTATTCAATTCCTGCTATTAATTGCACTATTTGAGCAGGCACAAAAAAGCCATCCCTTTCAGGATGGCCCGGCTTACTAACCCATCAAACTATTTTATGCTTCTGCTACAACTTTTGCTTCTGCAATTTTTGCGCGAATTTTTGCTTCTATTTCATTGGCTAGTTCTGGATTGTCGTGTAATAAAGTTTTCACAGAATCCCTTCCCTGACCCAATTTATTGGCTTCATAGCTAAACCAACTTCCGCTTTTATTTACAATACCCAATTCAACACCCATATCGATGATTTCACCCACTTTACTAATACCTTCTCCAAAAACAATGTCAAATTCTGCAGCTCTGAATGGCGGCGCCACTTTGTTTTTTACCACTTTTACTTTTACGTGGTTCCCTACTGCAGTATCTCCATCTTTGATCTGAGTCATCCTTCTAATATCCAAACGCACTGAGGCGTAGAACTTCAGGGCATTACCACCCGTGGTGGTTTCTGGATTTCCAAACATCACTCCGATCTTCTCGCGTAACTGATTGATGAAAATACAGATTGTGTTTGTTTTATTAATAGTGGCAGTTAATTTTCTAAGTGCCTGACTCATTAACCTGGCGTGTAAACCCATTTTACTATCCCCCATTTCACCTTCTAATTCACTTTTAGGAACCAGTGCTGCTACTGAGTCAATTACCACAACATCTAAAGCACCAGAAAGAATCAGACGATCTGCGATTTCTAAAGCCTGCTCACCATAATCTGGCTGAGAAATCAATAGATTATCTACATCTACCCCTAGAGCTTTCGCATAAGAACTGTCAAAAGCGTGCTCCGCATCAATAATAGCACACATACCCCCTTTTTTCTGTGCTTCAGCAATCACATGAATCGCCAGGGTTGTTTTACCCGAAGATTCTGGTCCGTATATTTCAATAATTCTTCCTTTTGGTAAACCACCCACCCCGAGCGCGCAGTCTAATCCAATGGAACCCGTTGAAATTACTTCCATCGCGTCCATACTTTTTTCGTTCATCATCATCACACTTCCTTTACCATAGTCTTTATCGATCTTGTCGATGGTAAGTTTTAATGCTTTTAATTTTTCTGCGTTGCTCATAATGGGTTATTTAGAATTGAAATTTAATGGAAAATAAAAGTAGGCGTATTTTTTATTATAAACTAATAATTTTAGTATTTATTTTACTAACCCCTTTAGTTTCTTCAAATTTTTTTCATTGTGAAGCTAATTAAGGGTTTTTAAAAAAGGGTTTTTTTTAGCCAAACTAAAACATTTTTACACTAAAAACGGGCAAAATAGCCCGTTTTTTTGCCAAAATGCCTTTTTTCTGTATTTTATTAATTTTACCCAATTAAACCAGCCGCCCTGCTAATTGCTAACATACGATCCATTGGTTTTTTAGCGGCAAGCCTCAAATTTTCTTCCATGGTAATTTCCGGGGCCTCATATTCCATACATAAATACAGTTTCTCGAGGGTATTTAGCTTCATGTGAGGGCAATCATTACATGCACAGTTGTTGGTAGGTGGTGCAGGAATAAAGGTCTTATTTGGGTTGTTTTGTTGCATTTGATGCAGGATACCTGTTTCAGTAGCCACAATATATTCTTGTGTAGAATCTTTAAGGGTATATTTTAGTAATTGTGTGGTACTACCTACAAAATCTGAAATTCTTAAAATAGCATCTTCACATTCAGGATGTGAAATTAATTTAGCTTTAGGATGGCGAATTTTTAATTTAGTAATCTTCTCTAAACTAAATATTTCATGCACCATACATGCACCATTCCATAATAACATATTTCTTCCGGTAATCTTATTTAGATAGGCACCTAAATTTCTATCCGGGGCAAATATAATAGGTTGCTCTTTTGGAATACTTGCAATAATGGCTTCTGCATTTCCGGAGGTACAAATAATATCAGATAAAGCTTTTATATCCGCTGAACAGTTGATATAAGATACCACTAAATGATCTGGGTTTTTATCTTTATAAGTTTTGAAAATATCAACTGGTGCGCTATCTGCCAAAGAACATCCCGCTCTTAAATCGGGTAATAAAACCTTTTTTCCAGGGTTTAAAATCTTTGCAGTCTCTGCCATGAAATGCACGCCAGCAAAGACTATCATCTCTGCATCGGTTTGTTCAGCCTTCTGTGCTAAACCCAAACTATCACCGATATAATCTGCCACATCCTGAATATCGGGTTCCTGGTAGTAGTGCGCCAAAATGATTGCATGCTTCTTTTTCTTTAGACGCTCAATCTCGGCAAATAAATCCAATTGTGGATCTAATTCTAGATCAACAAAACCTTTTTCTAAAATCTTCTCTTTTGAAATGTTCATAATCCTTGTAATAGTATTTAATAATACTTATTTATATAACCCACTATTACTATTAGGGCTGTTAATATCTTAATAAGTTTGTTATCCCCAAATAGCAAAGTTAATTATTACGTGCTTATACACTTATATTCACAGTTATTTCACATAGTAAATAATAAGTAACACTACATTTTATCTATCATTTCCACAATATCTTAAAAACCATTTCACATATTATTTTTCTAGGTATCCACTTTTTAATAACTGTTAATTAACTAAGTATAGAATGCGTTTAAAAACTCCGATTCCTTAAAATCATCAAAAACAGCTCAACTTATTCCACTGGTATCCACTTTTCAAAAGTCATTTTTGCGAGTTTTACACCGCTTTTGCAATTTTAGCACAGGCCCATGTGGATAGTATTTTGGTCTGATTATCACGTTTTTAGATTATTCCAGCCAAATCAACCACCAACTTATAAACCCCGACACGGCAAAATAGCCCCAATTAATGCTTTACAACGCTTTTCCACAACTTATTCTAATGTTTTTTCCCCTATTTTTGCCATCCTTAAAATCAATTATTTAATCGTCTATTATGTCTGTCATTCAAAGTATTCGTGACAAAGGTGCCTGGATTATTTTCGGAATCATTGCACTTGCCTTAATTGCATTTATTTTACAAGATGGTGTACGTCGTGGAGGAAGATCTACCGACAATACCACATTAGGTAAAGTTAATGGTGAAAAGATCGAGCGTGTAGCTTTCGAAGAAAAATTAACCTTACAAGAAAAAATGTATGGTTCTCAAGGTGCCCAAAGAGAACAACTTATCGGTTCTTTATGGAACCAGGAAGTTGAACGGATTGTATTAAAACAAGAATATGATAAACTTGGTTTACAGGTTACTTCAAAAGAATTGTCTGATATTCTGTTCGGTGAAAACTCTCCATTAAGACAAGAATTCACCGATCCTAAAACGGGTGAATTTCGTGTGAACGATGCTAAGCAAGCTTTTGCTCAAATTAAAAAAAGCAAAAATGCCGAACAGGTTAATATGATTAACAATGTATACATCGAACCAACCATCGAACAAGCATTACGTAATAAATACCAGGGTCTTTTACAACAGGCTGCTTATGCGCCAAAATGGTTGATCGAAAAGCAAATTGCAGATAATAATGCAATTGCTAATGTTTCTTATGCTTATGCACCTTATGCATCTATCTCTGATAGTACCGTTAAAGTATCTGACGAAGAAATTAGTGCTTATGTAAATAAACATAGCAACCAATTCAAAAAAGAAGAAGAAACCAGAACCATCGCTTATGTTGGTTTTAACGCCGCTCCTTCGCAAACAGATTCATTAACTGTTTACAATCAAGTAAAATCGTACCAAAACGATTTTGAAGCTACCAATGATGCGAAAGGGTATCTAGCTAAAGTGGGTTCTGACCTACCTTTTTACGATAGTTATTTTAGTAAAGCTAAAATGCAACAAACCAATAAAGACTCTTTAACTAAAATGTCTGTGGGTACTATTTACGGACCCTATTTAGACGGATCTAGTTATGTGCTTGCTAAGATGGTAGGGTCTAAAAACTGGCCTGATAGTGTTACGGTTCGTCATATTTTAATTGCAACTACCAATCCTCAGACCGGTCAACAACTTCGCGCTGATTCGGTTGGACAAAAACTGATCGATAGTATTGTCGCTGCTGTAAAAGGTGGAGCTGATTTTGCTGCTCTTTGTACAAAATATTCTGATGATCCTGGTAGTAAAGATAAAGCTGGTGTGTATCCTTTTTTCCCTCAGGGACAAATGGTGATTCCTTTTAACGATTATGTTTTTGATCATCCAACAGGAAGTAAAGGTGTTGTTAAGGTTGATTATGGTTACCATTATGTAGAAATACTTGGACAAAAGAATTTTGCTCCTGCTTATAAGATTGCTTATTTATCAAAAGCAATTGTTTCTAGTAACGAAACCGTTAGTAGCGCAAACACTGCTGCTGCACAATTTGCGGCTGCTGCAAAAAACAGAAAGTCTTTCGATGAAAACGCACTGAAAGCATCTAAGCAATTACTGATTGGTAATGATATAAAAGCAAATGATAATCAAATTGTTGGACTAGGCTCAAGTCGTCAACTTGTTCGTTGGATCTATGAACATACCACTGGAGATGTATCTGATCCTCAGGAAGTGGGAGATAAATATATCGTTGCCATCATTGCTGCAGTTAATAAAGCAGGTACTATGTCTGTAACAGAAGCTCGTCCGCTTTGTGAGAACATTGTTAGAAGCGCTAAAAAAGCTAAGATCCTGATTGATACTAAAATTAAAGGAAACACTTTGGAAGCAATTGCTGCCAGTGCAGGTACATTAGTACAACGTGCGGATAGTCTTTCTTTTGCAGCTCCTTTTATTCCTAATATGGGTAGTGAACCAAAAGTAATTGGTGCTGCTTTTAATAAAACCCTTCAAGGTAAAGTGAGTGATTTAATCATAGGAACTTCTGGAGTATATGCGCTTCGTGTAGAAAGCAATGCGGCTAAAATGGCTACAATTGATGAAGCGGGTGTAAAACAAACTCTGATTCAAGCGGCTCGTATGTCTGCTTTTAGAGGTTTGGATGCCCTCAAAAAATCAGCTAGTATCACCGACAATCGTTCTAAGTTCTATTAATCTATTCCTACAATACTTTCTAAGCCCTCCCGATCTTCGCGGAGGGCTTTTGTTTTACCGATAACGAAAGTTTCTTACCCTTCAATCGCTTAATTTTGTACCCAATCATTTTTTATGGTAGAAGAAATTTTTGTAAACAAAGTAGCAGAGAGCGGACTGATCACATTAGATCTGGAAATATTTTATCCAAAAGGTGAAATCAAAACTTTCGATTTGAAGGGCTATTTGTTTATGGAATTGATTCTGAAAGAAAAGGATTTTCGTGCAGCTCTTCAAACTACCGATTGGTCTCAATATCAGGATGCCTATGTTGCTATTACTTGTTCTGCTGATGCTATTATACCCATGTGGGCCTATATGTTAATTGCCAGCTACTTGCAACCTGTTGCAAAAGAAATAGTCTTTGGTAATGAACAAAAATTGATAGATCAACTTTTCTTAAAGAACCTCGCTTCTTTCGATGCGGCTTCTTATGAAGATAAAAGGGTGGTGGTAAAAGGTTGTGGTGATGTTTCCATTCCCGAAACAGCTTATGTGGAAATTACCAACCTATTAAGACCCTATGTAAAAAGCATCATGTATGGAGAACCCTGTAGTACGATTCCCATTTATAAAAAACCAGCACCAAAACTCTAAGCTTTTCTACTGGTAATATCATCAAACTTTTCGTCGTAATCCTTTCGAATGGTTCCCATCATTCTATCCCAGAATAATAAATACAATCCGTAATTGCCTTTGAAATATTGGTGGTGTTGATTGTGATTGGTTGACGTATTGATCCATTTACCCAACAAAGATCGGTTGAAGTTTTTGGGATATAATTCATAACCCAGATGACCATATATATTATAAAGAATTGAGAACAGAAAGAAAAAAAGGAGGTGTGTGATATGTATGGGTATTGTGAAATAAAAAATAAATACGACTCCCTGTTCAATGATGGCTTCTAGTGGATGAAATGCGTAAGCTGCCCAAGGTGATGGATTGGTTGATTGATGATGAACCAGATGAATCCATTTAAATAAAACTGGATGATGCATGATGCGGTGTGCCCAATAAAAATAGGTATCGTGAATTAAAAACAAGATGGGAAATACAGCAAAATAATAATACCAGCCATGATCTTCGATATGTAAATATCGGGTGGTATGTGGCGCTATTGCTGGATTGTGTAGAAATAGAATAAAGGAAGAAAAAATCAATATGGTGCCAGATGAGTATAAGATCTCTCTTAAAAAATCTGCGCTCTTAGCTTCCTTGGTTTGTAATTTTTTGTAGCGCCATTTCTTCTTCAGCAACACATAGAATATAAAAAATATGGTGCCGGCAATAATATAATACCTGCTGCCAATTCTGTTGGCAATGATCCAAAAAAAGCCCCAATCAATTTGCATATACTTTAATTTGTTTCCATGAATTTTACTAAACCAGCCCTTGCACGTTTTTGAATTTTTCTATGCATAAAATTACTCCAGCCGAATAAAAAACCAGGTAAGCCCAAAGCCATTCTTGTCCATTTATAAAAATTAAATGCTTCAGTGTGTTCTATTATTAGCCCATCTTTAAATCGCATATATGCTTTGATCTTATTGTGCACCCTTCTTCCAGTACTTGAAAATAGATAAGTGGCATTCCAATTACAGGTAGAGTATTCTTCATCCAGTAATTGAATATTACCATAAGTTAAATTAAAGTTCTTTGCTCTGGTACATAACATTTGCCACATAGCATTAGTATAACCAGCATCTAATAAACCAAAGGCGGGATCGTTAAATACCGCTTCGGGATGATAACAGGATTGCATGGTAGCATAATCTAATTGTTGAAAAGCTTTATAAAAGCGGTGTATTGTTTCTTCGTTCTTATTCATAATAATACTTATCAATAGATTCTAATGTGCTTCCAACCAGCTTTCTCCCACTCCCAATTCTGCTTCCACAGGAACACCGTTTGGTAGCGGAAGTGCTGCACGCATATTGTTTAGGATAATGGGTTTTAATATTTCTAATTCTTCTGGCAATGCGTCAAATACCAATTCATCGTGTACCTGTAAAATCATTTTAGATTGTAAGCCAGCATCTTTGATAGCTTGATGAATTCGAATCATAGCTAACTTAATCATATCTGCCGCTGTTCCCTGTATAGGTGAATTAACCGCATTTCGTTCTGCAAAACCACGAACAGTAAAGTTAGCAGAACCAATATCTTTCAACCAACGCTTTCTGCCCATTAAGGTTTCCACGTATCCATTCTCTTTTGCAAAATTGATGGTGTTATCCATATAACTGGTGATGCCTACAAATTCCTTTTTATAATTATCAATGATTTCTTTAGCTTCTGCTCTTGAAATACCTAAATTCTCAGCTAAGCCAAATGCACCCTGTCCGTAAATGATTCCAAAATTTACACTCTTTGCCTTGTAACGCATTTCCTTGGTTACTTCTGATTCTGCTACATTATACACTTTTGCTGCAGTGGCAGTATGAATATCTTTTCCTGCTTTAAATGCTTCACACATATTTGGGTCACCACTAATGGCCGCTACAATTCTCAGTTCAATTTGAGAATAGTCGGCACTAACCAACACATGATTGCCATCTCTGGGAATAAAGGCTTTTCTAATTTCTTTGCCCCGATCACTTCTAATGGGTATATTTTGAAGGTTTGGATTATTACTACTTAATCTTCCTGTTACAGCTACTGCTTGTGCATAGGACGTATGCACCCTTCCTGTTTTACTATTGATGAGTTCTGGTAACGCATCTACATAAGTACTTTTTAATTTAGTTAGCTCGCGATAACCCAGAATATCTTCTACAATTGGATTGTTGGCTGCTAATTTTTGTAATACATCTTCACCGGTTGCATACTGACCCGTTTTCGTTTTCTTTGCTTTTGGATCAATTTTTAATTTATCAAATAATACTTCACCCAATTGTTTTGGTGAAGCAAGATTGAATCGAACACCTGCAGTTCTGTATACATTCTCCTCAAATACTTTTGCATCTTTTTCTAATTCCTTGCTGTATGCATGTAAGAAGTCAATATCAATTTTAACACCTTCGTATTCCATATCAGTTAATACAGGAACCAAAGGATTTTCTACTTCGTTAAAAACACGGCCCACATCTTTTTCTACTAATAAAGGAACAAATACCTGTTTCAATTGCAAAGTTATATCTGCATCTTCTGCAGCATATTCTTTTGCTTTCTCCTCATCCACATCGCGCATGTTTCCCTGGCCTTTCCCTTTTTTACCGATCAACTCATCAATGTGAACTGGTTCATATCCTAAGTATTGCGCACTCAGCAAATCCATACTCCGCCTGCCTTCTGGCTCAATCAGATAATGTGCTAACATAGTGTCGAATAATTTTCCTTTCAGTTCAACATCATACCACTTCAATACCAGCAAATCATACTTGATGTTTTGTCCTACCCATAAAACATCGGTTTTATTAAATAAGGGTTCAAACATTTTTAATATTTCTTCTGTTTGTTTTTTGTTAGCTGGGCAAGGAATATAATACCCTTCGGCTAACTTAAACGAAAAACTCATACCTACTAACTCGGCCTCATTGGCATCAATATTAGTTGTTTCTGTATCGAAACAAATTTCTTTTTGAAGCAATAATTCCTGAATCAGTTTTTCAATATTTTCTTTACCATGCACCAATTTATAATCGTGTGCAGTATTGTGAATGTTTTTATCTGCAGCCATACCCAACTGTTCTCCATCTTCGGCAAGCGCATGTTTTAGTTCTGTTGATTTTTGTTTGTTGTCTTCTGTAGCAACAGGGTTTCCGAAGAGATCCATCTGGCCAGCTTGTGGTACAGATTGAAACGCATTGAAAGAATCTCCTAATATTCTTTTACCTAGTGTTTTAAATTCCAATTCTGTAAACACCTGTATCAGCTCTTCTTTATTCCATTCTTTCAATCTAAAATTCTCTTCATGGAATTCTACCGGAACCGTCGTAATAATGGTGGCTAATTTTTTACTAAGGATAGCTAGATCTTTATTATTTCTAACCTTTTCGCCAAGGGCTCCTTTTAAACTTTCTGCATTGGCCAGTACATTTTCAAGCGTTCCAAATTCCTTCAATAATTTTGCTGCTGTTTTTTCTCCTACTCCGGGTATACCTGGTATATTATCTACTGCATCACCCATCATGCCCAACATATCGACCACCTGTTCTACCCTCTCAATATCCCATTTGGCACAGATTTTTTCAGCTGTCAATATTTCGTGTGGATTCCCCATGAATGGGGGCTTGTAAATAAAAACACTGGGATGAATCAGTAATTGTCCATAATCCTTATCTGGCGTTACCATATATACTTCATACCCCGCATCGGCTCCTGCCCAAGCCAAAGTTCCAATCACATCATCAGCTTCAAATCCATCTAATTCAACTACCGGAATATTAAATCCACGAATGATTCGCTTAATATCGGGAATAGAAGCCAGTAAGTCTTCCGGTGTTTCCTGACGATTGGCCTTATAATCTGCAAAATCAGTATGCCTTTCTGTTGGCGCTTTGGTATCAAAGCAAACAGCTAAATGGGTAGGCATTTCTTTATTAATCAAATCAAAAAGGGTAGAGGTAAACCCAAATTGTGCATTTGTGTTAAAACCTTTAGAAGTTATTCTGGGGTTTCTGATCAATGCATAATAGGCACGAAAGATCAATGCAAAAGCGTCAAGCAGAAAAAGTTTTTTAGCCATGCGGCTAAGTTATAGAATTTACACGCCAAATAAAAAAACCCCCGCAAATTGCGAGGGTTTCGGCTCTCATATAGTTAGTGGGATCAACTACTTAATGCCGTATTTATACTTATAACGTTCATACAATTGAGTTTGTTTATTCTCAAGACTTATTTTTCTACCTTGAATAAACGCATGTTCTACCGTACTGCTCTTCATATCCATAATATCTCCAGATGTAATAATGATATTGGCGTCTTTCCCAACTTCAATAGAACCGGTACGATCATCAACTCCCAAAATTTTGGCAGCATTTAAAGTAATAGCACTTAAAGCTTCCTCCTTTGTTAAACCATAAGTTGCTGCTGTTCCTGCATTATATGAAACATTACGGTAGCGTGTATTATCTGAGTTATCGTTTAGTGAAAACAAAACCCCCGCTTTTTGTAAAGCAGCTGGTGTTTTGTAAGGCTGGTCAATATCATCATCTTCTGTTGCTGGAAGTGCGTGTTCCTCACTAAGGATTACTGCGATATTGGCTGATTTTAAAAGGTCAGCAATTTGAAAACTTTCTGAACCGCCAACAATTACCACATCAAAACCAAATTCTTTTACAAAGTCGATGGCTACGAGCATTTGTTTCACCTGATCAGCGTGTACATATAATTTTTGTTTCTTTTCAAACAATCCTTTTGTAGCAGCTAATTTTAAATTTGTGTTTGTGTGTAAACTTTCCTGGTTATAGGCTTTTGCTTCGCGAAAGAAATTTCTGATTTCTTCTGTTTTTTCTAAAGCAATTTTTGCAGGATCTGTTGGAGCAGATGCACCAAAAGCAGCAAATCCACCCCTTCTTCCAAAACGTACAATAAAACTTGGCATATTTATATGAATACCTGCATCCATTTTATAGGCAGCATCTTCCCAGTTCCATGCATCAAATTGTACTACCGAAGAAGATCCGGTAATTACACCACCTTCCGGATTTACGCTGGCCAATAAAATACCGTTACTTCTCAACACATTCATTACACGTGAATCTGTATTATATGCTGTGATGGATCTAACATCACTATTGTATTCACCAATTTCTGCATAGTCGTTACTCGCACGAACCCCGTTAGAAATTTCTTTTAAACCCACATCTGATGCTGATAATATAAGGCCCGGGTAAACTTGTTTTCCCTTTGCACTGTATACTTTTACATCATCTGCAGGAATCGCAATATTGGTTCCTACTTCTACAATCTTTCCATTATTTATTTTAATTGTAGCGTTTTCCAAAATGGTTCCATTGCCTACATGCACGGTTCCGTTTGTGATGAATATTAAACCCTTAGTGTCTTTCGACGGATAAACAGTCTCCTGTGCTTTTGCATAACTGCCAATTGCGATCAGTGCTGTTAGTGTATATAATAATTTTTTCATGGCTAATTATTTATTGTTTTGGTTTTCAAGTTCTTGAACATCTACTGTATACATACCATCTTTATGTGCGTGGTCTCCACAGCTTAAGATCTCCTGCCAGCTTGGTTCTGCGGGTCGAACAGGTCCACCGCTTTTCTTTTCGCCAATCAGTTTTTGTGTCAGGCGATAACGTTCCGCTTGAATTTTTTTGCGTTGTTCAAGATCTTTTTCACGATCCCAGTAAACAATACCATCTACAATTGTTTTTTCAGATTTTGCATAAATGCTCAATGGGTTATTACTCCAGATAACGATGTCTGCATCTTTACCCACTTTAATACTTCCAACTTTATCTGATACGTGTAATGCAATGGCAGGATTTAATGTAACCATTTTCAATGCTTCTATTTCACTCACACCACCGTAACGAACAATTTTACCCGCTTCCTGATTTAGTCTTCTTGCCATTTCAGCATCATCTGAATTAATACAAACATTTAAACCAACCTGATGCATAATTGCTGCATTATAGGCAATGGCATCTGTTACCTCCACTTTATAATAATACCAGTCTGAGAAAGTAGATGCATTAGATCCATGCTCTTTCATTTTGTCTGCTACTTTATATCCTTCCAATATATGTGTGAAAGTGTTGAAAGTAAATCCGTATTTATCACCTACACGCATGGCTGCTGTAATTTCACTTTGCACATAAGAGTGACAGGTAATAAATCTTTTCTTATTTAATATTTCTACCAATGCTTCTAATTCCAGATCTCTTCTGGTTTTCGGATCTAGCTTCATTGCTTTCTCATAATCTTTTGCTCGAGCGAAAGCATCGTTCAATACTTCAGCTACACCCATACGAGTATCAGGGAAACGATTATTTCCTTGGTTAGCTGTAGTACGTTTAACATTTTCTCCCAAAGCAAATTTGATAAATGGATCAGCCCCTTTAAACTTTAATCCTTCATCATCAGCACCCCAACGTAGTTTCATCAATTGGGTCTGACCACCAATAGTATTTGCAGAACCATGTAGAATATGCGAACTGGTTACACCTCCACTCAGCTGACGATAGATATTAATATCTTCTGGGTTCATATTATCTCCGATACGTACTTCAGAAGTTACCGACTGTGCGCCTTCGTTAATAGAACTTGCTGCAATATGAGAGTGTTCATCAATGATACCCACAGTTATATGTTTACCAGTACCATCAATAGTTTTTGCACTAGATTCAGATAAGTTTTTGCCCACTTTTGCAATTTTGCCATCTTTTAAAAGAAGATCAGTATTTTCTAATATGCCTTCTTTTTCGTTTGTCCAGATCGTTGCATTTTTAATTAATATGGTTTCTTGCTTTGGAGCTTCTTCCCATCCATACCCATCAAACGGATAAGTAACTTTAGCTAAACGTTGATTACTGTTTGATTTTTTCTTCACTGAATCTATTGGAGCATTATATGCAGAATCAAAAGTAGCGGTCCAGGTTATTCTATTGCCTGCAGTATCTTCTCCATTTCCATTCCAACTATACCCATTGGATACACCACTCAGTCGGTAAGTGTTTGCACTCGCTGCTCTGCCAAATCCACCTGGCATTCCTTGTGGTGCTGTATTTGTAGTTCCTGTTGCCGAGGCAATTGCTGGTTTTTTAGAAGGAATGGGTGAGAAATTTAATTTCACTATTTTTCCATCATACGTAAATTTACCAGTCAAAGTATCTTTTCCAATAACTGAAGCACTCGATGCATTTTTTACATCTAATGTGTAATTGATCGTTCCTGCTTCTGAGTTAATTTTTAGTGTATAGCTTCCTTTTATATCTAACCATTGATCTTCTTTTACACTAAACTTTTCACCTGCTACCCAGTTTTGTAGAATAGCTGTCTTTTCAGAAAAGATAGGACCATTGCTAATTAAAAAGTTGGCTAGCTTACCTGTTTCAATACTTCCTACTTTGTCATATACACTTAATAAGGTAGCAGGGGTTTTTGTCAAAGCTTCTAAAGCCTTTTTTTCGCTCAATCCCATATCCATTGCCTTTCTAAGGTTTGTAATAAAGCTCTTGCTATCTTTCAAATCGGAAGAAGTAATGCAAAAAGGGATATTTGCTTTTTCAAGTGCTCCCAAATTGGTGGGTGCTAATTCCCAGTGTTTCATGTCTGATAATGAAACGGCACGGGCATCGTTAGGATCTTCTACATCCATTGCTACCGGGTAATTTACACCTACGATAAGTGTTGCTTTTGTTGCTGCAATTTCTTTGATTCGCTGGTATTCGTTTCCGCCACCTTTAATAATGTATTGAACAGAAAATTCATCTCCGATTCTATCTGCACGTATCTCATTCCATTTGTCTTCTGCTTCAAAGATTTGAGGAAGTGATTGATTGTCGTTCCAACTTTGCATCGATAGATTCAAACCTTCTTTTGCTGGTTTGTTTTTATACCACTGTGCATCAAGATAGGTTTGACGTAATAGTGCAATAGATCCCATGGCACTTGTTGGATATGCCTGTGTGGATGTTCCCTTACTAAAAGAATAATGTGCACTTGCTTTGTCTTTTAATACCACTAAATTTTCTTTGGTTTCTCCAAGTGTTACAAATGTTCCTGTACCACGAGCGATTCCATCTTTCACATGTGTTAATACAGAACCAAATCCTAATTCACGCAATCCCTTTGCTTTTCCTGCATCGATAGAAAACTGTTTTACAGCATCTACTTCTGGGTGAACTGCTTGATTCCATCCGAAAGCGGCTTTTGAATTTGAATTGATTTGTACGGGTGCATTAAAATTAAAACCACCTGCAGGACGCTGCGGTTGGGTAATTCCATAGTCGCTATAGATGTCTATAAAAGATGGATAGATATATTTGTTTTTGCAATCTATCACTACAGCATCTTTTGGAATACTGATACCTGTTGTTCCAATGGCAATTATTTTACCATCTCTAATTAGCAGTGTTGCTTTACTAATGGTGGTTTCTGCGTCTTTTACAATGGTTGCATTTGTGAATGCATAGCAACCTTCGCGTTTATCTGCAACACCATTCACTGGAAAACTTTCTTGGGCCTGTAGCGCTGAAGCAAACAATAACCCGAAGAAAAAGATTTTAATTTTTCTCATGTAGTTTTGGTTTTAGGAAGATCTTAAATGTAGTAAATTATCGGAAAGACCAATCGCGGTCTTTTTTAAAAAGTGATGAATGGTTGAATCAGCTATTTTTTCTTCTCAGCAGGTGATTTTCTAAAACGTTTAAAAGGATCATATTTAATATTTACTTTACCTGTTTCGTCCGACCTGGCTCTTAGAAAGACGCTCATGCCGCCACTTGTGCCTGCACCCATATTCTCGGGTTTATAATCTTTTCTACTTATGACATTTCTAACCGGAACCTGAATGCTGATATCTGTATTTTTTGGCCCATAAATTCCTTCTACAAATAATGTAAGAACCGATGAGTTTATTTCCATTCTATTAATAGTTATCTCTCCTTTCTTAAAAGACAGATCGTCTTTAATTTCTGCAAAACGCACATCACGCATATTTCTGTTCTTGATCAAAAAATTACTGATATTCTTGATCGGACCAAAGTCAATCAATTCTCCATCCTTGATTGAAAAGTTCGCGTTTCCAGTAAGTGTGTTTAAATCAAAATCTCCCTTTTTAGTAAGGTCTAATGTTAGATCGGTATTTAGGTTAAGCGTACCCCGAATGTTTTTTGAAGAAAATGACTGCATCCCAAAATTAGAAAATTCCCGCATGATCCTTTGAGCGTCTAATTTGTTCATGTTAATTTGACTGGTCATCGTATATATTCCATTTCTGGTTTCACCAATTTTTGAATTGATGAGCAATGTTCCTTTTCCATGTACAAGTGAAGCCTGTTTTAATTCCCAGTTATTTTCATCCACACGCATTCTAGCAATTAAATTATTTGCTTCGAATGCATGATATTTTAATTTTGCTGCATTAATAGTTACATTGATTCTTCCATTTGATAACAAGGCATCGATTCTGTCTATGTTTTTTGTCAGTGTATTATTTGTGTTTTTCGGATTTCTTTTTTTAACCGGATATTTTCTTGAAACAATACTGCTTAAGTGATCTATGTTTAGAAGCGAAGAGTTTATGTTTAAATCCAGTTCCACTCCATTTGGGTTTTCTCCAATTAAGCCCAACACATTTTTAGCTCTACCTGTTATAGTAATTGGTGAATTACCAACAGTACATTGTAAAGTATCAATACTAATATCTGCATTATCTACTCTGATTTTTGCATTACAATTTGATAATACTGCATTTGATGCATTCATGGTAACTGTGCCTTTTACGAATTCAATGGTACCCTTTTTCTTTGTATTCTGTGGATTTGGTTTATCAATAGGGCCTTCATACATAAAATTTATTTTGCCCGATCCTTTTGACATAGAAAACGATTGTGTATCCAAAGACTTATCCGGATCATTTACATTAAAATCTGCATGTAGGTCTGCACTTAAATAGGGATCCGTTAAATTGATGATTAAAATATCATCAGATTTTATTTTAAGTGAACTAAAATTTGCTGTAAAATCATGTACAGCCACTTTCGAATTAGCATCATTTCTGGCTGTTTCTACTACGTTTTCATTTAAAAAAGAACCCCTGAATGTTGCTGAGTCAAATGTGGCAAATGTGGTAGTGATGGTACTATTTATGGATTCAAAACGTGCTTTGATATATGGATCCCTCCCACCTACTAATGATCCTGCAATAGTTGTATGAACTTTTAGTGGTCCGCTTACATCTACTAATCTCGTAATTGCACCTGCAATTTTTTTAGTCAACAGTGTTTTTGCAAATGCCAGTTTTATATCAGGCGTTTTTACTTCAAGTTGATATTTTTGTTTGGCACCAAATTCAAATTTAGCCTGAAATAAAAAAGGTTGTTTAGATATAGTAATAGGCATACTATCTATGAGAAGTTTGCCTGCTTTAGGATAGTAACCAAAATTATACTCACCAGCCAGCACATGATTTTGAACAAATGACCCCAAATTTTTATTAAAAGATAAACTCTTTATCAAAAAATTTTGATCTATATGAACCAATATTGCAGAATCTTCAATTCTAGTTTTTGCTTTTATTTTATTAATTAAAAAGTCAAAAAGTTTATTATTTTTTAAATCATCTATCGTAACTGTTACATTTTCTATTTCTATTTTATCTAGAATATTTTTTAAATTACCTGCTTCTTTTTTCTTCTCTTTTGTTTTTCCCTTTAATAGATATGCATTGGTATATCCACTGGTATCAGTATATAAATAAAATCCCCCATTTTGAATAGTTAGTTTGTTAACTGAAATATTTAGTGTAATTAATTTCCAGGGATTAATTCTTACAAAAACTTTTTCAGCCTGAAGTAATGGATGACCGTGTTTTGCAAAAAGGGAGTCGGTAATTTTTATACCATTAATACTGATGGAGATGTATGGAAAGTTTTTAAATAAACTAACTCCCATATCTGCTATCGTTATTTTGCCAGCAATATTTTGACTGATTTTTTCAGTCGCTTCTGCAATGAGTTTTTCTTTGTGCGATGATACATAAAGACTAATACTTATAAATGCGAAGATGATACAAGCAACAATTACTGCAATTGTTCTGAGTGTATACTTCAGGTATTTGTTCAAAGCGAGTCGTTTGTTTTAAAGTTAACAAACTAATATTAATATATTCATCGTCCCATGTACACCATGAGTATTTGAACATCACTTGGATTAACGCCACTAATTCTGCTAGCCTGGCCCAGGGTTCTTGGCTGTATTTTTTTAAATTTTTGTAGTGCTTCTTTAGAAACAGCAGATACTTTATCATAGTCAAAATTGTCTGGTATTCTCAGGTCTTCCATCTGACTCATTTTGGTAACCAACTCTAGTTCCTTTTCTATGTATCGTTCGTATTTTATTTGAATTTCTGCCTGTTCAATAGAATCGGTATTTGCATCTCCAAATGCTTCTTGTAAATTGGGTACAGCTTTTATCATTTCTTTCAATGATACATTGGGACGTAAAATTATTTTAGAGGCTCTTTGTTTTTCTACAATTGTAGAAGATCCCACAGATTCCAGATAGGGATTAATGAGGTCAGCATCTATATTAAAATTATTTAATGTGTTCTTGATCTCTTGAACAGTTTCTATTTTCTTATTGACCAGTTTTAATCTTTCATCTGATGCTAATCCCAAACGATGAGATAATTCAGTTAGTCTGATGTCTGCATTATCCTGGCGAAGTAAGGTTCTGAATTCGGCGCGACTGGTGAACATACGATACGGTTCATCGGTTCCTTTGCTGATCAGGTCGTCGATTAACACGCCAATATATGCTTCACTTCTTTTTAAAATAAATGGTTCCAATCCTCTGGTTTTCTGATGGGCATTAATTCCGGCCATCAAACCCTGACAAGCCGCTTCTTCATAACCGGTAGTTCCGTTGATCTGTCCGGCGAAGAAAAGATTCGGTAACATTTTGGTTTCCAGTGAATACTGTAATTGGGTAGGTGGAAAATAGTCGTACTCGATGGCATATCCCGGACGGAAGATTCTACAATTTTCAAAACCAGGAATCATTCTTAAAGCCTCGTGCTGTACTTCTTCAGGTAAGGAAGTAGAAAATCCATTTACATAAATTTCAACCGTATTCCAACCTTCTGGTTCTACAAAAATCTGGTGTCGATCTCTATCCGCAAAACGATTGATCTTGTCTTCGATACTTGGACAGTACCTCGGACCCACACCTTCAATTCTTCCCTGGTACATCGGACTTCTGTCGAATCCCGTTTTCAAAATATCGTGAACGATTGTATTTGTATAAGTGATAAAACAAGAACGTTGATTTTCGGGTTTTACTCTTTCAATGGGTAGGAAAGAGAAACCAACAATTTCATCATCACCTTTTTGCTCTTCCATTTTAGTGTAGTCTAAACTACGCCCATCTACTCTTGGCGGGGTTCCGGTTTTTAACCTGTCTGATTCAAAACCCATGGCCACCAATTGCTCGGTAATTCCTGTAGCTGCTTTTTCTGCTACCCGTCCACCACCAAAACGCTTCTCCCCAATATGTATCACCCCATTTAAAAAAGTACCACTCGTAACCACCACTGTTTTTGAAAAGATTTCATTTCCCATTCCAGTAACTACACCAGCCGCTTTTCCATTTCTGATGATGATGGATTGAACCATATCCTGATAGAAATCTACATTCGGAGTTTGTTCCAACATCTCACGCCACTTAGCAGCAAACAACATTCTATCAGATTGTGCCCTCGGACTCCACATGGCCGGACCCTTACTACGGTTCAACATTCTAAATTGAATGGTACTTAGGTCTGTTACAATTCCACTATACCCTCCAATGGCATCAATCTCACGTACAATTTGTCCTTTCGCAATTCCCCCCATCGCTGGGTTACAACTCATTTGGGCAATATTCTGCATGTTCATAGTCACCAACAAAACCGTGCTACCCAAATTTGCTGCTGCCGCTGCCGCCTCACAACCTGCGTGACCTGCGCCTACTACTATTACATCGTAATCTGGAAACATGCTTATTTTTTAGTGATGCAAAGATAAAGAGAATGAGTTCTGTTCCACGTGGAACAATAGGTGTGGGCGAATGTTTTCCTTCTTTAGTAACCCAATGCCCACCTGGTAGGTGCACCGAGCAAAGCGAATGCAGCGGTGGGTTAAAGTTAATGTTCCACGTGGAACCATAAATGCCGATAAACTACGGGGTTTGTTGATTATGAATGCTTTGTTCCACGTGGAACAGTGGGAGTCGCCGTCAGTTTATTGCTCTAAACTTAAGTTGTAAAGGCTTAAATACTGATCTTCTTTCTTACGCATCTTGATGATATCGGCTCTGGATTTGTCTTTATAGCCACATAAATGCAAAGCGCCATGGAATAATACCCGGAGGGTTTCTTCTTTCATGCTTGTATTTAGTGTTTTGGCGTTGTCTTTGATGCGATCGAGGCTTACATATATTTCCCCAATGATCTGTTTTGGGTTCTCAGACAGGTCGAATGTGATAATATCTGTATAGAAATCGTGTTGAAGAAAGCTTCGGTTTATGCCTAGCAGGTATTCGTCTGAACAAAAAACATAGGTCAGTTCAAACAATCCCTTCTTCTCTTTTTTAAAAAGCAACTCTATAAACTGCTTCAACCCCTTTTTCTGGGGGAATAAAAAGGTCTTGTCTGCGTTTCTGAATAAGATGGTTTCCATAGTGTGCGACTTGCTAATACTACAAAAATCGTAACTATTTGCACAGCATCCGTATTACCTTTATAAAATATATTGATTAGATGAAGAGATTGTCAGAATTAGCGATTGGTCAGAAAGCAGAAATCGTGTCGTTTGAAAAGGATGAGATTTTTATTAAGCTGATGGAAATGGGTTGTGTACCGGGCGAAGTAATAAAAATGGAGCAAAAAGCACCTCTGGGAGATCCTATCAGTATCTCTGTTGCGGGCTACCACCTAAGTCTGCGCATCAATGAAGCGAATAGTATATTCGTAAAAGAAGTATAAACAGGTTCATTAACCGATAGTGAAATCAGCACATGAATATTGGACTTTATTTCGGCTCTTATAATCCCATACATATTGGGCACCTGATCATTGGAAGTTTTGTAGCCAATCATACCGATATTCAACAAGTATGGTTTGTGGTTTCTCCACAGAACCCACTCAAACCTTCTTCCGTTTTGTTAAACGAATACCATCGCCTTCATTTGGTACAACTTGCGGTGGGCGACGACCCACTGTTAAAAGCATCCGACGTGGAGTTTAAACTTCCTCGCCCATCTTATACCATCGACACCCTTACTTATTTGAAAGAGAAATATCCCCAGCATAGCTTCTCCATCATTATGGGAAGCGATAGTTTTCAGAACCTTCCCCGCTGGAAAAATTTCGACCTGCTTTTAAAAAACTATTCTTTTATTATTTACCAGCGACGAGGATTTGAAATAACCGAAAGCTATGCCGAAAGGATTCAGATACTGGATGCTCCCCTATTAGAAATATCTGCTACGGCCATCCGCAAAACCATCAAGGCCGGTAAATCTGTGCGCTATTTATTAACCGACGCCGTGCGCGAAGAAATTGAGAAAACAGGGTATTATAAATAAGCCCAGGGAATTTAGTATTTTATTAAAACATTTTTTAATTAATTGATTATCAGATAGTTAATAATCTATCACTATCCACATCCTCATTTCTTATCGGCATTCATCAAATTCTTTGAGTATTGTAATTTTCATTAAATAGTTTTAGAACACAAAACGAAATACATGAAAATAAGGTTAATGGTAGCCGCTTTATTCCTTTGCGGTATTGGGCAAGCGCAGCTCACAGTCGAAAAAATTATGCGCGATCCCAAATGGATCGGTTCTTCTCCCAGCAATGTATTTTGGTCGCACGACAGTAAAACCGTGTATTTCGGATGGAACCCAACTCAGCAGATTTCAGACAGTGTATACCAATTTACCATGGGCACCAAAGAACCCGCAAAAACGAATTATATAGAAACACAAAAAGCTGCCGCTATCAATAGTGGCGTATTTAATTCAGTTTATTCGCAAATGGCTTTTGTGTATCGTGGAGATATTTTTTTATTAGATCTTACCACAAATCACACCATACGCGTTACACAAACAGAAGATTTTGAAAGCAATCCCAAATTTGTACATAACAACGAGTGGTTGGTGTATAATAAAAATCAAAACTTGTACAGCTGGAATATGAAAACAGGCACCACAGAACAGCTTACTAATTTAAAAGCTGGCGGAGATAATGCGTCGGCACCAACCATACCTGCTGCAAGAGGTGGTGGTGCACAAAGAGGAGAATCAAATTCCAGCAGACCAACAGCGGGTGCTGCGGCCGGACAAGACCAATGGTTACAACAAAATAATATAGCCCTTTCAGATATTTTACGCGAACGCAAACAGAAAAAAGAAGCACGTGATGTATTTATGAAATCTAATAAAGATGTGGATACTATTAAGTTGATCAATGTAGGAGATAAACAAGTACAGGCTTTACAAATTAGTCCAGACACAAGATTCATCAGTTACAGATTATATACAGCACCAGCCCCTTCTAAAAATACCATTGTACCCGACTATATGGCTGAAAGCGGCTATACCACTGATCTTCCCGGCCGCACCAAAGTGGGAAATACACTCGGAAAATATGAAACTTTTCTTTACGATACACAAAGAGATACTGGGTATGTCATTAGCATAGATAGTATTCCAGGCATTACAGATGTTCCAGATTATACAAAAGACTATCCACAAAAATTTGCCAATAAAAAAGCTACTGCAAGAAGTGTGAGTATGAGCGGCCCTATTTGGAATGATGCGGGAACAGCAGCAGTAGTTGACATTCGCTCGCAGGATAATAAAGACCGCTGGATCATGCGCTTGAATCCTGAAAATGGAAAATTAAGTTTGATCGATCGTCAGCGGGATGAGGCCTGGGTGGGCGGACCCGGTGTGAATGGATTTGGTGCGAGCATTGGATGGATCAATGAAAATCAATTGTATTATCAGAGTGAAGTAACGGGCTACTCACACTTATATATTTATGATAGTAAAACAGACACTAAAAAAGCAATCACATCTGGAAAATACGAAGTGCAAAATGTGGTGTTGAGTAAGAACAAACAAAATTTTTATTTACTCACCAACGAAGTGCATCCGGGAAAACAAAACTGGTATCGTATTAAAACCGATGGTAGTAAAAAAGAACAGATCACGAATAAAGATGGCTTATACGAAGTAAGTATTTCGCCTGATGAAAAATGGATTGCTTATCGGTATTCTTATATCAACAAACCCTGGGAATTATTCATACAAGAAAATAATGCAGGTAAACAAGCCATGCAAGTAACCAACAAAGCCATGAGCGATTCATTCAAAGCATATGGTTGGCGCGACACTAAAATTTTTACCATTCCCTCTCGTGATGGAAAAGAAATTTACACACGTATTTACGAACCCAAATCCGGAACCGATAATAAAGCAGCCGTGATCTTTGTACACGGTGCGGGCTATTTACAAAATGTACACTACGGATGGAGTAGTTATTTCCGCGAACAAATGTTCAATAATTTATTAGCCGATAAAGGGTATACCGTAATCGATATCGATTATCGTGCAAGCAGTGGATATGGCAGGGATTGGAGAACGGGTATTTATAGATTTATGGGTGGAAAGGATCTGGATGATGAAGTAGATGCAGCAAAATGGTTGGTAGCAAATAAGGGCATTGATAAAAATCGAATTGGTATGTACGGCGGTTCATATGGGGGCTTTATGACGCTGATGGCTTTATTTACTCAACCCGATGTATTCAAGGCTGGCGCTGCATTGAGGCCGGTTACAGATTGGGCACATTATAATCATGGGTACACTTCCAATATTTTAAATGAGCCAGTAAATGATAGTATCGCGTATGCAAAATCATCACCCATTAATTTTGCTGCGGGATTAAAAAACCATTTACTCATCTGCCACGGGATGGTTGATCTGAATGTAAATTTTCAGGATGCAGTGCGATTGAGTCAGCGCTTAATTGAATTAGGAAAAGATAATTGGGAACTCGCAGCATATCCGGTAGAAGACCATGGATTTGTAGAACCCAGTAGTTGGACGGATGAATACAAACGCATCTTAAAATTATTCGACACTTATTTGTTGGAAAAATAAAACGATGATCCTGATAATAAAAAGACCTCCATTTTCGGAGGTCTTTTTTGATGCTTTTAAAAAACAAATTATCTATTCATACTTGCCAAGAACTCTTCGTTGCTCTTAGTTCCGCGCATACGTTTTAATAATTCATTCATCGCTTCTTCGGTATTCATATCATTAATAAATAAGCGAAGAATATTCATACGTTGTAAAACTTCTTTGTCTAATAACAAGTCATCTCTACGAGTAGAAGAACCAGCCAGGTCAATTGCAGGGAAGATTCGTTTGTTAGCCAAACGACGATCTAGCAGGAGTTCCATATTACCAGTACCCTTGAATTCTTCAAAGATTACTTCATCCATTTTAGAACCTGTTTCAATTAAGGCAGTAGCTAAAATGGTAAGTGAACCACCGTGCTCAATTTTACGTGCCGCACCAAAGAATTGTTTTGGTTTTTGCATGGCATTTGCTTCCACACCTCCTGATAATACTTTACCAGAAGAAGGCGCCACGGTATTGTGTGCACGAGCCAAACGAGTAATCGAATCTAATAAGATCACCACATCGTGTCCGCACTCAACCAAACGTTTTGCTTTTTGAAGTGCAATAGCAGAAACCTTTACGTGTTTCTCAGCAGGCTCATCAAATGTAGAGGCGATTACTTCTGCGCGAACACTACGTTCCATATCAGTAACCTCTTCCGGACGTTCATCGATCAATACCACCATCAGGTAAACCTCTGGGTGATTGGCTGCGATGGCGTTTGCCACTTCTTTCAGTAACATGGTTTTACCAACTTTTGGTTGGGCAACAATCAATCCACGCTGACCCTTCCCGATCGGCGTAAAAAGATCCATGATACGAGTACTATAATTTGAAGGACCTGTATACAGATTGAATTTTTCGAAAGGGAATAATGGAGTCAGATAATCAAAAGGCACCCGGTCCCGTACTTCATCGGGTCTCTTACCATTGATAGTATCTACTTTTAAAAGGGCAAAATATTTTTCACCTTCTTTAGGAGGGCGAACTGCTCCGTGTACGGTGTCACCTGTTTTTAAACCAAATAATTTGATCTGAGAAGGAGATACATATACATCATCCGGAGAAGATAAATAGTTATAATCGGAAGAACGAAGGAAACCATAACCATCAGGCATCATTTCCAACACACCTTCACCCAGGATCACTCCTTCAAATTCGATATTGAAAGCGGGTTCTTTACGGTGTTGTGGGTAACGTTGCTGTGGAGCAGGTTCGGTGCTAGTGGAACTATTTTCGTTTTCACCAACTTGCTGATCAGAACCTACTGCTGCTAAAATAGCTGCGGCATCGGCCGACATGTCTTTATCGGGCTGTGCTTCAATTGGTTCTGTCGGTACAGGGTTTTCGGTTCTTGGTTTACGTGGAAGTGGTCCCTTTTTTGCTACAGGTGCACGGCCATCGTTGCGTTCGCGAGGTTCGCGCACGGGTCTGTCGGCACCAGTAGGTTTTGCTGTTGCAGGGGCTTGTTCAGTTGCCGACGGCTCAGATGGTTCCATCACTTCAGCTTCTTCAGTGCCGTTAGCAGTGGAAGTTTTAATAGTAATTGGTTTTCTGGTGCGGGCACCTTTCTTTTTGGGCTCTTCTTTGGTGGAGCTTGCTTGAACGGCTTGACCGTCCAAAATTTTGTAGATGAGTCCTTGCTTGTCCAGTTTTTTTGTGCCGGGGATGGCTAGCTGCTCAGCGATGTCTTGCAGCTCTGGCAAAAGCATGTCGTTCAATTGCAGAATGTCGTACATAAATTCAATTAATGAGAAAAAACGCGTTTATTTTTCAATGAATAAATCCAGTCTAAGGAAATTAAAAACTCAGATCGGTTGTTTGAAATTTTATGATTGGAAAGAGGATAAACTGACAAATCGTGAGAAAATAGGTCTTGTTCAGTTCGGTTTCCATTGCAATGTTAAGTCAGTTTTTCTAAAAAAACGAATTTTTTGTGCTTTTTAACGAAGTTGATGGCTATAAAGCCTTTGCTGCGGGTTGTTTGGTTATCTTTGCCCCCGAAGCAATGGGGATATGGGTTACAGATCTACCATTAATAGTATTGAAATAGAAATAAATAGTAATGTTTAACAAAAGAACCAAAATCAAGGCGCTCTTACAAACAGAGCCAACAGGAGAGGAAATTATCGTAATGGGATGGGTGCGAAGTTTTCGCAACAACCAGTTTATTGCGATGAATGATGGTAGTACCAATAATAATATACAAGTAGTTGTAGCACTCGGATTAATAGATGATGCAACCATTAAAAGAATTACTACCGGTGCATCTTTAAAAGTTACTGGCGAATTAATTGCTTCATTAGGGAAGGGACAAAAAGTAGAGATCAAAGCAAACACGCTCGAAATACTGGGTGATAGTGATGCAGAAAAATATCCTTTGCAACCGAAGAAACATAGTCTTGAATTTTTAAGAGAGATTGCACACTTACGTTTCAGAACCAACACATTCGGATCGGTATTTCGTTTACGTCATTCACTCGCTTTTGCAGTGCATCAATTCTTTAATGAGAAAGGATTTATTTATTTACATACACCCATCATTACATCAAGTGATGCAGAGGGTGCCGGAGAAATGTTTCGAGTAACCACATTACCATTCGACAATGCTCCACGCAATGATGATGGTTCTTTAAATTTCAAAGAAGACTTTTTTGGAAAGAGCACAAACCTTACAGTGAGCGGTCAGTTAGAAGGTGAGTTGGGTGCGATGGCCTTTAGTGAGATCTATACTTTCGGTCCAACATTCAGAGCAGAGAATTCAAACACTGCGCGTCACTTAGCTGAATTCTGGATGATTGAACCTGAGATGGCGTTTCACGATATTGAAGACAATATGAATCTGGCAGAAGAGTTCATTCAATATTTGATTCGCTATGCGATGCAACATAATATGGAAGACCTTGAATTCCTGGATACACGTTTAGCAGAAGAAGAAAAACAAAAACCACAAAACGAAAGAGCAGAATTAGGATTGATTGATAAATTAAAAATGGTAGTGGATAATAAATTCGAAAGAATTACTTACACCGAAGCCATTCAAATATTGTTAGACTCTCCACATTATAAAAAGAAGAAATTCAAATACGATGTGAGCTGGGGAATTGATATGCAAAGTGAACACGAAAGATACCTAGTTGAAAAACATTTCAAAAAACCAGTGATCGTTACCGGATATCCTGCTGCTATCAAAGCGTTTTATATGCGCATGAATGAAGGCTGTGAGCCAGGAAAAGAAACCGTTGCAGCGATGGATATCTTAGCACCGGGTATTGGAGAAATTGTAGGCGGATCTCAGAGAGAAGAAAGATTAGAAGTATTGGAAAAAAGAATGCAATCGATGCATATTCCTTTAGAAGAAATGAGTTGGTATTTAGATACTCGAAGATTCGGATCGGTACCACACGCGGGCTTCGGACTTGGCTTCGAACGCATGGTACAATTTGTAACCGGCATGACGAATATTAGAGATGTGATTGCGTTTGCAAGAACTCCGAATAATTGTGAATTCTAAGTAAAAAGTATTAATTCAAATGCCAAAAAAAGGGCAAGCTCATTTAGAACTTGCCCTTTTTATATTTTGAATAAAATTGTTTAATCTCGTATCAATGTGAGGTCACCTTTTCTGGAAACGGTTTTTCCATTAACGTCGATACCTACTACCATGTATACGTAAGTGTCCATCGGCATTTGTTTTCCGTTTACAACGCCATCCCATCCTTTGCCCATATCTGCGGTTTCCCAAAGCAGGTTACCCCATCTGTCGAAGATGCGTAGATATTGGATGCGCATAATTTCTACATACACTGGAATAAAGGTATCGTTCACACCATCGTGGTTAGGAGTAAATGCAGTAGGTGCATAAATATTTGGTTCTGCAAAAACCCATACCTCTTGCGTATCGTTGATTACACATCCACTGGTATCTGTAATAGCGATGGTATAATTAATTTTTGTTCCATCATTCTTATTATAGATTGCAATTGGGTTTTGTACCCTGGCACTACTTAAGGCTGTAGAAGGCATCCATAAGTAAGATGCAGCAGATCCACCTTGTTGAACAGAAGCCGCTTCTTTCTCTGTTAATTCTAATACAGTTGGAACACCATAACTGGTAACTTTTGGAGGATATGCTCTACCTGCTCTTGGTTGAACAATACTGATGATCCTTGTTTTTGAATCGGTTAATGTAGGGCATGCACTACTGCTAATACTTAAGCTCACAGAAAACTTGCTAACGATATTATAAGTGTGCATTGGATTGGTGTTATAACTACTTGGTGTAGCATCACCAAAATCCCATTTATAATTATTGATCGCAGTTTGTCCGTATCCGGGAGAACTTGCATCTGTGAACTTCACCTGATTGTTGATACAGTTATTGATGAATTTGAAATCGGCTGTTGGTTTACCCAGTACATTAATGGTTTGTACAGATGTATCACTCACACAACTACTATCTGCTACGGTGGTTAATACCACTGTGTATTTTCCTTCTTTCAGATACATATGAATTGGGTGCGAGCTGGTATCAATTGAGCCATCACCAAAATCCCATAAATAGGTTTTGATTTTAGTATTACCATAACCCAGATCGTGTGTGGTGTAAACAGGAATAGAAGGTGTTTGTAAACAGATCGTATTCAATTTAAATTTCACTGTAGGCTTACCAAAGTTGCGCACCATTTTATGTAAAGTATCTGAGATACAACCCTTATCGTCTAACACATAATGTGTAATCATGAAATCACCTGGTTGTGTGTAACCATGAATTGGATTTGGAAGATTACTCTTTGTGCCATCACCAAAGTCCCAGGCGTATTGCTGAATCGAACCCGGAGATGCTTTTGAAATATCTGTGAACTGAACTGTTAGGTTTCCTGTACAAGATAATGCCATATTGAAATCTGTAAATCCACCCACAGGTTTATCAAAAGTAGTGATGGTATTGAACACCGAATCTGCACCACAACCTAATAATGTTTGATCAGCCACCAGTTTGATGAAATAATCTGTTTTAGGTTTTGATAAAACAATTGGATAAGGCGTATTCATGATGGAGAATAAACTATCGTTCACATACCATTTGAAACTATTGGCGAACTGACTGGTATTGTTAAAACTCACACTTACTTTAGCACAACCTTGTGTAGGTGAGATAGTAAAGCTTGGCATTGACCTTGGAACGATGGTAACTTTTTGTGCTACAGAATCTGAACAACCATTTGCATTGGTAGCCACCAGCATAATCATAAAGCTGGTAGCAGATTTTGTAGATGCCCTGTTCGAGAAATTATATTTAAAGTCGGTTGTTGAACTCATCAAAGTTCCATCGATATACCAATAGTATTTAACAGGATCGATTGCACTGTAAGTTGATTTATTGGTAAAGCGAATGGTATCGCTATTTAAACAATGAATCGTATCAGATGCTAAGAAGGCTGCTTTTGGTGTTGGTATAATATGTACCAAAATATTTGCAGAATCATTACAACCTGAAGCATTGAAGGCAAACAATTTTATGGAATAATCTCCAGCTGTATTAAATATATGTGAAGCCGTAATTCCTGTGGCCAATGTATCCTTACTGGTAGGATCTGTAAAGGTCCAGTTAACGGTGTTACCTGTAATCAGATTACTATTACCCGTAAATGTAAATGGCGCACAATTGGATGGTACATTATTTGTAACCAGGTTATTGATGCTAATGCCATTCACCTTAATGATTTGGCGAATTGTATCAGTACAATAACTGGCGTTTGCATTCAAAGACTTAATCACCATGGTAACTGTGTAGGTTCCTTCGAGTGCATATTTGTGGGTAGGACTGAAAGCAGTAGAAGTACCACCATCTCCAAAACTCCATTCGTAGGTATAGCCACCTGCTGAAGTTTGATTTTGGAATACGATGTTCTCGTTTTTACAATAGCTTGCTTTTGAAGTACTAAATCCTCCGTTAGGTTTTTGATTCAAAGTAATCAAGAAAGAAATGGTAGTGTCTGCAAGGTTACAAGTATTGGTTGCCTTCATGGTAACGGTATAAATACCTGCGGCATTATAGTAGTGTTTAATTTGTTCCATGCCTAAGTTAGAAGTATAAATAGAATCGACACTTCCATCACCAAAGTTGATACGGAATAAATTAGCACCTGTGGTATTGTTTGTAAAATGAATCGTATCTGGGGCACAACTAGTAGCGCCAGGACCACTCAATCCTAAATTAGTAACAATATTTTTTTGATATACGATTAATGGTAAGGTATCAATATTGCTACCACAAGCATTCAATGCTTTTAATTGAATTAAGTATGTTTTAGTAACTGGTGTGGTGAACAAATGTGCAACAGAACTTTTTGTGTTGCTACTATCGGTAGCGCCATCACCATAATCCCAATAATACTTGGTGGCTGGGCCAGTAGAAATATTATTTCCTTTGAATGGATAAGGAGATACAACAATTGAACAAGTACCAGTAGTATCCTGCTGAATTTTTGCAGCAGGTATTGCGTGTACCACCACAGAATCGATCAAACTAAATACTGAATCACATTGTGAAATGGCAGTGAGTCGGATATAATAAGTGGTATCTAAATGACTAGCAGCTGATTTAAAAATAATAGCTGGAGGATTTTGTAAGTGCGAAGTATCGCCATTACCAAAGTCCCAGATAAACCGATACAAATTAACACCCGCCGGAGTGGTGGTATTGTTGAATGAAACGCTTAATGGTCCGCAACCTTGCGCAGTAGATTTTGTAAAGCTAGGTGCAGGTTTTGGTAAAATAAAGAAGGCGTGACTCACCGAATCATTACTACAGCCATAGGTATTCGTAGTAACCAGTTTAACGATGGCGGTATCCAATGGATTGGTTATGGTATATCCAGGGAAAATGATACCGTTACCTACTAAAGTATTGTTTACATACCAGGCCACAGAACTATTGGTATTGGTAGTGGCATGTATAATGCTGCTATCAATTTTACCAGGAGCACATAAACCAGAATTGGTATAAGTAAAAGAAGCTTTGGTATCTGGGTTTACAATTAAGTCAACCAATTGCGGACTGGTACATCCACCAGCCGTTAAATAAAATGTATACAATACGTGCACAGGAAGAGCGCCGGTATTGATCAGTGTTTCAGAAACTTTTCCAGTAGTGTCGGTGCTTTGTGCAGCCGGGTTACTGATATTGGTTACCGCAGCTCTTGACCAACTAAAGCTAGTAATAGGATTGTTACTGGTAGCCGTATAATTAAATACGGTGTTGTTACAAATGGCACCCAGCACTACCTGACTGGTTAAGAATAATTGTGGTTTCAACGCCACAAGTATGGATTTAACAGCGGAACAATTATTACTATTTACTGAGACTGTATAAGTACCTGCAGCCAATGGTGAAGTAGCAGTGAGTGTAGGATTTTGTTGTGTACTGGTAAATCCGTTCGGGCCAGTCCATGCATAAGTTAAGTTGCTTCCAGAAGCGCTGGCATTTAAAGAAAGAGTAGAGCCAGCACAAACAGGACCGTTATAACTTAAGGTGGGTACCACCGGTGCAGAAGGATCTACGAGTGTAAATGGTCCAACCACATTAGAAGTACAAGAACCGATTGACACATAAATATTTGAGTAAGTGCCAGCAGGTAAAGCAGAAATTTCTACGTTACCTAAAGAATCAGCCAACTTGTTAGCTGTGATATTGGAAACACCATTATTATAATGAATCGTATAACTAGTTCCAGGATTCAATCCTTTCATAATAATATCGCCTTCTGTTCCATAACAAGTAATTGGGTTGATGGCAGTAGCGGTAATAACTGGAGTAACAGTAATACTAACTGTGATCATTGCTCTTAGAGACTCACAACCAGTAGCAGCAACCTGACTTACATAATATTTCGTATTGCCCGTAGTTGCAGTAGAAGGAGTTGGTGCGGCACCAAGTGGTGTGCCACCTGTTGGAACCGTATACCAATTTAATGTATTGCCAGTTGTGGCAGTGGCAGTAAGTGGGGCAGCAATTGCAAACTCACAATAAGCTACATTGTTTACAGCAGGAGCATTTGGTGTTGCACGAACCACTACGGTTGTACTATTGGTAGCGCTACAATTATTTAAAGTGGCGGTTACAAAATAAGTACCTGCAGAGCCAGTAGTGATATTGCTTAAGGATGGATTTTGACTGGTACTAGCAAAAGCTTTCGGGCCAATCCAGGTATAACTAACTCCTGTGGTGCTGGAAACAGCCGCCAGGTTTAAAGTGCTACCTGCACAAAGCGGACCGTTATTGCTAACTGTTGGAATAGCAGGACCAGCAGGATCCACAAGGGTAAATGGTCCAACTACATTGGAAGCACAAGTACCATTGCTAACTGTGATATTGCTATACACGCCAGCAGATAATCCATACATCAACATATTTCCAGTTGCATCAGAAGAACGGGTACTAGAAATAGTAGTGGTTCCTTTTTGATAGCTTAAAGTAAATGTGCTGTTAGCGGCTAAGCCACTTAATAAAATCGATCCGTCCGTACCAGAACATGTGGTAGGATTGGTAGCAACGCCTAACACGTTAGTAGGAGTTGCATTTACAGTAACGGTAATGGCAGCTCTTACTGATTCACAACCGGTAGAAGAAATCTGACTTACATAATAAGAAATACTTCCGGTGGTAGTGGTTGCAGGAATAGGTGCCGATGCTAAAGGAGAACCACCGCTTGCAGCAGCATACCATTTTAGGGTATTGCTACCTGTAACGGTTGCGGTAAGTGCATTTGGAATAGCGTTCTGACAATAAGCTACATTACTAACAGCAGGTGCAGCCGGTGTTTGGTTAACAACCACAACTGTGGTAGCACCCGCATTACAATTGCTGATGGTAGCATTTACAAAATAGGTTCCAGATGCAGCAGCAGAAGCGTTTGCAATGGTTGGATTTTGTTGAGTGCTGGTAAATCCATTCGGACCAGACCAGGTATAAGTAACACCAGGTGTTGCTGAAGAAGATGTGAAAACGATTGTACCGCCACTACATAGAGGTCCATTATTGGTAACAACTGGAATTCCAGGTGAAGGATCTACTAAAGAGTATGGTCCGATTACATTGGAAGAACAAGTTCCTACGATGTTTACAGAAATACTGCTATATAAACCAGCGCCTAATCCTGTGATATTGATTGAGCCAGTTCCATCGGAAGTTTTGTTCACATTCACTACGGTAGCTCCTTTTGTATAAGTAACCGTGTAAGCTGTGTTTGCAGCTAAACCTGTTAAGCTGATACTACCATCAGCGATTGCACAGTTGGTAGGGTTAGTAGCTGTACCGGCGATGGTTGGTGCTGGATTAACAGTGATTACTTTAGAATCGGTACTGGTACCACACTCGTTAGTGGCAGCCAGACTAATCGTATGTGCACCAAGTGTTGTGATGGAAACAGCACCAGGATTTAATAAAGTGGAACTAGCAGGAGTTCCTCCGTTGAAGCTCCACGCATAAGTGGCTGCTGTTGCAGAGAAACAATTGATCACACTGGCAACAGGTGTAAAGGATTGTCCGGCACAGAGTGTACTAGGTAAACTGATGTTGACGTTCGGAATAGTTTTGACCGTTATCACTTGTGTGGCTTGAGCCGATGCGCAAGCTGCAGCAGGTGCAGTAGTAATTAAACCAACGGTATATACACCAGGATTATTGAAAGTGAATTGTGGATTTGCACTGGTTAATGAACCATTGGTAATGGTATAAGAGCTAGTATTCGGTGCACAGTTTTGTGTGTTAGAATAAGTTACAGACCATTGATAACTATTGGCACCAAAGGATGCAGCACCCGTATTGTTGGTTGTGTTCACATTAAATGGAGCACAACCAGCTGCATTACCCAATGTAAATGCTGAAACCGGGATTGGGTTTACTACAATTGTTTTTTCTATAAATCCAGATCCGCAAGCGGCACTACCACCCACTGTTAAACGTACGGTATAAGTACCAGGAACAGTGAATTTAAGATTGAGCGTATTGGCGTTTGATCCTAACCATGAAGCAGGATCGGCATTATTAAATGTGTTACCCAATGATTGTCCGGCTTGAAGCGTAAAACCAGAATTAGGTAGGATGCTCCAAACAAAAGTACCATTGGAACAAACACCGGAAGTAGAAACAGCTTTGAAAGCCCAGGTAGCATTTGTGATGGCTACGGTGGTGCTAGCACAAACGGTGTCTTGTGCCAATGTGATGGCAGGCGTAGGTGTTTCTGATACATAGATCGGAGTAACTGCACCTTGAGAAACTGCGCAAGGGTTGGTTGCTTCAATTTTTGCTATAAAAGAGTTAGCGATTCCATTACTAGTGGTACCGCAGGAAGAGTGTGTATAGATATGAGAAATACTGGTGGGTATATTTGCCTGCGTAAAAAGTTGAGCAGGGGTTCCATCATTAAAAGTAATTTTATAAGTAGTACCGGGTGAATTAGTACTGGTATTAGTAATAGGGAAAGCGATACTGCTGTTAGCACAGATATAAGTGTTACCGGGAGAAGCAATACCCACAGATGGGTTACTTCCTAAATAAATTAAAGTGGTTACGGTATCCTTACAACCATTGGTACCAGTTACGATTTCGGTGAGTGGGTTGGTACCTATATTATATGTATGTGTTTGAGCTGTAGTAAAAGTGGGTAGATCAGTATTTGCTGTACCATCGCCCCAGATAAAATAATAATCAGTATTGGTAGATGCAGTAGAAGATGCGTTGTTGAAAATAAAATTGGCACTACCCAGGCCGGTACAAACCGTTTGTGGCCCCACAATTTTTGCTTCCGGTTTTTGATTAAATACTACAGGGTGTGTAATAGTATTGGTACATCCTGTAGCAGAGGTTACGGTAAGGGTAACCACGATGGTGTCTTTACCATCACCATAATTTTTAAAAAATGCGTGAGAAGGATTGGCTGTGCTATCGTTTGTGCCATCACCAAAATTCCACACATAAGAAACAATGGTTCCTAATGATGTGTTCGTAAATGCTATGGGAATACCAGCGCAGACCGGCGTATTAGAAAACGTAAAAGCCGCAGAGGGACATCCGCCGGCGGTTATGGTTTTTGAAATTAAAGGAATCGTATCGGTCTTAGGCGGCGAGGCGTTTACTAAACTGCTAATGGAACACAGCAGCAGAAAAAGAATCAATGATTTGTATTTCATAGAAATATGTTTGAAAAGTCCTTAGAATCCGAACCATTTTAAATGGTTTTGTTTACCTCCGGGGCATTGGGTTTTTTGACGGGTTTTCGCTGCTTCAGAAGTAGCGAAAGTATAGTTAAGGGAAAGCTCAAAACCTCCTTTTAAATTAGAGGCTGCGTGCAAAGTAGAAACGTTTACGTCGTAAGAAAGGCCACCACGAAGGCTTCCTACTTCTATACCGATATAAGGAATCACCGCATCTTTGTATCTGTACCAAACACCAGCCAAAACGGTAATATCATTTTTTTCATTATCATAAGAATAAGTGTTTAGTAATCCTAGTCCGTATACAGCGCCGAAGATCAATTCAGAATAAGTTTCAGCTTTCATATAAACGCTGCTTAAGTACAATCTATTGGATGTACCACTCAAAAAAGATCCTCCTGCATGAACTACATAACGAGGAACGATCTGGTGTGTGGTACCGTTGAGGTTTTCTTTGGGTTGGTTTAAATGGAAAACAGATCCGCCGATATAATAACTATCGTCTTCAGAAATGGCAGAGTAAACTAGACCTGCTGAATAATCGAAGCTTACCGATGTAAAACCATTTTTGTTTTCACCTGTAGGAAGATTGCTATTGTAGCCATCAGGGGTTAACTGCTGACCAAAAACAAGTTTACTATAATCCAGGATCTTGGTATTCATAGAAGCCATAAAACCACCACCCAGAGAATAAGTAGCGTTATCGTCTTTGTACAAAGTTTTGTGGAAAGAGATAGAAGGAGAAATGGTGTTCGATTTTAAGCCCCCGTTATTGGTATTATCAAAAATGCCGGTAAGGCCAATTCCAAAAATATCGTTTTCACCAATTTTATCGTGAAGGATATTTCCATCAATAGAAAATGTTCCGGTTTTAAAGGGATACATGATGGAAGGCCACTGCTCACGGTAGCTCCCAGAAGCGCGCATGTTTCCTGGGAAAGCTCCGGTGAGTGCAGGGTTTAATAAAAGAGGGGACGCATAAAACTGTGAAAAATGGGGATCCTGTGCTTTCGCATAGAGGCCAACTGATACAAGTATCAAAACGGTTAACAATAATTTTTTTAAAAAGTGTAAAAGTATAATCATGATTCCCTCCTCATCTTTTTTTAATTCGTTTTCACAACACAAAGTTCTTTTCTTTCGTTTCCAAGGCTTGTAAGTCATGTGTTGAATAAAGAGTAGTTGCCTTACTACAGTTTTCAAGCCCTGAAACCTGGTGGATCCTGCAAAAGAATAGCCGTCAACAGAGTACATAAGTTCTCTGGATGCATACCAAGGGTAGCAATTTGTATGGCTTTAGAATTTTGCAGATCAACTGCAATTTTTGGCTAATCTATGTTTAGAGATTTCCTAAACAGGCGACAAATCTGCTACAAGGATTTGTTGATTCTTGTAACAGCTTTTTAGTGATTAACCAGATGATTCACATCTTTGCTTGGGGGCACTATAAAATTAGAAAGATTTTGGTGATTCTTTAACATTCTGAGCGTCTCGGCGCAGGGGAAAAAAACACCCTTTTTTGGCATAAAGATTTTAGGGGCATTTTTAGGTGTTTTTCCGGGTAGCCATAAACAGCACCAAACCCAATACAGTAAAGGGTTTCAGATGTATATAAAAATATGTTATTTGAGAGGGGCTGAGGAAAGCACGGTATACATCACGTGATAACCACAGAAAAATTCAGTTATAAAACCGAGCAATTGCAAAGGCATTTTACGGTGTAAACACCCACAATTTTGGGCAATTTTTTAAAAAAAGTGGATAAGGTCTGCATAAAGATGGTTTCCGTAGCTCAAACGCAGCTTGAGGAACCGGTTTTTTAGGAATAAGTTTAATTATTTCATTTTTAAAAGTATCCCCTCCAAACCATGGTTTGGAGGGGATGCCCATTTCGCTAGCGAAATAGGGCTGGTGTGGTTGATGCTCATTCAGATAATCGCCCTCAAATTCTCCCATTAATCCCCGAAATTTGAAACAATGTTTGGACCTCCCATTTATATTTCTGCAAATGAATCCGGATTTAAAGGAGAAGCCTTAGATCATTTTTTGAAGAGGGGTTATTACCGCATGCAGCACCAACTATTTACAACCAACTACACTCAGTTTCACATGGAGAGTTATGCGTTGCCGGTATTTTGGCTACGACTAGATTTGAAAAAAGTAAAGGAATCGAGTACGGCAAAAAAAATCCGCAAAAAATGCGCGAGTTTAACGGAATTGATAAAGCCAGCCGAAATCAATGAAGAGGTGAGGGAATTATATGGGTTGTATTGGGAGTATATCAACTTTATTACTTCGGATAGATGTGAGGATTATTTGCATGAAGAAAATTCAGAGAATCCATTTGATTCAAAAATGATTGAAGTGAGAGACAGTGGGCGATTAATAGCGGTAGGTTATTTTGATGCGGGTGAAAAAAGCATTGCGGGCATTTTGAATTTTTTTCATCCCGAGTATCATCAGTATAGTCTGGGAAAATTTTTGATTTTACAAAAACTCGATTATGCAATTGCAAGCGAATGCGCTTATTATTATACCGGTTATTTGAGTACAGCTACAGAGAAGTTCGATTATAAATTGTTTCCGGATATAGATGCGGTGGAAGTGTTTTTGCCCATCGAAAAAAGATGGGTGCCTTACCAGCATTATGGAAAGGATGGTTTAGAAGATTATGTGATGCGGCAGATGATTGGGGGTTGATTATTTTTTAATGGCCCCATAAATAAAAGCGATGTTAATGATGAGATAGAGGATCATGACGGTCCAACTAAAAAAACGATCCATTTTTTTAGAGATCTGAGGCTTGTTATTCTTTGCGAATTTCAGCGAGATTGTGTTGGATGTGATGATTAATAGCACGAAGAACATGGTGATGGCATGGAGGCTATCTACCAGCGTGAAAGTAGTAGATTCCGGCATAGAGGCTTCCACAATATATTTGTTACCAATTACTGCGAAGAGAGCGCCCACGCTCAGTCCCAGACGGGATTCAATAGATTCAGTATCCACGAAAAAAGACACATATGCGATGAAGAAAGCGATGTACATGCAGATGAGCATTTTCCAGAAGATGGTCCATGAATCGCGTTGAATTTCAATCACAAATTTCGCGGTACTATAGGCAGAAGGATTGGGGGTACTGGGTTCACCAAATTTGGTATAATAATTATTAAATGAATTTTTGGAAGTGAAGGAATCGATCTTCCAGCCGATGATGGTTTTACTGTATTTTAAAGCTGCTGCGGAGGTATCGTAGAAGGAGGAACTTTTATCAACGATGATTTTGATTTGATTGGTATCGTACAATGCGTTTTCAATTCCAATTCTTAGTTTCTGGTGATCGAATGGGAAGTTGGTAATATTCCAATTGTCTTTGAGTGTGGCGTGAACTTTGGTAAATAAGTGATTAGGAGTAGATATGGTATCCACGAATTTCATCTCAACAGATTTAGCTTGGGGGATCTCGATGCTATTGAGCAGTTCAGTGACATTCTTAAAAACGCTGGAATCTGTTTTGCTGTGTTTGAAGTTATAGTCCATCCACATCCAGAAATTGATATCGTACTCCTGATTTTTAAATTCGATGTCGTGGATGCTGGTGACGTAGATGCCGAGGCGGATGGTGTCTTTCTTTTGGGGTGTTTGGGCAAACAGGCTAAAAGAAATCAGGATTAGGGAAAGTAGGGCTATGATCTTTTTCATACAAGCCAAGGTTTTAAGTGGGTAAGAGTAAGATAGTATATCCGCGGGAAAGGAACTAAAACCAGGCCATTTCAGGAAAACATAAAAAAAACTGTGGATAATTTCTGAATATTGTTCGATGCCCTTATATTTGCAGCCCTTTAGCGATGGTCGGGTGTTGAAAATCCTTGAAAATCAATAAAGAAAGAATCTCTACAATTGGTGCGGTAGCTCAGTCGGTAGAGCAAAGGACTGAAAATCCTTGTGTCGCCGGTTCGATCCCGGCCCACACCACGTAACTGCCTGAAAATCAATGACTTATGTTGGTTTTCAGGCTTTTTTATTTGCATTTTAATGCTAATAAGTGCAAATAAATGCAGCCTGTGGGTGTACTTTTTGCGACAGGATTTTAGCCTTGTTTTAGAATGCATTCCCTTGCATCAGATAGCGTTTCGAAGAGAAAGTTAATCGTATCAATTTTAACCTTCAAACTGGAAACCATGCTTAAAACATCTCTTGACATCCAACTCAGTTTCTTTTGCAGAACAACACATCAGTATAAAAATGGAGAAAATCCCATTGTGTTGCGTGTAGTATATCGTAATCAACGTTCCGATATTTTTACAGGGCTCTCCTGCCCGCCCAAATACTGGGTCCCTGACATGTATCTGGCCAGTCCTAAATATAAACTTGGGGTTACTATCAATAGGAATCTCATCGCCATTCAGAATAATGCCCTTCAAGCATTTAATCTATTAAAACTTAGTAATGAGGAATTTACGATCGATGAATTAGTTGACAAGATAAAAGGCAAGGAGTCTCCCCCACAAACCATACTAGAATATATAGCGATAAAGGAAGAAGAGCTGAAAAATAAAAAAGGAGTTGATATAGCTATTACCACCTGGTACAAGTACAATCGAACCATCAGGTATTTCCGCGATTTTATGAAAGAGAAGAAGGGAATTAAAAATATCCCTGTTTCAAAAATCGATTATGTATTTATTGAACATTTTCAAACGTATTTGAAAAAAGAAAAAAAGAACAGCCAAAATTCTGCCACTTCATTATTATGCTGTTTCAAAAATATTCTACAACAAGCCATCAAACATAAGGTAATAAAATACAATCCTTTTGTGGATGTATCCATGAAAAGAACGGATGTGATTAGAGATTATTTAGAAGATGATGAGATCCTGCGTTTACAGAATTTAAATAATCTAAGACCTGAGCTACAAACCAAGAGAGATATTTTTCTCTTTTCTGTTTTCACTGGACTAGCTTATGGCGATTTTAAAAATTTTAATAGAAGCCATATTAGACAAAACAGCGACGGAACGTATTATTTGCATCACCCCCGTATAAAAAACGGAGTATTGAGCATTATACCTTTATTACCGCCAGCTATACGCATACTTGAATCCTACTCAGATACAGGTGATTTTCGCGACTTCAGCTGGAAAGTAGTGAGCAATCAAAAAATGAATAAAGGCTTGAAAGAGTTGGCAAGGCTTGCTGAAATAGATAAAAAACTTTTTCTGCATTTAGGCAGGCATACTTTTTCAACAACTATTACACTTAGCAATAGAGTATCCATTGAATCGCTTAGTAAAATGTTAGGCCATACTACCATTAAGCATACTCAGATTTATGGGAAGATTGTTGCCAGGAGAGTGAAGGATGAAATGGTTGCGGTAGCCGAGCGGTATAAATAGGTTTTAAATCGAAACTATTCCATATTCATGCGTTTTATAGTAGATAATTTAATAAACTACAATTAAATCTGATAATTTATTGATTATCAATGATAATAATAAACAATAAAATCCTAATACAATTGAAATTTTTTCTTACTTTTAAGTGTTGCATGTAACACTAAAATGACACTTCACAATTACCAAAAAGAACATATAGACCAAGTACTTGACGCTTTTAATAGCAAAAGGTCCATTATGTTGCAAATGCCGACAGGTACTGGAAAGACACATGTATTCTGTGAAATTGCAAAACACTTTTACAAAAATCAAAATGGCAGAGTATTGGTATTGGCTCATAGAACCGAACTTATTCAACAAATAAAAGAGAGAATGAAAAGGTTCGGTTTGCAGGCTGGTATTATAAAAAGTGGGCACATAACTGAAGAAAATAGGCAAATACAAATTGCCTCAGTTCAAACACTTTGCAGAAGAGACAAAGTGATATTTTTAAAACAAATTTCCTTAATAATAGTTGATGAAGCACATCACACACCATCAAATACCTATGTAGCTATTTTAAACACTTATCAAAAAGAGCATACAAAACTATTGGGTGTTACTGCAACCCCAATTAGATTAGATGGAAAGGGATTTGAAAAGATTTTTGATAGCTTAATCTCGTCTTACCCTTTCAAATGGTTTGTGGAAAATTCATACTTGTCTCCTATTAAACACTTAGCATCTGATGTAATAAAACTTGAAAATATTTCTGTTGTTAAGAATAGAGAAGGTTATAAAGATTATGATGAAAAGCAGACAGAAAAGTATTATTTGAACAAAACAGTAATGGCTGACATAATTGACAGTTATATCAAATTTGGTCAAAATAAAAAATCAGTTGTGTTTGCAGTGACAATTAAACATGCAGAAGAAATATCGCAACGATTTAATGAAGCTGGTTATAAATCAGCAGTAATATCCAGTTTAACCACTTCAACTGAAAGAACAAAAAATGTTGAAAAATTTAAAAAAGGCGATATTCAAATTCTTGTAAACGTTGATATTTTTTCTGAGGGTTTTGACTGCCCTGACATTGAAGTTGTACAAATAGTTAGACCAACTAAATCCTTGGTGAAATATTTGCAAATGGTAGGACGAGTAACAAGAATTTTTAAAAGTAAGGAGTATGCTCTTATACTTGACAATGCGTGCCTTTGGCAAGACCATGGACTTGTAACTAACGAAAGAGTTTGGTCTTTAAATGGTTGTACTAATCAAGAACATGATTTTTCTGAACTTCATTTTGGTGACGGTACAAGTGGAAATGATGCGTACAAACGAAAACTCAAAGAACTCTTCAATATTGAAATGATTGAAGTTGACAAAGTTGGATTTAAGAGTACTGCTGTTTTCACAAAAAAGAGACTTATTTCCGTTCGTAGTGAATTCAAGGTGACATGGAAACAATTAAAAAATCATCTAGATGAAATGAACATTGATATCTATGAACATTTACAAGGAAAAAGTACTGACCCAGACAAAAAATTTATTTCAGAATGGCTTCTTATATTTATAGATAGGAAATATTGTTCAAATAAAGCTCTTGGCAACATTGAATTCTGAGAAGCACATGCAGGCAATAATAGTATTAGCAAAAGCAGGGCTGGACAATCAATGTATTCCCTGCCTTCGCAAATACATCAACACTGTATGCAAGCAGAGTAGCATTCTACAATTCAAAATCAGACAAAAGGAAGCAACTGAAAATTCTTAAAAGACTCAAAGAAAAAAAGAAATAAATGGACAAATTTTTTAAAAAACAGCTATGGTCATTTATGTTACTCATCCTACCAGCAGCATTGTTTGCTCAAAAAGATGTAACCCAGTTTCTCGGCATTCCTGTTGATGGAAGCAAGCCTGACATGATACAGAAGTTAAGGGATAAAGGATATACAATTAGCCCATATAAAAAAGATGTTTTAGTCGGTGAATTCAACGGAACAGATGTTAATATATATGTTGTGACAAACAACAATAAGGTATGCCGAATTGTTGTAGCTGATGCCAATACAAAAGGGGAAACCGATATTAGAATAAGGTTCAACAAACTCATACAGCAATTCAAGAATAATAAAAAGTATCTTTCAATGCCAGACTCTACTATCTCAAAATACACTATCAAAGACGATGAAGATATTTCTTATGAATTATCAGTCAAGAATAAGCGTTATGAAGCTCTTTTTTATCAAAAGGCCGCAGATTACGACTCTTTAGAAATCGAAATGAGTAACCTCTTAAAAAAAGGCACATTGAGTGATGCAGATAAGGAACATCTGAGTGCGATAATGAAAAAAATCTTTGACAGTAACAACTTCAATAAGGCAGTTTGGTTTATGATAAGTGAGCTTTATGGGAAATATTCTATCTCAATGTACTATGACAATGAATATAACAGAGCAAACGGAGAAGGTCTTTAATAACAAATATAAGTTATGAGGAACGTGTACAATTACACTAATATTTCTATTGAGTGTGGTAAAACAACAAACAGTATTGAAGAATTGGAAATATTGTGTCAGGAAGAAGCGAAAAAACTATAAAACAGTCTTGATATTTCTAATCAAGAAGTAACTTCAGTTCCATTTTGGACAGCTGACTTTCCAAAACCAATTTACATTGGAAATTTTAGTAGGAATGAAAATAGTTCAATTGTGTCTGAGTTAGATTTTTCTGAATCAACTTTATAAAAGAAATTCAAAACTTGCACACAACATTTTTATTGCCAATAGTGGGGCTTAACAATGAAATAATCAGCAGCTGTAATTCTGCTGCACTGCGGTACAGGGCTTGATGAATAAAGCCCAGCTTTAGTTTTTAATATTTAACTTTATTAAAAAGCCAGACATCAGTTCCTGTTGGCGAATATAAAATTCCCCACCAGCTGCAATGCCTGCTCGTTAGCATCAATGGCAAATTTCAGAATAACCGACATCGCAAAAACTAACTTTTGAAAATTTATTAAACAGATACTACATGAAAATTGAAGCAGAAATTTATGAGGAAGGTAATGCTTGGCAGAAAAAAGTTTATAGGGCAATGGCTTCGTTCCTTGAATCTAATCCTGAAATAAAATCCTTTGGACTATCTTCAAATGGAAACAAATATAAACACCTATTGACTGTTGAGCAATCACAATTCAATTTTATCACGGAAGATATTCATAAAGCAACTAAAGAAAGATTTAGTAAACACAAAGCTGGCGACTTGAACCGCATATTGACAAACACTGCCGCTTCTCAACCATACTGTTTTAATCTCATAATTTATCTTCAACAACATCCTGTTTTAGCAGATAAATTATTTTCAAAATTATTTGACAAGCAAGTAAGAGTTCATCATATTGAACCAGAGTTCACTCCAAACTTGTGCAACAATATTATTGGCTTTGAACGAACAGGTGATGAAAGTATTGGTGACCAAAATCTCAAACTTGGCAGTGGGACAGATTCTGACATTGCAGTTTTCTACACTTACAACAAAGTCAAGAAAGGTGTATTACTAATTGAATTCAAATTTATAGAACATGAATTTTCTGTTTGCTCTTCTTATGCGGGTTCAAAAAAGAAAGAGGGTGAAAAATTAGAAGAAAAACAACAAAGATTAAAACGAAATAAAGAGAGACAAGCAATTTGTAACTCTAACGGCTTTTATAGCAAGATGGTAGTAACAAAAAATTCTCAATGTGGTTATAACAAATATTTCAATTGGGACTTGACTGCAAAGTCAAAAGTTATTGACGGAGAAAAGATAAAAACAATGTCGGCGTGTCCATTCAACTTCGGACTTAATCAACTTTGGAGAAATATGATTCTTGCGGAGCAAGTCGCATTGTCACGTAATTGCGATGAATTTGGCTTTTGGGTGTTCTCTCCAATTGAAAATGACAATTACTTATGGAAAAATGAAGAAACGGAAAAACAGTTTCGTGAAATTTTAACTCCACTAGGAAATAAACATTTTAAGAAAGTTCATCTTGAAAAGATCTTAGAGAAACTTTCCAACATCGTTTCTGACGAGAAAGAAAAAAATTGGCTGACAAATTTGGAAACGAAATATAGAATTTAATGCGAAAGTTTTCTTCTTACTTGAAACATCATATCATTGTACAAACAAAACCACATGCAGCTATGGGTTTAGCAAAAAAGGGGCTTGACAAGTAATATTGAGCAGTTGTACGCAATTTCAAATTTTAATTATAAATTGTCAACGTATCTGGGCTGACTGATATAAGATTTCCACCTTCGCTAAGATCAGAAACGTTTACGGTCATGCTAAAGAGACATCCACCAAATGCGCCACACAATCTTAACACAAATTGCTAATGTTCTTGCTGCCAGGCACACTTATTTTATAAGGGAGCAAGACATTCAACTTTATCTAGCAAATTATTTCTTGCAGACAGGCTTATACGACAACGTTTTTATTGAATATCATGTTCCTGGTGCTTTAATGCCACCCTATCTTTGGACAGACACTAACAACATTTACATAGACATTGTTCTTGAAAGAGAAAACCAGTTTTATCCAATAGAAATAAAATACAAGACCGTTGCTCAAGCAATGCCACATGTTGTATTTGGCCAAAACGTAAATGTTTTGTTAGGACAACATGGTGCGCAAAATATTGGCTGTTATGATTTCTGGAAAGACATAAAAAGAATTGAATTTTTTGAGGCGATATTTCCACTTGCACAGAGAGGCATTGTTTTATTCGCAAGTAATGATTTGAGTTATCAAAATGCTCCTTTAAATCCCAACGCTGGGTATGCCCCATTTTCGATTCATCAAGGTCGACAAGTATTGGCTGGGACTCAACTTAACTGGAATGGAGATTTAGCTGTTGCAAACGGACGACCTGGTTTTAATGTAAACTATGACTACACAATTAATTGGATTCAGTTGCCGTATCATCAACAACATTATTATATTTTGACATAAGCACGAACAGCTAAGCTTGCATCGGCAATTTTACTGAGCGACGAGTATATTCTTTACTTTTTGAACGTTATTCGGCTTAAGTTTCGGCAGACTAATAACACCGAACAGTAGAATAAACAATAAGCATTTGTATCTTTAATTTACAGCGGCCCTGGACAGTAGGAACACAGTATAGCGCAACAACGCCAGTGATTCAACTTTGGCAGTAATCCAATTGAAACAGTTCGTTAATTCAACAGACTTAAGACATGACTTCAATTTCCTCTACACTTTCTAACAGCTTAAAGACTGAACTTAAAAAAGCTGACGAAATTTGGATAGCAGTTGGACTGCTAAATAACAGCGGTCTTCAGTTTATCCTTGACACAGTTAATAATTCATGTAAATTAAATTTCATTGTAGGAATTGATTTACCGACTGACCCAAAAGCCCTTTCCAAACTTTTATCTTTAAAGGGAAGGCGAAGAGTAACTACAAAAATTATGACGGAAGATTTTTTTCATCCAAAAGTTTATATAATCAAATCACAGCGACAATTTATTTCCTTTGTTGGTTCTGCCAATTGTACAATGGGCGGACTTAAAGAAAATATTGAAATGAGTTTAGTTACTAAGGACAAGTCTGTATGCAAAAACTTAATAGAATGGTTTGAAAATGGACTTCTCCCAAACTCACAGTCTTTAACTGCAGGCTTTATAAAAGAGTATATTCCAAAATATAACAATCGAATTAACCGAAGAAAAAAAGACAAATTAGAAATACAAGGATTAAAAGAGAAAGAAGAAGTAAAAGCTGAGGCTAATATCAAAGCAAGAGCAAAGCTTATTTCAGCTTTAAAAAGAGTAAGAAAATCTAAAGATTATATTCAAAAAGTAAAAGATAGACAAAGCATCATACGGCAGTTAAGGAAATGTTTAGACTATCCCCATTTTAAAAGCACCGACCTAAAAACGTTCTTCTCAATTAAGGAACTTGGAACAATTGTTCCTATTAGGGTTAAAGCTAAAATCTTAGCTGATCGTACAAAATTTACGCAGTTAATGAAATTCATTTGCAACGAACAAATTCCAATTAAGGAAAGAATTGACGAGGCATTGAATGGAAAACTGTCAATAGCAAATATTAGTGAAGGTTTTATTTCAAAGATTTTAGTAACTCATAATTCAAAGAAGTATTATTTGCATAATAAAGTTTTCACTGACAAACTTCGACCTTTTGGTCTTGAGTTACCTAGAGGACTTTCGTTTGGTGAAAAATATGAATTAACAAGAGACATCTTACAACATATATTGAACGAAACTAAGATTGAAGACTTTGCAACTTTTGACCATTACATGGAAAATCCATTTGATTTGTACCCCTAATACCATTCATGCTTGACCCTATGTATCACTTCGAATAAATATTGAATTTGCAATATTTATAATAAAATAGTAATCAAATTAAAATGGAGGTCAAAACCAAATGGTATTTAGGGATTGAATCAAAATGGTATTAGGGGGTCATGGCTCTCTGGAGAGAGGGGGTTAAAGTAGGTGGTTTCTCCAATCATAGGCCAAATTGGCAAAAATTGTATTATTTTTCGGGGAAAGGCAAAACCGCAAGGGCCAGATAGTGACTTCTCCCTTAGTAACAATATACTTTTACATCCAAAAGTAACTATACCTCCAAAATTTCTGCTTATGGCATTTACAATTTTTTATTCCTGGCAGACAAAGACTGAAGCCAAATACAATAAATACTTCATTGATGAGTGTTTAAAGTTTGCGATTAAACAGATCAAAAAGGAACTTAAGGACGAAAGCCCTGATTTTTATATCGACCGTGACACAAAGGATATACCCGGCCAACCCCATATCATAACAAGCATCGAAAACAAAATAAAGTATTGTGATGTTTTTGTCGGTGATATGAGTTTTGTCAGCTATACTGAAACAAAAGAGCTGAATGGTGAAAGGAGATTTAGTGATAAGCTTTTGGGTAAAAATAAATTTACAAAAGAGGGCAACTATTCTTCTAATGTTGCAGAAGAAATGGGAACCGCGCGTGGTGAGCATAGAGGCGATGAGCGTATTGTCGGCGTCTTTAATACCGCATATGGAGATCCTAAACAGTTGAATTTTGATAGCCTTCAGCGAAGGTTCCCTGTATGCTATGAGTATTCAAAGGACACAAACGAGAAAGATAAAAAAGTTGCAAAAGAAAGCCTGGTTAAAGCACTTAAAGAAAAGATTCATGAGATCCTTCTTACACAACATGAAAGGCAAAAAGACCTCTTTCGTCCATTTATAACTTTTAAGTATTGGGGTGATATCATCGCAAGACCTTTCACATTTGAAACCACCGATTACATCAAAACGCTTTTTTCTGCACTTGATCAAAACCTTGCCAATCCCAAAAAAATATTCCGGCTCTCCGGGTTGTCCGGGATAGGAAAGACAAGAATGTTGTATGAGTATTTTAATGGTGCAGTCGACGTACATAATGAAGCCAGAGCGAGGCACCTGCTTTATGCCGATGTTAATGAAGTCGGTGAAACAGAGATTTTAAAAACCGTAAAGAACCTCTTACTGGCTAAAGAGAAAAAAATATTATTGGTGGATAATTGCGCAAGTGATTTTCACAATAAACTATGCAGTATTATCACCAATGTAAGCAGCAGGCTGAACCTTGTTTCTGTTTACACAGATCCGGAAGAAACTCTTGCCCGCTTAGATGTCGAACGCAATACTGAACTTTTCCGTCTTGAAAATGAAAAGTGTAAACAGACTGTTCAGCAGATCCTTTCTAAGAATTTTGCCACCGATTTCCAGGAAGATGAGATCAAACTACTGATTGATTTTTCCAGTGGTATTTCTTTTGTGGCAACCCTGATGGCACAGAACCCTGGACGGGGAAAATATCAGCCTGGATCTCTTACAAAGAATGATGTGGTGCAAAGGTTGCTTGGAGAATTTTATACAGACGTTATCAGTAAATCCGTGATAGAAGCCGCCTGCCTGTTTTCCAAATTTGGATTTTTCGAGGAGCTGGAATACCAGTACAAAGCAATTTCTGAATGCGATGATATCTGTTTGCTGGACCAGGCAGGAGATAAAGCAGCGGACCAGGCGGAACTTCGTGAAACCCGTTTTCATGATGTTTGTATGAAACTACACGAAAGACAATTGCTTGAAAAAAGAGGAAGGACCTTCGCTTTTCGTCCAACACCGTTAGCAGTTCGTATGGCAGAGAACTGGTGGCAAAGTTGCAGTGTTTCCAAATTTAACCGGATACTGCCTATCATAGAGAAGGCAGACCTTGTTGAAAGCTTTTGCGAGCAATTCAGGTATTTAAAAAATATTGATCATGCGCAGGCAATTGTCGAGAATTTGTGTGGCGGAGTTTTTAGGTCAGCGGAAGTCTTAGATTCGTCAGTGGGTTCACGCCTCTTCCGCTCATTCGTTTATGTGAACTCAACAGCTTGTGCCGAAGCACTCTATTCTACTTTTGTCGATCTTAATCAACCTGCTCTGGCTAATGTCAGTAAAGGGCGAAGGAACCTTGTTTGGGCATTGGAAAAATTATGTTTCCCGGCGAACACTTTTGAAAAAGCTGTTAAAGTGATGGCAGCTTTCGCTGTTTGGGAGAATGAAGCCATTGCCAATAATGCGACTAACCAATTCCTGCAACTCTTTCATATTTATTTACCCGGAACAATGGTTTCTCTTGAAGAACGGATGAAAATTATCCGCTATTGTCTTGGCAAAGGTGGTGATTACGAAAAATTAGGGGTGAGCGCACTTGGCAGCGCATTAAAATCAGGTCATTTTCATAGGATGGGTGGCGTTGAAGATTTAGGAGATGCAAAAACACTCGAAGATTATAGACCCAACAACAAAGAAATCTATTCTTACTGGAAATCTACCATTGAATTCTTGAATGATTATACTATAGGTAATTCCACGTTTAAAGAGCATGCAACCAATATCCTGCTCGATCATTTTTACGGCCTTTGCGTTCAGGGGGCTGGTGAGCTTATCATTCCTGTTCTTGAAGCCATGTACAACCGCGGTGAAATCGAAAAACAGGAATACCGATCCCAGATTCAATTCGCCTTACGTTCCAACCGTGTTTTTATTCAGAAAACAATAGTTAGGTTACAGGAGATCTACGATGAACTTTCACCATCTTCATTCGAGGAAAAATTCAGGCTCTATGTAAAAAGCCCGAGCAGTGATGAATACTTTTCACAGGAAGAAGAACCAAAGGGATCATCACTGGAAGCAAAAATAAAAATACTGGCAAAGGAATTTGTTGATGGCGGGCTTGAAAAATTCCAACCGATAAATCTTTTTCTTGATGGGCCTGTGAATGAAGGTTACCAATTTGGCAAAGCAGTCGGTGCAATCATAGACCACCAGTTAACGGAAGCTTTCACAAAACATCTTCTTACTATTTTTTTCTCCATTGAAGAGAAAGAAAGGAATTCTGCATTTCTCATGGGCTTCCTTGAAGTTCTGCAGTATGAAAAATTAAAAATAGAGATTTTTCAAAACGTATTAAGCGAACCTCTAAATGCCTCCTTTGCCTTCCAGATCGCAAGGATTGGTCAGTTGCCTTACGAGGAGTTAGAAAAACTCGTTACAATGGCTGAACAAGGAAAGTTTGCAACGTCAACTTTTTTAAACTTTGATTACGGCTGGGGCTTACGCCACCTGAAGCCCGATCAGGTAATTGCTTTATTTGAACGTATTGGTAAGATCGATGATGTTGGTAAAACTGTTCGTTACCTGATCCTTTCTAAATGGACCTACAATGACAAGGTTACCTGGGACCAGTACAAAGAATATATCAGGTCGCTGACTATGACAGATTCAAGGACTATACTGACCAACGTTACCAATTCGATGGACCAGTTCAACTGGACGCATACATCCATAAAATTATTGGAGGAGGTTCAAGCGGATAATTCATTGGCGGTTTTGCTGACAGATATCATAGTGAATAAAGTTTCCGAGAACAGCAATTATGGTTCCAGAGGTGATTATTTTAGGATACTCGATGCTATACAAAACCAATATTTCGAACTTGTTTGGGAAACTGTCGCCTTGGCTTTTGAACAATCAGGGTATAATTTTGCTTATTATCATCTAAAAGAAGTGTTTGGGTCGCACATCGATTTTAATAATTCATCAGCCGGTCTGCTGTTGAGGGATGAGAAAAATACAGTCTATATATTAAAGTGGGCTGAGGATCATCCACACAACCGGTTCTGGATAGCTGATATGTTACCTATATATGATGGCAATCCAGGAGTGGCAGCTAATTGGCACCCCTTAACAAAAAATTTTATCGACCATTTTGGGTCGGATAGTAAGTTACTCAGTGAACTGGGCGCAAAAATGGGCTCCTATTCATGGACAGGTTCAGTTGTACCCAAATTAAAATCAGATCTGGCTCTATTTTCTTCCTTATTGGATCATCCAACAGATGAAGTAAAAAAATGGGCACAAAATCATGTATCAGAACTGGAAAGAAGGATCAAATGGGAACAGAACAGAGATGAAGAAGATGTGTGGAAATGAGCATAGTAACAGGTTAAGACCCCGTTGTTTTTTACATAACTCAATGAAAAATCAGTTGACGAATCAATTCACTGACAACCACCTTAAGGAAGTAATACAGCGAGTTATGAATCGTTCCTTAAAAGTAAACCATAGTCAGTAATTGTGCGATTCTTTAGGTTCCCACTGCTTTAGAATCCCAAGTTCTCCTATATTTTACTTCTCACCCGTATTCAAAAAATGAATGGTTTTATTACATAATTCCAAAAACCATCTATTTATATACAGTTGAACAGTTAGTTTAAAAAAATTGGTACAATATGACGGCAGCAAACGATTTAATGATATCCAGGTTAACGGTAAGAATCCGCTTACATCAAAGCGAACAGACCATCGGTACCGGCATGATCTATGCAAGTGAACATTTAGGAGATAAGATATACATAATAACCGCAGCACACAACCTGTTTGAAGATCGTGATCTGTTCACAATACCCCTTGAAAAGATAAGCTTAGATGTTTATAACAATGTAACGAGAAATTACAAATCCATCGATCACACGATAGATCATAGACTTATATCACCCCATATAGATACAGATATTGCAATTCTCGAACTAAACAGAAGAGAAATAGAATCACTTACAGGAACTTTACCCGAACTAAGAGTGATCAATGAACGAAGTGAAGAAACCGCATTTGCTTCAAAAGGTTTTCCCAATGCAACGCAAGGAAGAGAACTGGTTGCGATCAGCCCACTGTGGAGCCAGGTCATGACAGGCGTTGATAAATTCCAGTTACAGCTAACGGAAGATTACAGTAGCTGGGCCGTCAGTGGTTTTTCCGGTGCGGGTATTTTTGCCAGCCACTCCAACGAAATTTTCTTGCTTGGAATCTTCACCCGTTTCAGGCCCGAAGAATCTGGAAGGACAATTTACGCGCAATACCTCAGAACCGTCAACCATATCCTTGAACAGAACTTCAAACACACTATTGCTTTTTCCTTTGCCGGTGGATTTGGTGTGACACCGGTATTTTTCAAACGTCATATTGATTCGGCCATTTCCAACTTGGGTCCGCGCTTCAGCAAGGAACTTAATTTCCGGTTACCTATCGGTAAACTATTCAACGATATCACAAGGGATGCAATATTTAACCAAAGGCTTGAAAAAGCTGTTGATGAATGGCTGACCCAACGCATGTATCTTACAGAGAGCATTATCCCGGAGATAGATGCAGCGCAGAAAAAACTCGATGAAGTGCGCAGGATGGTGAAGTCATGGTATGCAACAGTTGACACAAGACCCGGGGTGATCATTGAAATAGAAGCTATCTATGCTTCGTTAAAAGAACTGAATGATCTTACCAGTCAGAACCTTTCAGCCTGTTACCATTTGCAATGGGATAAAGAAGAAAAGGAAAGTTTAGCAGGAAAAGATACACGGTACACTAATTACTTTGGTGCAGAGATCGCTTTTTTAGGTGATATTCAAAGAGCCATTCGCAATTTCATCGATGCACTAGCCAATCTTAACATCAGCCTTTCTAATCATCCGGTTTTACTAATCAAGGGTGAAGGAGGATGCGGAAAGTCACACATGCTGGGTGATATTGCTAATCTAAAAAACAAACAGGGTAAGCCAGCTGTTTTATTATTAGGTCAGTTGTTCAGAAGCGGGCAGGGCGCATGGCAGAACATATTGACTCAGCTTGGGCTGTCCTGTACCAAAGCTGAACTCTTACGGACATTGGACAGAATTGGACAGCAAACAGGTGAACGTGTTTTGTTTATGATCGATGCACTGAATGAAGGTGCCGGCCATGAGATCTGGCCTGCGGAACTTAGCGGCCTGATAGAGAATATCAAAACCTATCCGCATATCGCCTTGGTATTAACAGTTCGCAGTACCTATTACAACTCCATTATCCCGAAGGTTGTACAGGACGATGCACTCGTCACTCATTTTACCCATGAAGGATTTTCCGGAAATGAATATGAAGCGTTACGACTTTTCTGTGAACATTTCGGTCTGCAACAACCCCGGTTTCCGATACTCACCCCGGAATTCACCAATCCATTGTTCTTACAACTCGTTTGTATAGGAGTGAGTGCATTGCCCGGAAAAAAATTCCCACAGGGATTTCATGGTGTGATGAGTTTATTTGACTTGTACCTCTCAGCACTTTCCAAAAGATTTGAGGCCAAGCGCGAGGAATACAATTTGCGCGTACCAAATTTGCTGGTAAATGCTTTACGTGTTTTTGCAAAGAATTGTTTTGATCAACCGCACAGTCGGTCTCTCCCTCTTCCGGAGGCATTGAAATTGTTTGATGAAAAGTTTCCTGCACATGGGCACCTGTTACGTGATCTTATCCAGGAAAATATCCTAGTACAGTCAACAGGATTTTCGGAAACAGCGGAAATGCAAACCGAAGTATTGTATTTCGCGTATGAACGCTTAGGGGATTTCTATATGGCAGAAATGCTCTTAGAACCTTATCCTATAAGAGAATCCATGATGAAGGCTTTTGGAAAGGAAGGAGAGTTAGGCAAACTGATGGAGGAATCCTTCTGGCGCAATGGAGGGTTGCTCGAGGCTTTTGCAGTGATACTGCCTGAAAAATTCGGGGTTGAGATATTTGAATCATTTGCATGGTCAAAGGAAGAGAATGACAATCACAGATATTATAATATCAAAAGCGAATTAAGTCACCTTGTTATGAACAGTTTAAAATTCAGGAAGGTTGATTCCATCGATGACACCAAACTGACGGCATGGTTAAAAAGCGAAGATTTCGAAATGGGCTATGATCAATACCTGCTGTGCCTGGAAGAAATGGCCACGATCGTAAACCATCCTTTCAATGCCAACAGGCTTCACTGGAACCTCTTGCAATATACCATGACACAGAGGGATGCATTCTGGCAACAGCATATCCGTTATTATTCCGGGCATCGTGATAACGGAAGCGCATACCCGATCAAGCGATTACTTGACTGGGCATGGCAACCGGGGATCTCTTCTTCACTTGATCCAGAAACAACCCGGCTTACTGCACTGGTATTGATCTGGTGTTTGGCATCAACAATGATAACCGTAAGGGATAAAAGCACCAAAGCCCTTGTTAACCTTTTAGAAGAACAGCCACAGGTATTGATCGGTTTACTGGAAACATTTAAAGACACCAATGATATGTACATTCTTGAACGACTGTATGCAGTAGTATACGGTTGTGCTTTGCGAACAACAAGCGCCGAAGGTTGCAGAAATATTGCGCAATACGTGTATGATATTATTTTCAAAGATCGCAATCCACCAGAGCATTTACTGCTTCGTGATTATGCGCGCAATACCATAGAGTGTGCGCTTCACAGGAGTCTTGCTGTGCAGGCTGATCCTGAACATTTTCGTCCGCCTTATCAAAGTGCCATGCCACTAATGCCAGAACAGACAGTTATCGATGCATTAAACAAAGACCCAAGTCACCCTGAATTCCAAGCTAAACATTGGTTTTACCAGAATGCCATCATTCATTCTGTGATGGTATGGGATTTTGGCAGGTATGTAGTGGAAAGTGCTTTACACAATTTTCACCCGGTGAGTTTTACTGCTAAAAAATCATATTCCGATTTTCTGAGTGCGTTGCCTAAAAAAGTACGGTATGCCGTAACTGCATTTGGCAAGGTTGATTCGTTTAAAGTCAATTTAACTAATAAGAAAACAGAATTCATTCGAAAAAATAGTGAATTGGTTTACGAGCAGAACCTTTCCAAAACAAATATAAAGCTTCAGCGCTTACAGGAATCGCTAGATAATTCTTTGACAGTCGAACAATCTAAATTTTTGAGAGAACGGGGTGTATCACACTTGAGGACTATCTTGCGAACAACAAACTGGCAGCGTAACTTTTTTGAAACAGAACCCATTAAACGCTGGATCGTTCAGCGGGTCTTTGAGTTGGGGTATAATCCGGAGTTACATGGCCTTTATGAATCGAGCGTCGAATCATATAATAACCGTTCAGAAAATAAAATGGAAAGGATCGGTAAAAAATACCAATGGATCGCTTTTTACGAGATCATGAGTTTAATTGCAGACAATTTCAAGGTCAATGAAAAAGGAGGAAGAGATAAGATCGCCTTTTACAATGGCCCTTGGTTAGGTTATTTAAGAGATATCGACCCTGCTTTCACAACAAGAAAAGCACTGCGTTATCATAACGGGCAGGAAGAAGACAATGAAAATGTATACGATATCGGTGTGACGCCTACCATTCCCTGGTGGTCAGAACAATTATACACTCACTGGAACATTCCAGGAGAAAAATGGCTGACGCTGAAAGATGATCTCCCTGATCCGGCAACCGTAATTGCCAAACAAGATGGGCAAGGTAACCCCTGGCTTTATCTTTCAAGGTATCAAAAGTGGGAGCAACCCAAGGCCATTGGAGAGGACAGGTATAACCGCGTTAAAAAAAGCATTGACTACCATATACAGAGTTATCTTGTAAAACAAAAAGATTTGCCTGCTGTTATTACCGCACTTAGAAAAAAACGCAATCATTACAACTGGATGCCTGAGTCCAATAAGGCAAACCTAAACCTGATCAACCGCGAAAACTACTGGGCGCCAGCTACAGAAAATAATGAAAAAGAAACCTGGCATAAAATAGATGGAACCAACCTGCCACTGAAGGTAACGATAACTGAAGCCGTAGGAGAAATGAGCGACGATAAATCTGGCGCGCATTTTATGTATGACATGCCATGTAAATTATTTTTCGAGGGAATGGAGATGAACTATTCCAAAATCGATGGTGATTTTTGTAATGCGCAAGGTGAAACCATTGTCTCTGCCGATAACCCGGACGGGCTGCTGATACGCGCTGATGCACTGCAAAGATTCCTGAATGAAAAGAAACTTGCAATGATCTGGGTACTCAACGGTGAAAAGATCGACTGGCGTAATACCGGGCGACCAAGGGCAGGGATATTTGTGAAAGTAATCAGCGGAGTCTATGCGTTTGAAGATGGCCGCCTACAGGGAAAGATTGAACTTAGTAAAAGAGATTAAACATCAACAGTATGAAATTGTTTTTTTATCAGGCGGGATGTTCTGATGCTGCACGTATCCAATTTGCAGGTGATAACGGAAAACTGCACAACGTAATAATTGACGCCGGACATGCCAGAACATTTTCAAGGTTTCTCCTCAATGAAATCAAAAAGCTCACCCAGGATGGGGAGCATTTTGATGCATGGATTGTTTCACATATACACGATGACCATATCGGTGGCGTACTGGCTTACATCGATGCAGTGCAGCGGGGCGAACTGCCCCATACCAAACTTCAATGGCTGTACAACAGTCCAAGGACTAGCAACGACGTTTTTCACCAGGTTCAGAGTCAATCGAGCGAAGCCAAAAGTATCCGGCAGGGCGATCGGCTTGCGGCATACCTGCAGCAAACAGATCAAGTACCTGCACGGGATATCACAACTGACTTACTCAGCTTTCACTTGCACGAACTTGAGATTACGATACTCTCCCCCGCTCCTGAAAACCTAAAAGCCCTGCATCAAAAATATTCTCCTGAAAATAAACTTCCATTAGAGCGTGAAGAAAATACCTTCATCAGTTCCGCTGTATCTAAATCTATTTCGGATTATCAAATACCAATTAATTCTTTTGTTTACGAAAATTGGACTGAAGATAATTCAATAGAAAATGCAAGCAGTATTAGTATGTTGACTGAACACAGAAAAACAAAAATTCTGTGGCTCGCTGATGCATGGCCATCTGTCATAGTTGCGTCATTACGTAAAATGGGTTACACAAAAGAAAATCCACTGGATTGCGACCTTGTGAAAGTAAGCCATCACGGCAGCAGTAGTAATAACAGCATTGAACTATATGAAATGATCCGATGCAATAATTTTCTAATCAGTGCAGACGGCGAAAATAAATATAATCTTCCCACCAAAGAATGCCTTGTGACCATCATACTTCACACACAACGCAGCGGCACTTGTCATTTATTTTTCACGGATGACAATGCAACGTTACGCTCAATTTTTGCTGTTGATGGAGACTCCTTTTTTGCTAATTATGATGTTGCGACCCACTTTCCGCCAACCAATACAGCACCAGTTATATTTGAGTTTTCCGATAATGATTAAGATAAGAAGAGTCGAATATAATTTTATGACCCTTGTTGGTAATTCATATAAGTAATGATTAGGTAAATGATTATTATTATCAATTCAATTTCATAAAATGTTTGCGGAATAGAAATAGTAGGCAGGAAAAATTTTTGATTTTCAGTTTAATATGTTCTGGGTATTAAGATTTCTAAATAAAGAAATATTTACTGATTTAAATTGATCAAAATGAATTACAAAATAATTAAAGAGAAATATCACGATGAGCAAGATGACCCCAAACAAGAATACATAAGAATCGTATCAAAAAGACCAGAAACGCAAAATGGAAAAACGGAATAAAATGGGTTAAAAGAAAATCCAATTTATCGTGAACTCAATATCACGAAAAAAAAGACAAGTAGAATTTAGTGTTAGGTCTAGAATAACTACCTAATTATTGATATCATAAAAGGTCTGTACTATTCCTTGTTATTTACATAACTATTGCCAAAAGTACACTCAATGCTATTCAATTTAAATTGAATCAAAATTCATATATAAATTTATTCTGAGTTGCAATACCCACATTGTAATCAATTGCAGAGTCAAATTTATTTCAAGTTAATTTATATCAATCCAAGCTCTTTTAATTGAAGTGTATGAAGCTTAGCAAGATCTCTTTCATCCATTCTTAAATATCTATTAAATGACTTCTCGGTCTTGTGTCCAGTCAATTTCATAACTACATCTCTTGATAAGCCCTTTAATATTGCATTCGTTGCAAATGATCTTCTAGATGTGTGGTTAGTTATTAAATCGTATTTAGGTATTACCATTGACTTCCTTTCACCTTCAACAGTAGTATTATAGATTACACTTTTTTTGAGTTCTTCAACATGACTAGCAGCTTCTTTTATGTAATCATTGGCTTTTTGGTCCGAAATTGATTTTGGAAAAAACTCACCAGTCATTGACTCATATTTTGCTATAATATTTTCTACTCTTTTAGTTATTGGTATTGAAGTAATCTTTTCGGTTTTCTTCATCTCTATTCTGATATACATATCCCCATCATCTATAATAACATGCTCTTTTTTTAAACGTTTTAAATCAGATATTCTTAAGCCGGTATCACATCCAATAATAAACATATCGCGAACTCGTTCTAGCTTTTTGTCTTTACTAAAATCATAATTATAAAAGGAATTTACTTCATCACTTGTAAGATATATTGATTCAATATTTTCATGAATCACTTTAAATCCCCTATCTCTAAAAGAGTTATTGCTTGTTAGTTTTCTTTCTAAGGCCTTACTCATAAACGTTTTAATGTTCGTTAGATGTTTACCAACTGTATTAATCTTAAAAGATTGCTTTGTTTCCTTGCTTTTATATTCTTTTGTTAGATAGTTTACGAATCGGGAATGAAACTCTCCATTAATATCATCAAACAGTAGTTCTTGCTTTTTGAAACCCGCGTATGCCTGTAGAAGCTTATATGTTTGTTCATAAGTCCTTATTGTAACACTTGAAACAGATCTCCCATTAGTAAGATTTAAATGCAATCCGTTTTTTGCGTCTTCGATAAAATTTTCAATGAACCCAAATAATTCTATTGGCTTCACAACTGGTGGAAGATTCTTCCCTCTCTTTTGTTTAATGATATTTAGAAAGTTATCAACACTTGGCTCTAAGCCAAATTCATTTTTATAATCTCTATAAGCATCTAAGATTGTTAGTTCTATTTTATCTAGTGTGTCATTAAAAGTAGAATGGCCAGGGAATGATTTGGTATTTCTTGCTCGTTGATCATTAGGGTTCCAGAATTGAGTCTCTATTTTAAGTTTGGCCTCAGTATACATTAATCTCTGGTAACTATAATTGAATACGGCACGTATTTGACTTGCTTTTGCTTTTGGAGTTTTAAGGTAAAAATTGACTCCGGTATTGATTCTGGCCATAATGAAAGATTGAGGAATCAAAGGTAGTTATTGGTACCTAATTTAGGTACTAATTTGGGTACTAAATTATTATAGCAGGATACTTTTCTTTACATCTCTTCCGCCCATTAATTTTATAAAACATTGTAAATCAACAGTAATAGAGTTCTATTTAAGAGTAATGAAATGTAATAGGGCGTAAAGGTTCGGGTACGGCCCACACCACTTTTAAACGATAAAACCCACGCTGGTCGTGGGTTTTTCTATTTAATGCGCGAACCCGTGCGCGTTTTTGAGCCCATCACTATCATTTTACTTTTTTTTGTTTGCTACGGTATTCAACCTCTCTAATATTTATTAGTAAACAACACTTTATAAATATCAATTTATTGATTTGTTTTTGTACATTATAAGAAGATGTAAATATTGTAATCCAATTATTTGGCAATGGAAACGGTAGTAATAGAATTTCTAAAAAGATTTGGTAGTCTTAATCGGGCAACAGTCAATGGTTTAAAAGCGCCTCATAAACCAATTTTACTATTATCAGTAATTGAATCAATTGCTTTTGGTGAAATTGTAGAAAACAAAATTATAATTAGCCCATTATTAGTTGCAAGATTTAAAGACAATTGGAATAGACTAGTTAAATCCGATGATTTTCAACCAAATTTTGCTTTACCTTTTTTCCATATGAAGAAAGAAGGCTTTTGGAATCTTAAGACTTATTTTGGTAAAGAAATACTAATTACAAGTTCACACTCAATAAAAAGTTTTTCTCAATTAAAAGAATCAGTAGAGTATTCTTACTTAGATTCTAATTTATTTGCTTTGTTTCAAAATCCAAACACAAGAAAAGAAATTTACCAATTTCTAACAGCAAAATATTTTGGGAAAGCAGACAAAATTCATCAACAATATGGTTTGGTTGATGAAGTGACTGCACAAATTCTCAATGAACCTAGTATAGAATATCAAAAACAAATAGAAAGCGCTGACGAAGAAGAAATTTTTGTTAGGTGTGGTGTTTTTAAAAAAGTAGTCCCTAAAATATATGATTATTCTTGTTGTATCTCAGGAATGAGAATTGTATCCGGTTACGATATTCAAATGGTAGACGCCTGTCACATTGTTCCTTTTTCTGTTTCCCATAATGATACTATTACTAATGGTATTTCCCTAAGCCCAAATTTGCATAGAGCGTTTGATCGAGGTCTAATCACTTTAAATGAAAACTATCGGGTTGCTATTTCAAAATCATTTACAGAATATCCATCAGAAAACATGCTTAAATCGCTAGAAGGAAAACAAATAGTATACCCTAAAGAAAACAAGCATTATCCAGCTCTAGAAAATTTGAAATGGCATAACGAAAATGTCTTTAAAAATTTAGGATTAGGTATTTAATTCTCGAAGATAAAATAAAGGCTTTGTAATGACTAATATATTTAGTATTTTGTGTCTAAATAATTTAGTTATGTTTAAGGGAATAAACGCCATAGAGTTTTCGAAAAGGTTTCAGACCAACAA
>JANYEA010000042.1 GCA_025363385.1 Bacteroidota bacterium | reverse complement strand
CACGCTTATAATCAAATCCCATAATAACAGGGAAAGCACGACTTGCAACAGCATAAGAACCCGCAGTTGAACCATAGGTTGCTAAAGCCAAACGAGGAAGCTGATCACTGATGAAATTTACATTATTATCTAAGTAAGTATAGTTACCACCAACTGTTAAGGTTAAACCTTTGTTTCTACGGTTGTCAACAACTGTGTAATGTGCAGTAAGTTCTAAACCTTTACTTGAAGTTTGACCAGTATTGGTTCTTAAACCAGTAAAACCAGTTGAACTAGAAATTGAAGTAGTTACAGTTTGGTTATCTGTTTTAGTATCGAAATAAGTAACGTTTGAAGTAAATTTATCTTTAAATAAATTCAAGTCAAAACCAAGTTCAATACCCTTTGTAATCTCAGGTTGCAAGTTTGGAGCCACCAATGTATTACCTACACTCAAACCAGCCATAGTTCCATAAGGGAATCCATAAGCACCTGAATTAAACGTTGGAAGTAATTGATATGCACCATAAACACCACCTAAGTTAACCTGACCCACTTTAGACCAACCTGCACGGAATTTTAAATAACTTAATACAGGATTATTTTTCAAAGCACCGATTGCATCGGTTGCAATGAATGATACGTCAGCAGCTGGATAGAAGAATGAGTTGTTATCTTTTGCAAGAATAGACACCCAGTCTTTACGACCCGTAACGTGTAAGAAAGCCCATCCTTTATAACCAACACGTGCATCAGCATAAACACCTAATTGGCGTGCCATGAAGTTTGATTCAAAAGCACCTGGAGTTCCAACACCGTTTGAAACGTTATATAATTCAGGAATCACCAAACCTGTTGCAGCAACACCTACACTTTTAGCTTGGTCTTGTCTCCATTGTGTACCGCCAATTACATTCAAACTGAAATCGTTGAATTTATGTTGATACTGAGCAAATGCATCTGTTAATAAATTAGTGGTATAAGAAGCACCATCATTTACAGAAGCAGCAATATCTGCTTTAGAGCTTTGATCTGTGTGTTTCGCATAATCAGTATACAAGAACTGACCAGTCCAATCTTTATTAGAAGTATTTCTAGTGGTGATACCCTGACGAGCCACGATATCTAAACCTTGAATTGGAGTATACTTCAATTCTAAGTTAGCCACAAAATAATCGTTTCTTACATTAGAACGATTGTTATCGGCTGTAAAATATGGGTTTTGATACCAAGGATTATAGAATCCAATTGGGTTTGCAAACTCATTGTTTCTCCAGTCTTTATATTTAGTAACATCTACGTTATTCGGCATGTTCAACATGTTACCATACATGGAACCTGTTTGTGAAGTAATGTCGTATCTGTTTTGAGTATAACTAGAAGAATAAGCAAGATTGATCTTGTTATTTATTTTACGAGTACCATTCATTCTGAAGTTAGTTCTGTTGTATTTGTCACCAGGTGTTGTACCTGTTACAGTTACAAACTGACCAGACATATATAAGGTTGAATTTTCATCTCCACTAGAAACAGAAAAGTCGGTTTGGTTGGTTAAACCAGTAACCCAGAATTTAGTATGTCCTTCGGAATACCCATAAACAGCTGAATCTTGTTTGCCATTTTCCAATGGAGCACCTATTGGTCTTTTTACGTTATCGAAAGCCGGGCCATAAGATTGGTTCTCTAAATAAGAGAAGTTACCCCAATATCCGTAGGCAGTACCACCGGCACCGAAACCTTTTTGAAATTTAGGGAAGAAAGCAGGTTGTTCCCAGGTAGTTGTATTTTGGAAATTAACGGTACTTGCACCTCTTACTCCTTTTTTGGTTGTAACAATTAAGGCACCGTTAGATGCTGAAGAACCATAAAGGGCAGCAGCACCTGCACCATTCAAAACGTTTACACTTTCTACATCTTCAGGGTTTAAGTTACCTAAAACTTCGTTTGGAACGATTACGTTATCCAACACCACTAAAGCCTGGTTGTTACCAGTTAATGAACGTTGTCCACGTAATACCAATCTGAAACTTGGGTTAACACCACCGTTTGTAGCATTAATTTGTAAGCCGGCAACTTTACCTTGTAAACCACCAGCAACAGTTACAGGTTTTGCGGCAATCAAATTATCTGCTTTGATTACTGTACCACCTGTACCAATTTCTTTTCTCTTGGTTTTAATACCACCCGCAGTTACCACTACCTCGTCCATTACATTCACGTAAACTTCTAAGTTTACATTGTAATTACCAGCACCGGTAACTTTTACTGATGTACTTTTAAAACCAACAGAGCTGATAAGAAGTACGCTACCTTCTTTAGCTGAAATTTTAAATTCACCTTTCTCATTCGTAGAAGTAGCAGCAGCAGCAGTTCCCTCTACTTTAATTGTAGCACCACTAATTGGTTGATCGTTAGCACCAGTTACTTTTCCTGAGACAATCTTAGATTGTGCCAGAGAGGTAACTGACCACCCAATTAGCATTGCAAAAAATAATACAATTTTTCTCAATTTCATAAGTGTTTAGTTTTTTAATGAATGCGAAGATAATTCCCTTTCCCTTACTGTTAATAAATCAACAAAAAAAAGTTAAGGAAACCTTAAAGAGGCAACAAAACTGATTAAAACGTTGCATTATTCATCAAAAAAGGACTGATTATTTGCATATAATTTAGTCTAATGTGTATTTATCTCATTTTTAGACCTTAAAAAAATGCGGAAACCTTTCAATGTTGCTTTATTTTTGCAATATGTTAGTATTAGACGGCAAATTGGTATCTGCAGCTGTAAAAGAAGATCTGAAAGCTGAGACCCAGAAATTAATATCAGCGGGCAACCGAGCTCCCCATTTAGCGGCCATTTTGGTAGGTTCCAATGGCGCCAGCGAAACCTATGTGGCTTCAAAAGTGAAAAACTGCGAAGAAATCGGTTTTATTTCTACCCTGGTTCGTTTTGAAGAAACAATTGACGAAGCTACCCTTCTGGCCAAAATAGCCGAATTAAACCAAGACCCTTCTGTAGATGGCATACTTGTTCAATTGCCCTTACCTAAACAAATCAAGGAGCAAAAAGTAATTGAAGCGATTGATCCTTCCAAAGATGTAGATGGATTTCATCCTTCTAGTGCTGGTAAATTAATGCAAGGCCTTCCAAGTTTTATCCCCGCAACTCCTTACGGCATTATGATGATGCTCGAATTCTTTAAATTAGAAACCAAGGGAAAACACGCCGTTGTAATTGGAAGAAGCAATATTGTAGGCAGACCCATGAGTATCTTATTAAGTAGTAATATCCCTAATGGCAATTGCACGGTAACTATTTGCCATTCACATACCCATAACCTGAAAGAGATCTGCCTGCAAGCAGATATACTGGTGGCTGCTTTGGGAAGACCCGAATTTGTGAAAGCAGATATGATAAAAACAGGAGCAGTAGTAATTGATGTGGGTATTACCCGGGTTACGGATGCTACCGCCAAAAAAGGATTTAGAATAAAAGGTGATGTGGCTTATGATGAAGTAGCCCCTCTAACCAGTGCCATTACACCAGTTCCCGGTGGTGTGGGATTGATGACCATTGCCGGTCTTCTTAAAAACACGCTTCAGGCATATAAAACTAATAACGGAATATAGTGAGTGACCCGATAGAAAAAAAAGCTAGTGATCTTTTACCTGTCATGGAGACATTTTATAGTATTCAGGGGGAAGGCTTTCATCAGGGCAGAGCGGCCTATTTTATTCGCTTAGGTGGTTGCGATGTAGGCTGTGTCTGGTGTGATGTAAAAGACAGCTGGGATGCTTCCAAACATCCCTTGCAATCTATCGAAACCATTGTGGAAAATGCGAAAGCTTTTCCAGCAAGACTAGCCATCGTTACTGGCGGTGAACCGCTCTTACATCCCTTAGAAAAATTAACCGCCGCATTACATGCTGCTGGTTTTGAAACAAATATTGAAACATCCGGTTCTTCACCCTTGAGTGGATTTTGGAATTGGATTTGTTTATCGCCCAAGAAATTCAAAGCCCCCATCGCTTCCATTGTTCCAAAAGCCAATGAATTGAAAGTGGTGATCTTTCATAAACATGATTTTGCCTGGGCCGAATCTTATGCCGCAGAAGCTAATCCATATTGCAAATTATACCTGCAACCTGAATGGGATAGAGCCGACGTAATTACGCCTCTTATCATTGATTATATTAAACAAAATCCGAAATGGGAATTGAGTTTACAGATCCATAAATATGTAAATGTTCCCTAATTTTTCTACAGAATTTTAACAAAGACATTGCTTGTTTTACACGATCTTTCCTTCATCAAATTCTGTATGAAGTTACTCTTAATTCTACCAGCCCTAATTCTTTGCAGTTTCTGCTATTCGCAAAATTATAATCCAGATAAAATAAGTGCAAAAGCATTAGACACCTACGACGAAGCCATTGTATTTTTAAAGGATGGCATGATCAAGGAAGCCATTCCTGTTTTACAAAATTGCATTTCACAAGACAGTAATTTCGTAGACGCTATTTTATCTTTAGGAGCCGCTTATGGGCAATTAAAAAGATACCCGGAATCTGTTCTGCTTTACGAAAAAGCGAGAGCAATCGATAGTATTTATTTCAAAGTATATCAACTTCCCTACGCCATCAATTTAGCGGGTTTGGGAAACTTTCAAAAAGCATTGGAACAAGTGGATGCATTTTTAAGTATCCCAAAAATTAGCGACCGCAGTATTAACGCCGCCAAATACCGGAAGAAATGTTTTGAATTTGCAATCGACTATCAAAAAAAACATCCGAATCAAGACCTCTATCATTTTAATCCGGTAAACCTGGGTGATAGTGTAAATAGTATTTATGCAGAATACTATCCTACAGTTACTGTATCTGATAATATTCTGGTGTTTACCCGTGCAGGCATCCATATGCGGGAAGATTTTATGGAAAGCAATATGTCGAAAAAAGGATTTTCATTTGCCAAGCCCATCGCAGGAGACATCAATATAGAACCCAAGAAGGGAGCTATCACTTCCTCACAGGATGGTGAATGGATTTTATTTGCGGGTCAGTTCTCAGGCCAGGGTTTCGGTAATTATGATATTTATAAATCTGTATACACTCCAAAAGGTTGGAGCGAACCCGAGAATCTTGGCGCAAATATTAATACTGAATTCTGGGAAAGTTCACCAAGTTTAAGTCCAGATAATCGCGTACTTTTTTTTAGCAGTAATCGCCCTGGTGGTTATGGTGGCAAAGACCTTTATATTAGTTATAGAACGGCAGAAGGAAAATGGTCGCCCGCCAGAAATATGGGTCCGGAAATAAATACCAAGGGTGATGAGCTTGCTCCTTTTATACATCCAGATAATCAAACGCTCTATTATACTTCGGATGGTTTGCCAGGATATGGCGGATCAGATATTTATGTGCTCAGAAAAAAAGCAGATGGCGACTGGGGCATTCCGGAAAATATTGGCTACCCGATTAACACCATTGAAAACGAAGGAAGTTTAGCCGTTTCTGCAGATGGCCTAACAGCCTACTATGCCAGCGACAGGGCTGATAGCAGGGGCGATTTGGATTTATACCAATTTGAAATGCGACCAGATATTCGTCCATACAGAACACTGTATGTAAAAGGTTTTGTTACCGACAAACAAACAGGAAAAGGATTGCCATCTTCTGTAGAATTGTACGATAATGAAAATAATAAAGCCCTGATGAAAGTACAGACCGATGAAAAAGGAGAGTACTTCATCACATTACCTACCGGTCGTGATTATACATTTACAGTCAACAGAAAAGGTTATTTATTTTATAGTGAACAATACCTTTTAAGTAAAAAAGAGGCGGATAGTACTTATCAAAAAAACATCCCATTACAAGCCGTGGCATTGAATGCAAATTTTGTATTCAACAATATTTTATTTAAAAATAATTCTTTTGAATTACCTACCGCAGCTTTCATAGAATTAAATAAACTATTACAGGTATTAAATGAAAACCCTTCCATCAGATTAGAGATCAGCGGGCATACTGATAATATAGGTAAACAGGAAGATAATTTGTTACTTTCCACTAATCGTGCTAAAGCAATTGTAACCTATTTAAACACAAACGGTATAGATAGCAAAAGGCTTTCCTTCAAAGGTTATGGCGCGTCAAAACCCATTGCAGACAATAGTAAAGAAGAAAGCAGATCAAAAAACAGGAGAACAGAATTCACCGTTACTGCACTATGATATTAAGGTTGAAATATTTTTTTGACAACTAAAAATATTTCATTGATTTCTATTGAATAGTTGTTGCAAAATGCAGACTTTGAGGAATGCAAGAAGAGCAACTATTTCAAATAGCCATCACGATGATTCCTGAAATAGGGTCTGTGCATACCAGCGCACTGGTAGCAAATTTTGGTGCCGCGTCTGCCATATTTCAAGCCAAGAAAAAAGATCTCAGTTTGGTAGATGGGATTGGTGAGCGAAAAGCAAAATTGATTAAAGATTTTACTAATTTTTCAGCAGCAGAAAAAGAACTGAATTTCTGTTTGAAAAACAATTTTCAAATTATATTTCAAACAGATGATGCGTTTCCAAAAAGACTATTGAACTGTTATGATGCTCCTGCCCTATTGTATTTTAATGGCAATTGTAATTTGAATGCCAACAAAGTAATTAGTATTGTGGGTACAAGAAATAACAGCGATTATGGAAAACAGGTTGCAGAACAATTCATCTCAACCTTATCCACAGAAAATATATTAATTATCAGCGGTCTTGCATTTGGAATTGATGCCATTGCACATAAATCCGCATTGAAAAATAAAATTGCAACTGTGGGCGTACTGGCGCACGGACTTGATCGAATATATCCACAGCTCCATAGAAATTTATCAAAAGAAATGATTGCCGACGGCGGTTTGCTTACAGAATTTAGAAAAGGGGTTTTGCCCGATAAACATAATTTTCCCAAAAGAAATAGAATTGTTGCAGGTTTGGCAGACGCCACCATTGTAATAGAAACAGCCACAAAGGGCGGTAGTATGATTACTGCGGAACTCTGCTCAACCTATCATAGAGAACTATTTGCCGTGCCAGGAAAAATTACTGATACAAAGAGTAGTGGTTGCAACCAATTAATTAAGAATAACAATGCCAATTTATTTAATGGCACGGCTGATTTTTTAGAATGGATGGGATGGCAGGACAAGCAGGTTTTACCCAAGAAACAAAGGCTGTTGATTTATGAGTTTACAAAGGAAGAATTGCTAATTGCTGATTTACTCCGGAACTGTGAAGGAAAATCGATTGATGAACTTTATTTAAAAAGCGGTTTGAGTAGCAGTGCCTTTGCCTCGGCCATCCTGAGTTTGGAATTGCAAAATGCGGTAGTAGCACTCCCAGGGAAAATATTTCGGTTAATTGATTAACTTTTCTCACACCCCGTCTGTTCGCTCATCAGCCCCACCCACCCCCTCCATTGCATGCGATGAAGGGGAAATCTAAATAAAACCAATTTATTAACTCCTTCCCATCACTCTTATCTCTTCACTTTAATATCTTCACTTGTATCTTTTCTTTTTACTTTTTACTTTTTCTTTTATCTTTGCCCATGGCAATAAGAAACAGTTCCCCACGCAAAGGCTCTGCAACTTCAAGAATTTTTGGTGAAGGCCTTACTTTCGACGATGTATTGTTAATGCCCGCATACAGTCAGGTATTACCTCGCGATGTTGATATTCGCTCTCATTTAACCAAGAACATTATTCTAAACGTTCCATTACTTAGTGCAGCTATGGATACCGTAACAGAAGCTAATCTGGCCATTGCCTTGGCTAGAGAAGGTGGATTGGGTATTCTACACAAGAACATGAGTATCGAACGTCAGGCTGAACAGGTTCGTAAAGTAAAAAGAAGCGAAAGTGGTATGATCATCGACCCGATTACTTTATTGGTTGATGCCACCATTGGCGATGCTTTGAGGCTGATGAAAGAAAACAGAATTGGTGGTATCCCTATTGTAGATGCTAACCAGAAATTGGTGGGTATCTTAACCAATCGCGACTTACGATTTGAGACCAATAAAAAAAGAAAGGTTTCAGAAGTAATGACAAAAGAAAAAATCATTACTGCTCCAGAAGGGACCGACTTAAAAAAGGCAGAAACAATTCTACGTAATTATAAGATTGAAAAATTGCCCGTTGTAAATAAACAAGGCAAACTAATTGGATTAATTACATATCGAGATATTTTACAGATTCGCAATTATCCAAATGCAGGCAAAGATGGTTTGGGTCGTTTGTTAGTAGGTGCCGCATTAGGCATTACAAAAGACTTAATGGATCGGGCTGCTGCCCTACAGCATGTAGGGGTTGATGTAGTAACGTTGGATAGCTCCCATGGTCATAGTATTGGTGTAATTAATGCACTAAAAAGTTTAAGAAAAAACTTTAAACACTTACAAATTATAGCGGGTAATGTAGGTACAGCTGAAGGTGCATTGGCATTAGCAACAGCAGGTGCAGATTGTGTGAAAGTAGGTATTGGTCCGGGTTCTATCTGTACTACTCGTATTGTGGCAGGTGCTGGTGTACCGCAACTTACTGCAGTTATGGAAGCCAGTAATGCATTACGCTCAAAGGGTATTCCGGTAATTGCTGATGGTGGTATCCGTTATACAGGAGATATGGTAAAAGCACTTGCAGCGGGCGCTAATATTGTAATGATGGGTAGTGTTTTTGCAGGAGTAGAAGAAAGTCCGGGAGACACCATCATTTATGAAGGAAGAAAATTCAAAGAGTATCGTGGTATGGGTAGTTTGGGTGCCATGAGCCAAGGTAGTGCAGATAGATATTTTCAAGAATCGGATGAAGATGCTAGCAAATTTGTACCGGAAGGTATTGAAGGCAGGGTGGCTTATAAAGGCAACTTAAGCGAAATCGTTTATCAATATGTAGGCGGGCTTCGTTCGGGTATGGGACTTTGTGGTGCGGCAAACATTAAAGAATTACAAAAAGCACAATTTGTTAAAATAACGAATGCTGGTATGAAAGAAAGTCATGCTCACGACGTAGACGTAACAAAAGAAGCCCCAAATTATAGCAAGAAATAAAAAATGAATTTAACCAAAGGGATGTTTCGCAAGAGCATCCCTTTTTCGTTTTTTATTCCGAACTTCCAACCCTTAAAAAAAAGGTTTTGAAAAAAACAATATCCATCAGTGCCAGCCTTCTATCAGGGTTATTACTCTTTGCAGCTTGGCCAATATCGCCTTTAACTTTCCTCATTTTCTTTGGATGTATACCCTTGCTTTTTGTTGCCAATAGTTTAGAACAAAAATCGACTTTTTTCTGGCATAGCTTTTTAGCCATGCTGATCTGGAATGCAAGTACCACTTGGTGGATTTGGAATTCAACTGATATTGGGAGCATTGCTGCCATTATTGCCAATAGTTTATTGATGTGTTTGCCATGGTGGGGGTTCTTTGCCGTGAAAAAAAGATCGGGAAATTATATTGGATATACAGCACTCATTAGTTTTTGGATGCTGTTTGAGTATATTCATTTAAACTGGCAACTTAGCTGGCCCTGGCTCTCGCTTGGAAATGTTTTTGCTTCTCATCCCGAATGGATCCAGTGGTACGAATTTACTGGCGTAAGTGGCGGAACACTTTGGATTTTACTTACTAATATTTTACTATTCGAAATTATTCAGTCAATCCGCAAGAAGGCTTTAAAAAGCAAAATCATTCTCCAATTTTCCTTCCTACTTTTATTGCCATTGATTTTTTCTTTCTTCAATCTTTTTTATTATCTCAAACAAACACCTAATTCAATTGCCGGGCACAATGTGGTAATTGTGCAACCCAATATCGATCCATTTCAAAAATTTGATGCTACAAATACGGCTCAACAAATTGCCACCTTGATCCATCTATCTGAAAAAGAAATAGATAGTGCTACCCGACTCGTCATCTGGCCAGAAACAGCAATGAGTGCAGTAGAATGGCAGACAAATATTCGAAACAATAGTTATTACCAACCCGTATTTGATTTTGTAAACAGGCATCCAGAAATTAGTCTGGTTTCAGGTATTGAAACCCTGAAATCTTATTCAAGTTCAGACGCTACCGCAACCGCCAGCAAAAGAGAAGATGGCACTTATGTGGATGCATTTAATGCCGCTATATTAATTAAATCCAATCAACCACTTCAGTTCTATAATAAAAGTAAATTGGTTCCGGGTGTAGAATCTTTGCCAACTTTTTTAAAATTCATGGGACCAATCTTCGAAAAATTTGGAGGCAGTTCGGGAGGGTATGGTAAATCGAATACTTCCTCTGTATTTCACTCAGACAATAACCCCTATTTTGCGGCCCCCATTATTTGTTATGAAAGTATTTATGGAGAATATGTTTCCAGTTACGTGGCAAAGGGTGCCAATATATTAACCATACTTACCAATGATGGCTGGTGGGGAAATACGCCTGGTCATAAACAACATTTACAATATGCCAGATTGCGAGCTATTGAGAACAGGAGATGGATTGCACGTTCTGCAAATACAGGCATATCGGCAGTGATAGACGAGAAAGGAAATATTCTTGAAACCAAGGGCTGGAATCAGGCATCGAGTTTTAAATACCCCATCCCCACCTCAGAAGCATTAACTTTCTACACCCGTTATGGAGATTGGTTATATAAATCTATTTCCTTCTTAGCTATGCTTATCATAGCTAAGAATATTTTTCTTCTACTAAAACAAAAGCAACTATTTTAATATGCAAAAATCTATCTCCTATTTTCAGAAAACAATTTCATATCGTGTAATTGGCGAGGGGGTTCCCGTGGTTTTGTTACATGGATTTGGAGAAGATAGCCATATCTGGGATAAACAAATTGATCATTTACAAAGTCATTGCCTTTTAATTGTACCCGACTTAGCTGGCACTGGATTGTCTGAAATGATACGTCCAGCCGATTTGAATAAATCCCCTGAACAACCCATTTCCATGAATGATTATGCAGATTTAATTGCTTCCATTCTAAAAGCAGAAAACATCGAAACCTGTATCATGATCGGACATAGTCTGGGCGGTTATATTACTCTTGCATTTGAAGAAATTTACCCGGAAACCTTACTAAAATTTGGTCTTGTACACTCTTCTGCTTTGGCCGATTCTGAGGAGAAAAAAGCGAACCGATTAAAAGGCATTGAATTGATGGAATTATATGGTGCTGGACCGTTTCTAAAAAATACGATCCCCAATTTATTTTCGGCTGCATTTAAAAAAGAACACGCAAACACTGTATCCATTCTACTGGATGCAGCCCCTGTTTTTAATACCCAGGCTTGTCAGCAATATTACCGGGCTATGATGCATCGACCAGACCGCACTTCCGTACTTAAAAGCAACCCAAAACCTATACTATTCGTAATTGGCACTGAAGATGTTGCTGCTACTTTAGTTGACTTACTTCCCCAGATTAAACTACCCTCTCATCCACAGGTGCATATTATAGAGGGGGTAGGTCATATGGGAATGTGGGAAGCCACTGATCAAGTAAATAAGTTTTTACTTGATTTTATTGAATTTTAGACTGAAAAATCTTTCATCATTTTCTACTGTTCAGGCAGCAAAAAGGGGGGCACACCACTCTTTTAAAAGAATATTCATGTTTAATTAAATATGGTTTTATTAACCAAATTATATTGAACAAATTGTATTTTCAGGTGATACTAAACATTTCTAAAGAATGTATTGTTAGATCCTACCATACCAGGGTTAAAAATTAATTGATGAAAAACCTGTTGTCTTTTATTTTATTTTTATGCTCCACACAGGTTTTTGGGCAGATGCAGACTTGTCCGATCAATATTAACTATTCAAAAGGCAACCTTACACATTGGTTTGGATACACTGGCATATTTCAAAACAAAACTTCGAGACAACATTTAGATATCATTAATTATGACAGTACTTCTACTTTGCCAACAGGTACTATTAATGCAATCTCCATATCAGAATATGGAACTAATCTTGAAGGTATTGAAGTAAATACAACCAATTCACAGGATCCTTTTGGAAGCTTTGAAACGATCCCTACAATTAATGGTTATGACTATCAATACTCCATGAAAATTGGCTCCACCACAATTAATACGGCTGCTAATGGTGTGCAACAAGATCCTAATTTAGGAGGCCTTTTCAGAGGGTTAGGTTATACAATAAATGTACCTGCCGGACCAAGTAATGTTCCTTATGTGGTTACTTACGCCTATGCGATGGTACTGGAAAGTGCGCCTCATAATAACGACGAGGTACCCATGTTTACCGCAAAGCTAAACACCAATAATGGCATTATTGATTGTGCCAGTGCTATTTACTTATTACCCACTACAAACAATGGAAATACTTATGTACTTGACCAAAAAGGAGCACTTCTAGAAGGATTCACACAAAGCGGAGTGCCTTCACCAAACAATAATGGTAACAATAATGAAACCCCCTATCGTGTATGGACGAAGGGATGGACTGAAGTAATATTTGATCTTGCGCCTTATCGTGGCCAAAAGGTAACTTTGACCTTTGAGGCAGACAATTGTGTTCCAAAAGGACATTTTGCTTATGCTTATGTGGCACTAAAAAATGTTTGTGAGGGATTGGAAATTGCAGGTACCACTATTGGTTGCACGAATGCCAACCTAACTTACGCCATTCCAGAATTAAAAGGAGCTAACTATGAGTGGACCATTCCCTCAGGATGGAAATACTTAAAAGATTCACTTAACACAATTACAGTTCGGCCGGATACTTCAAAAACGGGTATCATTGTGGCAAGAGCTATTAATGGTTGTGCAGATCTAAAGGCAAATATTAATGTTACCATTTCTCCCCCCACCATACCCGGAACGGTTACCGGTGATTCTACGGTCTGCAAGGGTTTAATTCCAAATCAAAGTTTTCCGCTGGGTGTAACAGGCAATAGGGGATCTGTGTTAACCTGGCAATCTAGTGCAGATAACGGACGTATTTGGGTAGATCTTAGAGATACCAGCAGTGTACATATTGCAAAAAGTCTAACTTCAAATACCTTATTCAGAGCAATTGTACAAAACGGATCTATCTGCAGTATTGATACCACTAATACAGCTAAGATTACTATCAATCCTAAGCCAATTGCAGGAATAATCAGCCCGGATAATATTCAAATTTGCCTTGACCAACCTTTATTAAATGCGCTTACTTTGAATGGTTCTTCCGGAACGACTATCAATTGGCAATCATCTATTGATCAAATCAATTGGACAACCACTATTCCTGCAAATAAAGACACGATTCAAAGTATTAAGGGCATTAGAGGTAAAACATATTTTAGGGCAATTGCATCTACTACTGCATGTCCATCAGATACCAGTAACAAAGTAAGTATTGGAATTTACAATGTTCACTACCCACAAGCAATAATTCCGAAAGACACGACCATTTGTTTTGGAACAGCTGCAAATTTAAATGCCACTATTCTTATTGGTACCAGTTACCAATGGGTAAACTCAAGTTCTATCTTTAATGCAGGAAATGGTGTGGTAACTGAACTCCCATTTTCGATCAACGCTAAATCAGCACCATCCAAAAAAACAGATTATATTATTAGCGTTTCCAATGCCGGTTGTCCGAATATTTTATACGACACTATTCATGTGAATGTATTGTCTGCACTTAGTATTAATGCAGGCCATGATACTACAATATTAAAGAATCAGCCATTACAACTCAATGCAACACTTTCTGATGGAAGACTTGTCAATTATATTTGGACACCTTCCATAGGTTTAAACAACACTACTATTGCAAATCCAATTAGCTTACTTGATGGAAGCATTTCAACATTAAGATATACGGTATCTGCTATCGATTCCCTTGGGTGTTCAGCTACTGATAATTTATTAGTAACTGTGATTAATAGTGGGCCAGAGATATATGTGCCAACGGGTTTTACACCCAATGGAGACGGCAAAAACGATGGATTAAAACCTACAGTATATGGTATTACCAAACAATATTATTTTAGTGTTTATAATCGTTGGGGGCAACAAATTTTCTTCACTACCGAAATCGGCAAGGCCTGGGATGGTTTTTGGAATGGTGTAGCGCAACCTTCTGGCGCTTATGTTTTTGTTGCTGAAGGTGTTGATTTTTTAGGAAAAAGAATTACCAGAACTGGCACCGCGGTTTTAATCCGTTAAATCATCTGCACTTAAATTTTCAATGTTTGTATATTTGAACTTCATACATCAAAGAAGATCATGCAAAAAACCATTTTAGTTACCGGTGCCACTTCAGGATTTGGAAAAGCAATTGCCGAAAAATTTGCTGCTGAAAAATGGAATTGCATCATCACAGGAAGAAGAAAAGAAAAATTAGATGCACTTGCAATTTCATTGCGAAATTCTTTTGGCATACAGGTATTACCTCTTGTATTTGATGTTCAAGATAAAGATGCCGTATTTGAACAAATTGGAAATTTACCTACTGAATGGCGGGATATAGATTTGCTCGTAAATAATGCTGGGCTTGCACTTGGAAGAGATAGCTTTGAACTGGCAAGTTTATTAGACTGGGAAACAATGATCGACACTAATGTAAAAGGTGTAATGTATATTACCAAAGCAGTACTACCCTATTTAACAGAAAGAAAAAAAGGACATATCATTAATATTGGCTCTACAGCAGGCAAAGAAGTGTATAAAGATGGCAATGCTTATTGTGCCAGTAAACATGCCGTTGATGCTTTGAGTAAAGCTATGCGAATTGATTTATTGCCTTATCATATTAAAGTAACGGTGATCCATCCTGGTGCTGCTGAAACTGAATTTTCATTAGTACGTTTTAAGGGTGATGAAAATAAAGCAGATTTAGTATATGATGGATACAAAGCATTACAGGCAAATGATATTGCAGACATCGCTTTCTATACAGCCAGTTTACCCCCACATGTTTGTATCAACGACCTAGTGGTAACCTGTGTGGCACAAGCCAATTCCTTCTACCTACACAAATAAATTAAAAAGGTTTAGATACTGCAGCAGCAAAATCGTTCCAGATTTCTGTTACAATTGCTGCTGCAGATTTTATTTCATTTATAAGAGAAGAGACTTGTCCGATTTCTAATTCACCCTCTTCCATATCGCCTTCGAACATTCCTTTTTTGGCCCTTGCTTTGCCAAGCATTGTTTGCAAAGCTTCCATATTTGCTCCATTTTTTTCAGCTTCTAAAATCATATTCGAAAAAGCATTTTTTAATAGACGAACGGGTACTAATTGTTTTAGTCCTAATTGCGTATCGCCTTCTTTAGCCTGTATAACAGCCTCTTTAAATTGAGGGTGTGAAGAGGCTTCATCACTGCAAATAAATCTGGTACCAATTTGAACAGCCTCCGCTCCCAATACCATTGCAGCAAGCATTTGCCTGCCAGTGGCAATTCCACCGGCAGCAATCAGTGGAATTTTTATGGCAGCTTTCACTGCAGGTATTAAAACCATGCTAGTTGTTTCCTCTCTCCCATTATGCCCGCCTGCTTCAAATCCTTCAGCAACCACTGCATCACAACCCGCTGCTTCTGCTTTTTGAGCAAATAAACTGCTGCTCACAACATGCACTACTACAATGCCTGCATCTTTCAACAGCGTTGTAAATGTTTTCGGATTTCCGGCACTTGTAAAAACGATGGGCACTTTTTCAGCTATAATAATATCAATATGTTGTTTGATATTGGGATATAAAATTGGCAGATTCACTGCAAATGGTTTTGAAGTGGCTGCTTTTGTTTTTTGAATATGTTCTTTTAATACTTCGGAATACATGCTTCCAGCACCCAGTATACCTAACCCGCCAGCATTACTCACAGCACTTGCCAAACGCCAACCACTTGCCCATACCATACCTGCTTGTATGATGGGATATTCAATTTGAAATAATTGTGTAATTCTGTTATTGGTTAATAAGGGTTGCATATTTTTTGATCACTTGCTTAGTACTATTATCAGTATCATACACAGAATACCATCCTTGAGATTCGTGTGGAGGATCACCAATAAAATTATCTCCCATTTTCCACAAACCTTCAGGTACTCTTGGTCTTCCTTCTCCTCCCCATGCCCAAAAATTTACCCCAGCCAAAGCATTGTTTTGCTTTTTAACATGATCAGCAACAGCCGCAAAAAGCGCTCCATAATATTTATCCCTAACTGTTACAGGTGTTCCCTCTGCGTGATTATTTCCATCGCGTGAAATACCAAATTCTTCCAGTACAACTGGTTTATGTAAAGGGGCAACTTGTTTTAAATGTTCTTGCAAATAATTCAATGCATAATCAAGTGCTGGTTGATAAGTAGCATCTGGTTTCTTGGGATCGTAAAATCCCCAGTTTTGCACCCAGATATGAATCGTAACGTAATCAATATTTTTACTTTGATGGTCTTTCAACACATTTGTTCCACTAGAGGGGCTTGAAGTATTGCCCTCACTACCCGTAGTTACTAAATGGTTTTTATCGATCGACTTAATGAGTCCAGCAGTATGATCTTCCCAATCTAAAAATGCCGTTTGATTTGCTACACCTCGGGGTTCATTTCCCAACTCCCAGGAAAATATAGTGGGGTCTTCTTTGTATAATTTACCCGTAATGCTATTTCTTCTATTCACAATAAAACGGAGATGATTGTTAAACATTTCTACCGCTTTTTGATTACTATAAAATTGTGCACTAAAGTTTTGAAAAGTCCACCAATCACCACCTGGATTCGGTGGTGGATAAGGAATTGAGTTTGCAACTCCTGCCCAAACTAAGTATTGTGCCATGCCTCCAGACCAGTTCCAGAAATCGTTCATGCACATCACCGCAACCATATCACGTTTGCTCATTTCTGCCAGCAAATAATCGAGTCCTTCCAACACATCCACATTATATTTTCCTGGTGCTGTTTGTAAAGAGGGAAGCATTCTGTAAGGCTCTGTATCAGGGCCCTCACTACCTGCCACTACCCGTAGATTTTTAACTCCTAATGCTGAAAGTCTATCCAGTTCTCTAATTAGTCTCTGCCTATTTCCCCCTGAACCCTTTGAGCCAAGATTCATTCCATACCAAAAATTGGTACCCAAAAATGTATAAGTCTTATCGTTTTTGTAGAATTGATTTCCACGTATTTCTATAAATGAAGCAGGTTTTTGAGGATCGGGTTTTCCGCTCATGCAAAAAAATAAAATCAATAAATAAATAGGCAAGGATCGATTCATAAAATACTTTTTTTAAAGTTAAGTTATAAAACGATATTAATTCCCCGGCTTGAAATCTGGGGTTAACGTATTTCTAAGAATATTGGTAGCATTGCCGAGTGTTCCTCCATTTTTCACTTTTCACTTTTATCTTTTCACTTAATTCTATCCAAAATCTATTTCTGTATTATCTCCGATATTCAAACTCCTACTAAGACCCTTTACAGACGCATCGCTTCCTATAAGTGAGTTATCTAGAACCACTTCAAAAAGATTGGTAAATGAACCAATGATGCTTTCACGAATGATGCTATGTTTGATAGATGTATTTGCACCAATGGCCACATGCGGTCCAATAATAGAATTTGAAATGTCACAACCATCTGCAATACTTACCGGTGGAATGATGATAGTATTAATATAACCATGATCATATTCAGTATTACCCCCGAATTTTTTTAGCAGTGTGGCATTACTTTCTAATAAGGTTTCTTTTTTACCGCAATCAAACCAACTCTTCACTTTAAATGACTGGAACTTGGCACCTTTTTTTATCATACAATCCAATGCATCTGTCAGATTGTATTCTCCATTTACCTTTTCGCTTTTTAAGAACAAAGTATGTAGGCATTCAAAAAGAAAATTTGTTTCTTTAATTTTATACAATCCCACAAGTGCCATATTACTTTTAGGAATAGCAGGCTTCTCCACTAGTTGATCAATAAATCCATCTTCACCAATCGACGCAACTCCAAAATCGCGGGGATCGTCTACTTTTTTAATACCCAACATACTATAGGGACTATTCAAAACCTCATGAATATCGTACTCGCAAATAGTATCTCCCAGCACAACAAATACTTCGTCATCGCCCACAATGGCTTTGGTAAGTTCAATTGCATGGCCCGTTCCATGTCTTTCGTTTTGATAAACAAAATGCGTTTTGAGTTCGGGGTAATTCTCTAGAACATAATCTTGAATTTTCTCGCCAAGGTAACCAACGATGAAAATAATCTCTTCAATCCCAGCATCTTTTAATTGATCCACGATAAAACTCAAAATAGTCTTTCCCGCAATTGGAATAAGCGCTTTGGGCTGGGTATAGGTATGTGGACGTAATTTAGTTCCAGCACCGGCAACGGGAATAATCGCTTTCATATTGATCTAATTAGGATGAAAATAAGTAAGCATGATGCCAAATAACATTAAAATATGTAATCTGTACACATCTAACAAGGCTGCGAAAATATAAAATAGTAGCTAAAGGGCAAGATTTGTGGATATTCTGCCTAAAACTCTGCTAACAAATTGCCGAGAACTATGCACTAAGAATTATTTTTGCGCCAAATTAAACTACTCATGCAAAGAGATACGCAAGTTTTTGACATTATTAAGCAAGAACTACAAAGACAACGCCGTGGTATTGAGCTAATTGCATCTGAAAACTTCACTAGTTTACAGGTAATGGAAGCTTCTGGTTGTGTTATGACTAATAAATATGCGGAAGGCTACCCTGGGCGTAGGTATTATGGTGGATGTGAAATAGTAGACCAAACCGAGCAACTTGCGATTGATCGTTTAAAAGCCATATTTAATGTGGAATATGCCAACGTGCAGCCTCATAGTGGTGCACAGGCAAATGCTGCGCTGATGCTGGCTATTTTGCAACCGGGTGATGCTATTTTGGGCTTAGACTTAAGCATGGGTGGACACTTAACACATGGTTCAGCCGTAAACTTTAGTGGCAAATTATATAAACCACATTTTTATGGGGTTAAAAAAGACGATGGACTTGTTGATTACGAAATGTTAGAGTCTCAGGCCCGAGCCGTAAAGCCAAAATTAATTATTTGTGGTGCCAGTGCATATAGCCGCGATTGGGATTTTGCACGCATTAGAAAAGTGGCCGATGAAGTTGGTGCATTTGTGATGGCAGACATTGCGCACCCTGCAGGGTTAATTGCAAAGGGTTTATTAAGTTCCCCTTTCGATCATTGTCATTTTGTTACCTCAACTACGCATAAAACTTTAAGAGGACCAAGAGGTGGTGTAATAACCATGAAAACGGATTTTGAAAATCCATTTGGATTGAAAGATGTAAAAGGCAATTTGCGCATGATGAGCAACCTCATTGATATGGCTGTATTTCCTGGAACGCAAGGCGGACCACTAGAGCATATTATTGCTGCAAAAGCAATT
>JANYEA010000132.1 GCA_025363385.1 Bacteroidota bacterium | reverse complement strand
TCTATGGCGTTTATTCCCTTAAACATAACTAAATTATTTAGACACAAAATACTAAATATATTAGTCATTACAAAGCCTTTATTTTATCTTCGAGAATTAAATACCTAATCCTAAAAATTAATTATGGTAACTTTTCTTTAATTACACATTGCCGATTTTAATTATGTATTCACCGAGTATTATAGCAATCTTGCCAGCAAAAATTGAAATTTAATTTGTAAACTGACTGAATCAGTATTACTCAAAAATTATGAGGCACTTTTTGATCCTACCCTTGCTCTTAATTAGTTTAGTTCTATTATTATTGTATGCTTGGTGGCCAAGTGAAAAATGGAAGAGAGAATAATTTCAATTAAACCAATTGAAGCTATTTTTAGAATGGATATCCAATTGCTAAGTTGAACAATATATTTTGCTTTCCCAAAGATGTTGGGTTTCCTCTAAAACTGTAATGCTATAGTCGTATAAGACCTTACAACCTGGGGGGTAACCCTTTAATCATTTCTTTGCCCGATCGTATTGTATTGGCCAATCTATTTTCTCATTGAGTGCAGAAGCCGCATTCATTGGGAAATAAGGATTTCGTAAAGATTCTCTTGCAAAAAGAATTAAATCTGCTTCCTCATTCAATAAAATCGTTTCTGCTTGATGTGCATCAGTAATTAAGCCAACGGTACCTGTTAAAATTCCTGTGGCTGCTTTAATTTTTTTGGAAAAAGGCACTTGATACCCTGGGGCGATGGGAATTCTTACATTACTAACATTGCCTCCAGATGAGCAATCGATCAAATCGACCCCCATATTTTTTAAAATATTTGATAACTCAATAGATTCATCGATATTCCATCCACCATCTACCCAATCAGTGGAAGAAATCCTAACAAATATGGGGAGGTTTGCAGGCCAAACTTCTTGTATGGCAATTACAATTTCACAAAGAACACGAATTCTATTTTGAAAACTTCCCCCATATGAATCCATTCTTTGATTGGATAAGGGAGAAAAAAATTCATGAATCAGATATCCATGTGCTGCATGTATTTCAATTATCTTAAAACCCGCTTCCAATGCTCTTCTTGCAGCTTCTTTGAAGCTATTTATCACTTTATATATTCCTTCAATCGTTAAAGAAATAGGCGTCGGATACTTTTCATTAAATGGTATGGCGCTTGGGGCAAAAGTTTGCCAGCCTCCTTCCTCCCTGCTTAACATTTCTCCACCTTTCCAAGGTTGGGCACAACTTGCTTTTCTGCCTGCATGGGCAAGTTGAATGGCCGGAACTGTTCCATGTGATTCTATAAAAGCGGTAATCCTTTTCAAATTAGGTATATGCTCGTCTTTCCAGAGACCCAAATCGAAAGGTGAAATTCTCCCTTCAGGAACTACTGCGCAAGCTTCAGCTATAATTAAACCCGCACCGCCCACAGCACGGCTACCCAAATGCACTAAATGCCAGTCGCTTGCAAAACCGTCTTCTGCAGAATATTGACACATGGGCGAAATAGCAATCCTATTATTTAAATGCACCGATTTGATTTCTAAAGGGGAGAAAAGTTTGGTCATAATTTTTTATTCTATTCAAAACTAATAAGTTCTATCCATAAACTTTGAATACTAAATTTAGTAACTTCCCGAATGCTAAAAAAACTCCTCCCATTTATTATCTGTTGTTGCGTAAACAGTATTTCTGCACAGCCCAAAACAGATAGTTTACTTTTACTGATCTTAGGTAAAGCTGAATCAAGTATTGCAAAAACAGTTTTAGAAAACCCTTCTAAATACCGACTACAAATCATCTATACACAAATTGATAGAAATAAGAAAAATAATCCCAGCTTTAAAAACTACTATTACCATTACGATCCGGAAACTTATTTTAATCCGGCATCAATGGTTAAAATGCCATTAGCATTTCTATCCTTGGAAAAAATTAATCAACTGAATATTCCCGGATTAAACAAATTCACTCGACTTCAATTTGATAGTAATTATATAGGGCAAAAACCGCTTATAAAAGACAGTACATCAGAATCGGGATATCCAAGTATCGCTAATTTCATTAAACGAGCATTCCTTATCAGCGAGAACGATCCATATAATAGAATGTATCAGTTTATGGGGCAGGAAATGATCAATAGCAGACTACACGAAAAAGGGTATGAGAGGTTAAGAATCACAAGGCAGTTCATGGGTTTCAATGAGGATCAAAATAGGCATACCAATTCCATTAAATTTTTAAAGGCTGATGGCCAACCATTTTTTATTCAAGCCGCTGCATATAATACCACCCCATTTGATTTTAGTAAGCAATTCTTATTAGGAAAAGGATATTTAAATAAAAAAGACAGTTTAATTAATGAGCCATTTGATTTTACGAAACACAATTATATTCCACTTGAAGAATTTCAACAAATGCTGCAATCGGTGCTATTCCCATTTTCAGTTCCAGAAAAACAACGTTTTGAATTACAAAAAAATGATCGAGATTTTTTATTAAGGTATCTCTCACAGTATCCTTCAGAAACAAGTTATCCCAAATACAATGATTCCATTTTTTATGATAGCTATGTGAAATTCTTTTTTCAAGACAGTACTCATTCAATGCCGCCAAATATTCGGGTATTCAACAAAGTGGGTTGGGCATATGGATTTTTAACCGATGTCTCATACGTGATGGATGTTAAAAACAAAATAGAATATATGCTTTCCGCTACAATTTATGTAAACGAAGACGGAATATTGAACGACGATAAATATGAGTTTGAATCAGTTGGGCAACCTTTCTTACATGAAGTAGGGAAAGCTGTGCTAGATTATGAATTGAAAAGAGATCGAAAATTTCATCCAAATTTATCTGCATTTAAAATAAAGTATGATAAACGAAATCCTTCTGATAATAGAATAGCCATTAAAGAAGTAGATAATTGAGAATGTTTAAGTAACTTTCAATAGATATGTGGTATTATCTTTCTGTTTTTGCTGCTGCTTTTCTCGTAGACCTTTTACCTTTCTTTGGACCACCAGCATGGACGGTCATGGTATTTTTTCAAATGAAATTTAATTTAAATGTCTGGTTTGTTTTAGTATCGGGTGTATTGGGATCTGCATTAGGCAGGTACACTTTGTTTTTGTATATCCCTTATTTGTCGGATCGGTATATTAAAGTAGATAAGAATGACGACCTCCATTTTATTGGAACAAAATTGGCAGATAAGGGCTGGAAGATTCAAGCCTTTGTTTTCTTATACACTTTAATGCCTTTACCTACTACAACACTTTTTTCTGCAGCGGGTATCGCAAAAATAAAAGCCATTTATATTATTCCTACTTTCCTGATTGGAAAATTCTTAAGTGACCTTGTAATGGTCTTCACTGGTGATTATGTTGCGAATAATACAGCAAGTTTTTTAAAAGGTTTACTTACCTGGAAAAGCTTATCAGGAATAGCCCTAGGCATCTTCATCTTATGTATGTTGCTGTTTATTGATTGGCGGAAATTATTGATTGAAAAAAAATTCTCTCTGAATTTTAAGATTTTAAAATAAACAGTTCAAATCTTAAAAAAGATTTTCTTTTTGTATAAAAATTCACACAGTTTCCATTCTAATACAAATACTATCAGAGCGCTAATAATTCCCACTATATTAGGAGTGCAACCCAAATACGGAAGTAACCCTTTCCCAAATGCATGGATATATTCTGAAAACCATCTATCTGCAACTATCTCGATAAATAAATAAATGAAAATTGAATTCGTACCAACTACTGTAAAAAAGTGAAGCCATTTTTTATGTGCTTTTACATCGATCCACCAAAAACCAAAAGCAAGAAAAAGCAAACAATACCCTCCTGACACAAACACAAACGAACTAGTTGCAATCCTTTTAATAATGGGTGTTATGGAAAGATCCATTCCAAATCCAATAATTAGAAATGTAACACCGAAAAATAAGAGCCATTTAATTTTAACCTTATAAGTAAAATCCGACAAAAGAAGCTTACCCGCCAATACACCCCAAATGGTATGTGCCGCAGTAGGTATACAATTAATTGCAACCCATCCGCCTTTGTTTATTTTGTTCATTAAAAGTAAGTCTATATAATTTCCAAAATTATGTTGGTCAGTGAACGGCCGATCAAAACCAGGTACATGCGAAAAGCGATAAATCAGTTCGGTGATCAATAAAAGTGCCAAGCTAAAAATGAATTGCCATTTAAAATCCCAACGAAAAATCAGAAAAGCAATAAGCGTTGTAAAAGACAATTGAGTTAGAACATCCCAAAGTTCAAATGAAATTCCACCCGGGCGTATTGCATAGTCAAATACTCCCCAGAAAAAAAGCCAACCAGATCTTTTTAGTGCTTTTACTAATGACTGATTCCAAGATATCCCTTCTTTTTGCTGACGTTGCAAAGAGTAAACCATGGCAGTTCCAGCCATAAACATGAAGCCTGGTTGAATCAAATCCCAAAATCGAATTCCATTCCAGGGATGATGAAATAATTGTTCTGTAATAATTTGTGCTGAACTTCCTTCCAAAGAGGCATTTAAAAATTGAGACAAACCTGCGCTTTCCAGCATCAACAATACCATTATCAAACCGCGCATAAAATCTAAAGAGTGTACCCGATTTGGTGATATATTGGTATTCATTTTAGTTGTGTTTAATTACTTATTAAAAATTCTATGGTATTTCAAAGCGGGTTCTCCAAGTGCCTTTACTATGATCCTGTCCGGGAAAAATTTTGTGATTCAACTTTTTTCAGTAACCCCTTTTTCTTTCATAACTTCATAAACCTTTTTTTGAGGGGTATACCCCTCTGGTAACCTTATGTCGATATTCCTTACATTCACATATTTAGGTGTTAATTTTTCAATTCGTTCGATGGTACCATTCGGCACATTGGGAACTAGTAGGGAATTCATAAGATTGATTGAAAAAAGGGATAGAAGAAGAAAATAAATATTTTCCATACACTTAAAAGCTAAATTGCAATTGTCGTAAAAAATATTCCTAAGTTAACTATTATTGGAATAGTAGTAATATAACTAAATAAATTTTGATGGCTATTTTGAAAAAAAGGATTTAGGCATAAAATTTGACAATCCTTATTTTTAATTTTTGGTTTTGCAAATAATCGTAATAAATAAGTTTAATTATGTATAAAAAAATTGTACCGATTGTTATCATTGTAATAATGGTTATTTCATGTTCTCGAAATACGATTACTGGTAGAAGCCAATTGAATCTTGTTGCCGAAAGTCAGGTTCAAACCTTAGCAATCAGCCAATACAAAGAGTTTTTAAATAAAAACAAAGTAATTCCCAATAATTCGAAGGATGCTGAAATGGTAAAACGAGTGGGCAATAGAATTGCTATTGCAATTGATAAGTATTATAAAGAGCATGGGATGCCTAATGCCCTGAAAGGTTATCAATGGGAATTCAATCTGGTAGAAAATAAAGAAATAAATGCCTGGTGTATGCCTGGTGGAAAAGTGGTTTGTTATACAGGTCTTTTACCTATTACCCAAAATGAAACAGCCTTGGCCGTAGTATTAGGGCACGAAATTACACATGCAGTAGCTGGTCATGGAAGGGAAAGAATGAGTCAGCAGTTATTAGCACAAGGTTTAGGTCTAGTGGGAGATATTGCTTTGGGCAGCAATCCAGAAACGGTAAATGTATTTAATCAAATATATGGTCCGTCTGCGCAGGTTGGGGTTTTGTTACCCAATTCCAGAAAGCAGGAAAATGAAGCTGACCATTATGGATTAATCTTTGCAGCAATGGCTGGTTATAATCCAGAAGAAGCCATTCCGTTTTGGAAAAGAATGGCTGCATTGGGTGGCGAGAAACCGCCCATCTTTTTAAGTGATCACCCTGCAGATGAAGAAAGGATTCAAAAATTGCAAGGATTAATGCCCGAAGCTTTAAAGTATTATTATACTTCAACTGGTAAATAATGTATAAAGTTATTTTCTAATTGGCAGGGGGTATATGAATTGAAATTAAAGTTCCCTTGCCAATTTCAGAATACCATTCAACGACTCCTTTCAAAAAGCTAACCCTTGTTTGAATATTCCTAAGTCCTATTCCATCAAACTTTTGGATACCTTCTGTATTAAACCCATGTCCATCATCTTCAATGGTTACAGAGATGCCATCTTTGTCAAGTATAAATGAAATATCCAGCAGGCTTGCTTTTGCATGCTTAATGGCATTATTAACGCATTCTTGAATTACACGATAAAGTACTATTTCGATATTTGAATCAAGTCTTTCATTTAAACCCTCTGTATATAAGTTCACTTTTAATACCCTGGTATCAATCTGATTCGTAAACTCCCTAACTGCAGCTCCGAGTCCATTCTTCAACAAACCATTCGGCATCATATTATGAGATATCATTCGAATTTCTTTACAGCTTTCATCAATTTGGTATTGAATTTTATGTAAAGCTTCTTTCTGGAATTCGTCTAAATTATGCAAATCAGATTCAACCGCAGAAAGGTTCATTTTCGCAGCACTCATCATTTGCCCAACGCCATCATGAAGGTCTGAAGCAATTCTTCGGCGTTCGTTTTCTTCAGCTTCCATTACGGCTTTAGTTGCCAAATCTTCCTGACGTCTTAACATTTCCTGCATTCGATTTTCTTGTTTCAATTGCCTACGACTATAATAAGAATATCCTAATAATCCACCCATCAACAAAAGAACAATCGCAATAAACAACATAGTATTTTTTCTACTTATTTCTAAATTTTTATAATTCAGCTCCAGTTGGTTGATCTTATTTTGTTTATCCAATTCAACAATCTGTTTCTCTTTTTGTACTGCTGTTAATTCCTGCTTTAGAATTGTTTCATTTTTATTTTTAAGGGTTAGGTCATTTTGTGCAATCGTTAGCCCTGCCTGAGCCAAACTAAGTTTGTTTGCGGTGATTTGAAATAATTGTTGATCGATTTCTAATTGTTGATTCTCGATTTGAAGCGATTTAATCGAATTGTCTTTATTAAGAATTTCAATCTGGTGTGCCTTTTTTTCAGAGTCGTATTTTGTTTGAAGTTCGTTTACCTGTTTAGTAATTTTTTCGTTTAATAATTTTTCATTGATGGTTTGGTATTTAGATCTGTATTGTAAGGCTGTTTCATAATTACCCATTGCTGAATCGAGCATGGAACGGTGATTGTAGATCTCGCCAAATGTGTAGGGATCAGTTCCTTGTTTTGCAGTTTGCTCAGCTTTGTTAAACCAATCCAGAGCATCAGGGTATTTTTTCATCAAAGTATAGGCATAGCCAATATTCTGTTCTATTAGTGCCACTCCGGAATTTGATTTAGCCTCTTTTGCTAATTCTAAAGCTTGATGCAAGGATGTAATTGCTTCGGGATATTTTCCCTGCCTGATATTTAATGCACCAATATTATTTGCGCAAGATTGAACTCCTCTTTTAAATCCTGCTTTTTCAAAACTAGTTCTTGCGGCTGTTAATAGTTCCACACCTTTAACATAATCTATCTGTGTAATGTACACATTGGCCATGTTTAACTCTGCCTTGCCTTCGTTTATAAAATCAGCTTCTGCTTTATTTGCCTGAATACTTTTATTGAAATAATTAATTGCTTCAGGATAATTGTGGGTATCAAAGAATAATTTGCCCAAATTACTAAGGGTTATGCCAATATGTTTACTATTTAATTGTTCATCTATCCGAAGAGATTCCAGATAATATTCGATTGCCTTTTCACGATCACCTTTATCAGAATAAGCAACGCCTAAATCATTTGTTACCACAGTTATCCCATTGATATTATTTATTGACCTGAATATTTTCTCTGCCTGTTTATAAAATGAGATTGCTTCGTCAAATTGATATAGATGGTAATTATTTTTACCCAAATGGTCCAGTACAATTGCGTATTGCTCCTGTTCATTTGTTTGATGATACAATTCAGCGGCCTTTGTAAATAATACTAGAGCTTCCTTAAATTTTGATTTGAATTCTAATGCATTTGCCTGTGCCATCCAAGCCCCCGCAATACCCGATTTTCGGTTCCGTACTGTGGAAAGTGTGAGTGCTTGATTTGCATACAAGAAAGCATTAGCAGAGTCTGTAGGTGCATATATCAATGCTAACTCATTCCACAACCGAATGCGGGCAGAATCTGAATTAGCAATTAATAGCTTGTTTTTAAGAAGATTAATTTGTGTACTATTTTGTGCTTTTACACACACAAAACCGATGCTGCAAACAATTAGCAAAATCCATTTTTTCATCTTTAGCAATTAGGGTATTTTAAAGATAAAAGAAAAAGCCTTCTGTAAATTAGTTACAGAAGGCTTTTATAAAGAATCATTATTTCAATACTAGTTCCGTTTTTCAACTATTGGAACTACTGGTGCTTTAAATTCTTTTGTTTTTAATAGATTTTTTATCTCTACGATGGCTCTTTCCAATTGAGGATCGATGCCCTTAGCCATAGCTCCTAAATCTTCTGGCACTTCAATATCAGGGTCTACTCCATGCCCCTCTTTAAACCAGGTACCATC
>JANYEA010000108.1 GCA_025363385.1 Bacteroidota bacterium | reverse complement strand
TCTGAAAAGATGGCTTCACTGGGTGAATTGACTGCTGGAATTGCGCATGAAATCCAGAACCCATTGAACTTTGTGAATAATTTTTCGGAGATCAATCAGGAATTACTTTCAGAGATCAATGAAGAAATTGAAAAAGGTAATTTCAATACAGTAAAAGAGATTATTAAAGATGTAAATGAAAATGAAGCAAAAATCAATCACCATGGCAAACGAGCAGATGCCATTGTAAAAGGAATGTTACAACATAGTAGAAGCAGTTCTGGTAAAAAAGAACCTACCAATATTAATGCACTTGCCGATGAGTACCTGCGACTTGCCTATCACGGTCTGCGTGCCAAAGACAAATCATTCAATGCAAAAATGGTTACTGATTTTGATCCAAACATCGGGAATGTAAATGTAATTCCCCAAGACACAGGACGGGTAATTCTAAATCTCATTACCAATGCCTTTTATGCTGTTAATGAGAAGAAGATGAAAGGTCTTGAAGGATATGAACCCACTGTTACAGTAAGCACAAAAAAAGAAGGAAATAAATTATTCATTACTGTGAAAGATAATGGATCGGGCATCCCGGAAAAAGTAAAAGAAAAAATATTCCAACCATTCTTTACTACCAAGCCAACCGGAGAAGGAACTGGCCTTGGCTTATCTATGAGTTATGATATCATCACAAAAGGACATGGCGGTGAATTATTAGTTGCATCAGAAGAAGGAAAAGAAACAGCTTTCAAAATCATTTTACCCATTTAAAATATTATATTTATTAAACCCCTAATATGAAAATACTTGTAGTTGATGACGAACAGGATATGCAAACTCTTTTCCAGCAAAGGTTTCGCAAAGAAATCAGAGAAGGGATTGTGGATTTTGCATTTGCTATTTCAGGCGAAATGGCTTTAGAATACCTGAAAGAGAATCATCATGAAGCCGTACTAATATTATCAGACATTAATATGCCTGGCATGAGTGGTTTAGAGCTGCTCGACAAAATCAAAACTAAATACCATACTCCTCCTCCTATCGTGATGATGATTACTGCTTATGGTGATCAGGATAATTACGATCAAGCCATGAAATTGGGTGCAGACGATTTCTTAACAAAGCCGGTTGACTTTAGTCTCTTAAAAGAAAAACTCAAAATCTAACTCATGCCAAAAATTCTTGTAGCAGACGACGAAGTTGATTTGGAAACGTTGATCAAGCAGAAATTCCGTAAGCAGATCCGTGAAGAGAAATATGAATTTGTATTTGCCATTAATGGTAAAGATGCCATTGTGAAAATGGAGGAACATCCGGATATTTCTATCGTATTAAGCGATATCAATATGCCCGAAATGGACGGTCTTACTTTACTGAGTAAGCTCAATGATTCGAATCCATTAACTAAAACGGTGATGGTTTCTGCTTATGGTGATATGGAAAACATTCGCAGTGCCATGAACAAGGGTGCTTTTGATTTTGTGTGCAAGCCAGTGAACTTTGAAGACCTGGAACTTACTATTGAGAAAACCATCAAACATGTTGCCCAGGTTAATGAAACCTTGAAAGCCATCAAGGAAAATAATATACTTCGCATGTATGTAGACGAGAACGTACTCAATTTTATGGCTAGCCAACAATTCGAAGACTCACTATTGGCAAATGAAACAATCGAAGCTACTGTTGCTTTTATAGACATTTGCGGATTTACAGCCATCACAGAAAATGCAGCAGCAAATACGGTTGTGAAAATGCTCAACACCTATTTTGATATTATGGTGAAAGAAATCATTGCTCAAGATGGCCATATAGATAAATTTATAGGTGACGCAATCATGGCAGTATTCAGAGGTAAACATCAATTAGATAGAGCCATCGATGCTTGCCTTGCTATTCGTAATTTATTGGACAAGCTTCCTACTTTAGATAATGGTTTAAATTTCTTGCCAAAAGTTTCCATTGGTATCAATAGTGGTGAACTAATCTCAGGAAATATAGGGTCTGGAACCCTACGCAGGCTCGATTATACAGTAGTAGGCGATGTGGTAAATACCGCATCACGTTTCCAATCTATTGCAAAAGCAGGGCAAATTGTAATCTCAGAAACAGCTTATCAAAAAGTAAAAGAATCTTTTAACTGTAATAGTGTAGGAGAAGTGAGTTTAAAAAACAAACAATTCCCTATAAATATTTATGAAGTGATTGATTAAATTTTTGAGGGGCTTAAAAAGGGATGCCAATATTCACATTGGTCTGCACACTCTTTGATTGAACACTATACATGGTACTAAATTCAATAGGCCCTATTAAGGAATTATATGCAAATGTGAGAGAGGAACCACTAACCCATCGAGGGTTTGAAGAGATGCTCCGATTCTTCATAAAATCATTCAACAAAATATTGGTTTTTGCAATTAAATACACTCCATTCCAAATTTTTGATCTTAACCCAATCATGCCGGATACTACATTTTGAGCATGCAAGGTAGCATCTTGTAAACCGGCAAACACAATTTGATTTCGATACATTTTATTGAGTCCGCCAATATAAAAACCATTGAATTCATTTTCCCCAGTGCTAAAGTTAATGCCCCCCTGTACTTGTGTTAAAATAGTAAACCGATCATTTAATGAATGATAGGATTCTGCATTGAATACTACCCTACTATAATTAGATGCATTAATATTAGTTGTATCAGGGCTGGTGATGGCTCTTCCATAAGATGAATAAGAAAGATGAGGATCTTGCCCAAAAACAATTCCAAATTCACCATACAATCGAATCCCTTTTCTGGGATAGATCGACCTGTCTAGGGTATTAATATTTAAATAAGTATAGGCAGTTGAATAGTTATCCGTTCCTTTCAATTCCAAGGCAGATTGCAATTCAGGGTCATACCCTTCAGATTCGAATTTATATCCAAGCCCCGTATTGATTATACGTTGATTAGCTAATTGAAATTTCATATCACCCAGAAAATAATTCATCCGATATAAACCATCCTGCTTAAAATTGCGATAGGTATTTACTTTAAAAGATTCATACTGTAATGTGGGAATAACCACCAGACTTTTTTCACCACCAAAAAATTGGTAATGCTCAGCCTTAGCACGAATATTATCTCCTACATTTAAAGTGATCAACGATTTTGAAGTAGGTGTTAATAAATTACGTGAAGTAAGATTTGCTACTAAACTAATCCCTGTAAATGTGTTGTAATGAATGCCCATTTTGGCATTTGTTGACACGGTTTCTTCCACGTCGAAAATGATTCCAAAATTTCCTTCCGGCAAGGGTTCCAGCGAATAATGTATAAATTGATATTCTCTTGTGGCATAAGCCCGCCTTACAATTTCAGACAGGTCTTTGATCGAATATTTGTTATTTTCTTTAAAATTAGCACTGTTTAAAAATGAAGCTTCTGAAATACTGGTTAGCCCTCTCACCGCATGGCCTGTGATATACACCGAATCGATAGATTTTGTCGACAGATTTTCTTCTTTTCGTTTACCATACAATTGATTTAATGAATCGGCTAATTTTTTAAATCTGGGATATAAAAGTTTGCCTTTATTGATTCCAGTATCAATAATATCATTTGCTTTTTCAAATCCGCCAATACTAAACTTCGTTAAATCATGGTGTATGTATAAATCGGTTAACGCAATTTGTTTTCGATTATCCTGATCTTCTTTGAGAAAAGCAATTTGTAATAAGATTTGAAGCGGGTTATTCAATTTTTCTTTGGGCAATAATCCTTGAGTAACATTACTACCAATGGTATAATTAGCACCCATTGCAATGGCATCGGAAACAGGAAAATTTCTGATTACTCCTCCATCAACTAAAGTAATCCCCTTATCTTCTACTGTTGTAAAAACACCAGGGATAGCCATACTAGCTCTTACTGCCGTAACAATTTCACCGCTATCTTGTACAATAGCTTCTGCATTGGTAATATCTGTGGCTATACATGCAAATGGAATTTTAAAGCGGTTGAATTTTTTTATATCACTCACATTAAAATACATTTCCGAGAGTTTGATCCATAGTTCTTCCGATTCAATTGCACCTGAAGGAAGCGTAAACTTCCCTTGAGAAAAAGGCAATTCAAGTGCGTATTTACCGTACTCATTTTTTTCTTCCAAAGAAAAGGACCGAAGTGGAACCTGATTGGAAAAAATAAGGTTCCAATCTGTTTTACGAGCAATGTCTTCAATTTTATTTCCACTATTACCAATCGCATATAATGAGCCAATGATGCTTCCCATACTGGTTCCTGTAACATAATCAATTTTAAGTCCCGCAGAATCAATTGCTTTTAAAATGCCAATATGCGCTAACCCTTTTGCACCACCACCACTTAGGGTTAATCCAATTTTTGGGCGCTCTTTCAATTGAGCTAAGGATATCATATAAGACATAAGAAAGCCTATACTAAAAAAGCATACGAGTAACGACTTTCTGATTTTCATTAAAATATTTTACTTATTTACAATTGGTTTAAAACGAATGGCTACACCACCTCCATTTGCCATGCTTAATTTTAAGTCCGTTTTATAATCAACATTAATATTTTGAATCCTATACGCCTCAGGGTTATTTTTCCAGTCAGCATCAGGTGCATCTTCATAAATAGTAGCTCTGTATATTTTATCTTTATCTAAGAAGTTTAATATAATAGAAGTATTACGACTATTTTCATTCGTAATCGCTCCCAAAAACCAATTAGCCTTCCCCTTTTCTTTTCTGGCAATACTGATATACTCTCCCGGTTCTGCTTCTAATATTTTTGTATCATCCCAATCAACTGCCACATCTTTTATAAACTGAAAAGCATCCAGATGAGCTTCATAATTCTCGGGAAGATCAGCAGCCATTTGAATTGGGCTATACATTGTTACATATAATGCAAGTTGTTTTGCAAGAGTAGTATGCATTTGTCTGTTTGGAGCATCTTTGGCATAATGGCGAAGTTTAAAAATACCTGGCGTATAATCCATAGGGCCACCCATTAAACGGGTAAAAGGCATGATCGTTTCGTGATCTGGGGCATTCCCATCACTGAAAGCATTCCATTCATTTCCCCTTCCAGCTTCGGAAGCTAAAAAGTTTGGATACGTTCTGTGTAATCCGGTTGGGCGCATGGGTTCGTGCATGTCGATCATAACATAGTACTGAGCAGCTTTTTTAATGGCTCTTTCATAATGATTTACCATCCATTGCCCATCATGATGTTCCCCATTGGGAATTATTTTTCCCACATAACCTGTCTTCACAGAGTTGTAACCAAATCGATTCATAAAACGAAATGCGGTATCCATATGCCGATCATAGTTGGAAGCACTTGCCCCGGTTTCATTATGCATGATCATTTGAACCCCTTTGGCTTTTGAATAAAGTGCTATTTCTTTCACATCAAAATCGGGATAAGCCGTAACAAAATCGAAATTATCTTCTTTATGCACGCCTGTCCATTCTTCCCAACCTATATTCCAACCTTCTACCAATAGTGCTTTGATTCCATGCTTAGAAGCAAAATCAATATATTTTTTTACATTAGTTGTGTTTGCAGAATGGTGCCCGTTGGGAACCAACTTACCTTCTTTAGAAAGAGAATCAATATTATCTGTATAACTCCATGAGCCTTTCCCTGTTTGCATTTCCCACCATACTCCCATAAATTTCGTAGGCTTGATCCAGGAACTATTTTCAATTTTTGAGGGCTCATTTAAATTTAAGATCATTTTAGAAGCCAATACATCCGTGGCTTTTTCACTTACAATAATTGTTCTCCAAGGCGTTTTAGCAGGTGTGCGCAGGTACCCTTTGTTGCCAACAGCATCTGGAACCAGGTTTGCTGATAAACCATAATTTGATCTATTTACGTGCAATTGCATGGTGGAATAATTTACCAATGCAGCTTCATGAATATTGATATATAAACCATCACTTGTTTTTAGCATCAATGGAGTTTGCACGGCATACTGATCTGGGATATTGGTTTGATAATTGCCACTTGAAATAATCGGAAACTTCCATGCATTTACCTCACTTAATTTGGAACTGGTATAGGGATATTCATTGGAATCAAAATCAGCCGGGATCCAAAATGTTTTATGATCTCCAGTAAGGTTGAATTCTGTGAACTCTTCATTTATTGTAAAGAATTTTAAAGAAGATTGCAATGGAAATTCATATCGAAATCCAACGCCTTCCTCAAAAACCCTAAAAATAATATTCATTTTAATGTAAGGCGCAGACTGTAGTTCCATACGAACAACCAGTTGTTTACAATGGTTCTCAATTGTTTTCACCTCACCCCAAACCGGTTTCCATGTTTCCTGAATGATACTGGAATCTACCTGAATGATTTTAAAATTACTATCCAATCTCTGGTTTTCGTCGATCAAAAAACCTAATCGCGAAGGTTTTAAAACTTGCTTTCCGCCAAGTAAAACTTGATAATCTGCCTTCCCTTTTTGATCAATTGAAAATAAAAGGCTCGTTTTTTTGAATTGAGAAATGACAGAAATATTTTTTTGCGCACAATTTTCTGTATAGAAAAATGCCAAAAAAAACAATATGAAAACTTCCCTATACTTCATAACTCAATTTTTATTAAACCAATTGTCTTACAAATATCCTCATTGAAAACCATATTCAACTATAAAAAAGCCTATTTGACCGAAATTGAAACATAGGTATATTAGCTAAATGTGATGAATGATTATATTGGATTAAATTAATTACACATGAAAATATTGCAAAGAAAAAAAGTTAACATTTTACTTGCTTTAACAATTATTGGAGCATTGATTAGTCAGTCTTTTAATATTCAGCAGCCTAAACCTAAAAAATTAACAAATATTAAAGTATTCCCATCTACTGCTACTTTCGACGAAGTAGATCATGCAATGGATGAATTCAAAGTTGAATTAGGTGTTAAATGTAATTACTGTCATGCACCTGAGAAAGACAATCCAAGAAAAATGGATATGGCTAGTGATGCAAATCCAATAAAATCTGTAGCACGTGAAATGATTCGTATGACTAATGAAATGAATCAGAAATATATAGCAACAATTAAGCATACAGAATCTGATAGTACCAAAATTCAATTAATTACTTGTAATACCTGTCATCGCGGTGTACCCAAACCCTTTGGCAAACCCTTACCAGCACCTTCTCCACTTCCATCGGGTCAATGGCAAAACCAAGGTTTTAAACCTAATGGTGTTGTTGGAAAATAGTATAATTTTGAAGCTCCCGAACAGGGAGTTTTTTTTTCCCCACATAAGAAATCTATTTTATGCTTTTTAAGTTAATGAAGGAATTGCCTCAGATGTTTCTGATTGCAGCCGTTATCTGGTTCTTTGTACTAGTCGTTTTTTTTAAAAATAATCGTAAAAAAAACCAAGGTTTTTTTTACAAACATAAATCTACTTTCACTTCTATTATAGTAGCCATCTTTCTTACTATCGCAAATATTTGGTTATTTGTTTCCTATATACCTACCCATTTTAAAAAGGTTTCAACAGAAACAAATGCACTACCTAGTTTTGAGCTTTTAGATTCTTCTTTTGCAGATACTAAAAATGAAATTAAAACAGACATAATTAAAAAAGAAAGTTCCAAGCAATCTAAAATAGCTGCGATTGTTCCCACTGAAAAAATTCTTCTTACCCGCCAAGCTAGTATTCGATTTTACTCGCATGGCTCTGCAGAAGATATTGAAGCAACCAATGCTGCAGTTGCCTGTTCTTTTAATGAAACAACTGGTCAGTTAAAATTCACATGTCTTATTAGAGGATTCGTTTTTGAAAATGAAATGATGCAAGAACACTTCAATGATCCAGACTACATGAATAGTGCCGCATTTCCCAAAACAAGTTTTACAGGAAATATTCAAAACATAAAATCAATCGACTTTAGTAAAGTTGCCAACATAAAAGTTACAGCAGAAGGCAGCCTTTCTATTCACGGGGTTTCTAAAAATATCATTGCCCCGGGAACCATTCTTATTTCTGGCGGGAAGCTAACACTGAAGAGTATTTTCAAGATTAAACGAGCAGATTTTGGCATCAATACAGATGAGATTGCAGAGGAGTTAGAGATTACCGTAATTAGTGCATTTAAATAAACTTTACACCTATCTAGAAATTATGATTAGGGTCATAATTGAATTTTCGAGCTTACACTACTTTTAGTTATCGGGTATTTAAAAACAACCCTAACTATATGAAAAGAGTATTCTCCGTTTTATGCATTTTAATCATTGGGATAAGTTTTACTGCCTGTAATGATGATGCATCCAAAACATCAACAGCCAACGAACCTGCTAACCAAGCTACAGAATCAAAAGGTCAGTCAGGCGTTCAAGACGAAGCATCTGCAAAAAACGTAGTTCAAATTGCTGCAGGCAGTAAAGACCATACCACTTTAGTTGCAGCAGTTCAGGCAGCAGACCTGGTAAATGCATTGAGTAATGCTGGTCCGTTTACCGTTTTTGCTCCCACCAATGAAGCCTTTGCTGCATTACCAGCAGGTACTGTAGAGGGTTTGTTGAAACCAGAAAAAAAAGATGATCTTACCGATATTTTACAATACCATGTTTCTGTAGGTGTTTTTAAAACTGAGAATATGTCTGATGGTCAGGCAATAGGTCAGGTTAATGGCAGCAATATTACCATAAGCAAAAAAGATGGTAAATTCTTTGTAAACGGCAATGCCGAAATCAAAGCAACCATACCAGCATCAAATGGTGTGATCTATGTAATTGATAAAGTGTTATTACCACCAGCCGATAAAAAATAAAATTCACTACTCCCATAAAAAAGCATGAATTAAATTCATGCTTTTTTATGGGAGTATGACAAGATTATTTATGGACTAAAATTTTAGATTGAAGTACCTCAGATATTTTTAATGCTCGCTGTTTTGCTAATAAGGCTTTTTCTCCCTTAAATAAACTATCCACGGTATTTATAAAGATTTGGTTCCACTTCTGAAAATGTATCTGAAGTAAGGGCATGGCTTTATGTAAATGAGTATGTAAATCCATTGGATTGCCCTGATAAGAACCCGTAAATAGAATGGCATTCTCCCAAAAATCGCACATAACTGGAAGGTGTTTTTCCCAATTGATCTTTGCAATTTCTGTAAATACAGGTCCGATTATATCATCTGCTTTAACTCTGTTATAAAACTCTGCCACAAGCAACTCAATATCTTTTCTAGAACAGATATCCTTCTTAGTCTGTTTTGACTTTACAATCGTTGACATACGTTTCTTTTAAGTTTATAAGTCTTTAGTATTGAATTTTCTGATGGAGAACCAAACTGGCAAAATAGACCATAAGAGTAGAACCGAAAATGAAAGCAACATGCCAATTCCAGTGCCAAAAAAATCTTTGAAAACAGCACCTGTATATCCCATTAAAGCAGAAACGTCCATTTTTAACAGAATCATAATTCTCGCAAGGTCAAGTGGATTAAACATACTTACTACTACCATCATTTTTTCTACAGGGTAATCTGAAAATTGAAAAACGAGAAACAATACAAAACCATCGAAGAGTAGAGAAAAATAAAGCCAAAGCAATACGGCAATTCCAATACCCTTTGCTTTATCCCTAGTTTTTACTGCTGCAAGCATTGCGATGGCCACAAAAATGACTGATAACAATACTCCGATCAAAAGCATCATTACGCCTGTAATATCGGGTTGATAAATAAAAACTGGAATTCCTGCACCTACCAGAAATGCCAGAACCATTGAAGAAGATAAACCTGAAAAAAGACTCATCCAGATAGTTCTTCTTTTGAGTGGTTGACTTACTAACAATTCAATGAATTCAGCACTATTATATACATAGATAGTAGAAAATACGATGCTTACAAGCGGCACAATAATGAGAATAATATTCAGCAGCCCTAGCAATCCCTTTGCTGCATTGTCTTCTAAACTAAAAATACTAAAAGACAATACCAATAAGAATGCAGTGTACGCAAGTATGATCTTGTTGCGTAAAATGTCGATGATCACATATTTTATAATTTTCTTCATGTGTTTAATTATTAAGCATTACCTGAGCAATAGCTTTAGCAAGTTTTGTTTGTCCTGTATCTTCTTTTAACTGTTCAATGGTTTTATGAAAACACAAACAGCCATCCTGCATATAGATCACCTGAGTAACTAAATCATCTAATTCACTCAGTATATGAGAGGTAATTAAAATTAGTTTCCCTTTTTTCTTTTCTTCAATAATTTTTTCTTTTAGTATTTCAGAAGACAGAGGATCCAACCCAGCGGTTGGTTCATCTAGAATTAATAATTCGGGGTTAAACAAAAATGCTAATGCTGCACTAATTTTTTGTCTTGTGCCTCCTGAAAGCGTTCGCATTCTTTTATTCAATAATGATTTGATCTCGAATCTTTCAATCAAATCCTCATCTAATTCTAAATTGTTTTTTTGCCCTCTGATATCTTGCATCATTTCTAGCACCTGTCCAATCGTCATATTCTCAGGGTATCTTCCTGTTTGCGGCATATAACCAATATTTGAACGATATTGCCAGTCGTTCTTAATATTAAATCCATTAACCGTTACAAAACCACTATCACAAACCACCATTCCCAAGATCGTTTTGATAAAAGTTGTTTTACCACTTCCGTTGGGTCCAATTAATGCGATGCATTCACCTTTATTACAGGTTACCGAGAAATTATTCAATGCCTTTAAACTGCCGAATTGTTTTGAAACATTATTTGCAATAATCATAATCTTAAGGGTTTCATTAATGGGAATGCGTCTTTAAAATTTTCTGGTGTAAGTGAGGGTAATACTTTCTCTGTTTTGTCTAGTAGCGTTGTGATAAAGCTTCTGAACAAAATCATGGCAGGTGGATTTTTTTCAATAATTACCGAATACATACTAACTGGTCTATAAGGAATATCGCCTACATGATCTTTATTTAAATCATAGCCTTCATACTTATCCCAAAAATTTCCATTAAACGTATTTAATACCAGGCTGCCATTGGTAGACATATCGAATGTATTGTTCAAGAAATTATTTCCAGTTACAGTTATATCCATGCAACTGGCTTGAATTTTCATAGCCCATCCATTTTTTTCAAAAACGTTTCCATTCATTTTTATTCGGCTGGTTCCTTCCATATAAATACCCACCGTATTTTTTACAAAGCGATTATTTTCTATTATTCCATCAGAGATTTCTTTGAGTAAGATGCCATATGAACCATCTCCCCAATTCTCTTCAAAATAATTGTGTATCATTTTAACATCGTGAGAGAACATCACAGAAACACCAGCCCCATTATTTTTAAAAATATTTGCGATATAGGAATCATTGCTTGAGAACATGAAGTGCAAGCCGTAACGCAAATTCTTTTCAGAATTATTTCTCCATATAATACTATTAGTTACAAATTCAAAATAAATACCATCTCTATGACCTGTTATGAAATTTCCAATAATACGCATACTATCACTCTTCCAGCAGTGAATTCCATTTCCACTTTGTTGTTCTTCACTACTTGAAGCAGTTAATTTGTTTTTCTCGATAGTACAATTTATTCCGTATTGAGAATAGATTCCGAAGAAAGTGTTTTCCAAAATATTATCGCGTATAATCACATCGCGACAATTATAAATTTTGATGCCTGCAAAGTCTTCCATACTAGAAACACCAGAGCGAATTACTTTAAAACCCTGCATCAAAACACCAGAGGCTTTAATCGCAACCACTTCATATTTCAGTTCACCATCCAAAACCGGGTAATCAATACCAATCAATGCAATTCTTTTACTGATTATAAGATTTTTTTCGTGATACATTCCTTTATTTACCATCACAGTATCTCCATTACTGGCAAACATTAAAGCCTGCTGTATGGTAGTACATTTTTTTGACGCACCTACTTTGATTGTTTTTGCATCAGCAAAAAAAACCACACAAATGCCCAGGATGGTAATTAATAAAATCCGTTTCACTATTTATATATTTCAGACCACAAAAGATGATTACCAGGAAATTGTTCCTTTAATTTGTTAATGCTATCAATCTGTTCCGCGGCAATAATATTGCCGCCCATCGGCCCACGAATGGATTCACTTTGCAAAAGCAAAGCTTCATCTACATTCATCAGTTGATGATTACCTGTATAATTGGTGATGTAAATTGATTTAATTTGAGCTGGTTCAAGTTCTTTTGTTTTTAGATACCCCAGCATACAATAGCTATCATCGAACCTATATACCCTTCCCTTTTTAGTAATTATTTCTGCTCCAAAGCGCAAATCGCTGATCGTCATCTTACAGGAATAACAATTATCGGTACCATATTTCAATGCCACTGGGCCACTATTACACGACGATAAAAGTGTGCTTGAAATGATAATGATCCAGATTAAGTTAGCGGCGGGGAGTCGTTTTTTTTTTAAGGTTACTACTACTGCATACAAACTAATTAATCCAACACCCACAAAGATCCAGCCTCCAATATCAGGAATACTGTATGCCCCAAAATTCAATAGCTGTTTAAATCCAATCAATGGTGGTTGATAAGACATGCCGGGTACAATGATTGCAGCATCCGGATTTAAATCGTGTCCATAATTATATTCCCATCTCCAAAAATCTACCATCGATATCAGAGCAAAAGACATAAAAAAAATAAAGAAGGTATACAAAAGTTTGGGTCTTGCCATGATGGCAACAACTAATGCAAGTGCTGCAAAACTTCCTACAAAATATGGAAGCAACGTAAATTCCATAAAATCTGCAGCATGTAAAGTTTTCATTCCAATATAATGGTTTAACCCATTAACGATATCTACATTACCGCCTAATTTATTGGTAAAAATAAGTAAAGTTAATCCCTCAGGATATTGTGGCGCATCAAGTTCTATACGCCACATCGGAACAAATAATACAACTGCAAGTGTTGCAGCGCAAAATAATAAGAGTAATCTTACTAAAGTGGAAAGTGGATCCTTTTTCATGTCTCTAATATTACTTAGGTATTATTTATTTCAATAAAACCAAAACCGGAACAGCCTTGAGAGCTATTCCGGTATCGTAAGAATTTATTTTTTTCCAGTAGTTGCTGCAGCTGCTTCCACAGGTGGCATATTTTTACCGGTACTAAATAGTAACGGTGTATTACTACCTGCTGGTGAAACCCTTAAGTAACCCTGCATTTCTTGGTGTAAAGCACTACAGAAATCAGTACAATAGAATGGGAACATTCCAGCTTTTTCAGCTACCCATTTTAATGTTTGTGTTTCACCTGGCATGATTAATAATTCTGCATTATTGGCACCTTTTATAGCAAATCCATGAGGTACATCCCAGTCTTGTTCCAAATTAGTTACGTGGAAATAAACTTCATCACCTGCTTTAATGCCTTCAATATTATCTGGAGAAAAGTGTGAGCGAATACAAGTCATGTACACATCCACTTTGTTTCCAGAACGAATTACTTTGGTTTGGCCTTCTCCTTTTGAAACATAAGGGTGTATATTATCCTCAATCTTAAAGAACTTAACAGAATTATTTTTTATTAGATCAGCACTAACTGCTTGTGCGTAGTGTGGTTCGCCAATAGTAGGAAAGTCTAGAATCAATTGCATTTTATCGCCAGAGATATCATACAACTGCGCACTCTGTGCCAATTCTGGTCCTGTAGGCAAATATCTGTCTTTGGTAATTTTGTTATATGCGATTAAATATTTAGCATTTGGTTTTTTGGTATCGCCACCAGGAATACACAAGTGACCCACACTATAATAAGTTGGTACACGATCTACTACTTTCAAATCTTTGATATTCCATTTTACTACTTCAGATGAAACGAAGAAAGTAGTGTATGCATTTCCTTTACCATCAAATTCTGTGTGCAATGGTCCGAGGCCTGGCTTTTTAACTTCACCATATAAAGCCGATTCGTATTTCACTACAGGAATTCCATCATAGTCACCTGCATAGTCTTTAGCCGCAATTGCTTTTTGCAATTTGGTAAAACTAAATACAGGGATCAAAGCCGCTAATTTTCCGCTACCTACAATATATTCTCCTGAAGGATCTACATCGCAACCATGTGGAGATTTAGGACATGGAATAAAATAACATAAATCTTGGAATTCTTTCGCATCCAATACTGTTACTTCTGTTCTAATTTCAGAAGTAGCACTATGTGTTTTTTCGTTCCATTTATTGTGTGCATATTTTACCGATTGTTTTCTACCTTTTCCAGCTTTGATATATTCTTCAGCTTTCTTCCAGTTAACGGCCATGATAAAATCTTTATCGCGTTGAGACGCATTTACTTCTAACAAAGTATTTGCCTGCTCTGTATTATAACAAGAGAAGAAGAACCAACCAGTGGAAACTCCTTTGCCGGAGTGACTCAAATCGAAGTTCACACCTGGGCATTGAATTTGAAATCCGATATTCATATTACCATCTTCTTTACCAACGCTAATAAAGCTGATAGTTCCTTTAAAATTCTTTTTGTAAGAATTAATAGGCACGTCACCATTTACATTATCTGGTGGAACACTAAAACGTGTACCAGCAACTACATATTCTGTATTCTCTGTGATAAAAGGAGAAGAGTGGTTACCAGAACTGTTTGGCAATTCAATAATTTCGGCAGTTCTGAATGTTTTTAAATCTATCCTGGCAACACGGGGAGTGTTATTGGCATTACCAAATACCCATCTGCCATCAATTTCACCATTGGTTTGTGAAAGTTCTGTATGGTGCAAATCATCCCAAGGAACAATGCCATGAGAAGTGTTTAACATGGGTTTTGACTCTTCACTATATCCCCATCCTTTTTCAGGGTCTACAGAAAAAACTGGGATAACTCTTAATAAACGGCCAGAAGGCAAACCATATACACTCATTTGCCCGCTGAATCCACCAGAAACAAAATTGTAAAACTGATCATACTTACCAGGTGCTACATAGGCTTTTGCAGCTGCATCAGAGTTTACTGCATCGCCCACATTCTTGGGTTTACAGGCAATGAAGCCTATTGCAATACCTAAACAGGCTGTTGCAATTAACTTAATTTGACTATTTCTCATATTGGTTGTTTTTATTTGATAGTATCTCAATCTTATTTAGTGCCATCATTTTTACGCATAAACTCATATAATGCCCTTGCATCTGCTTCTGCTAAGTTTTGATTAGGCATTCTAACTAAACAGATCTCCAGCTGGGCTTGCGCCTTAGGGTCTTTGTTAAGCATTTCATCTGTATTGGTGATGAAATTTAAAATCCAGGGTGCCTGATGTCTGGAAGTAACACCTTTCCAACCTGGACC
>JANYEA010000073.1 GCA_025363385.1 Bacteroidota bacterium | reverse complement strand
GGCACAGATAATGTAGCAGTGGTTTTCTTTGGAGATGGTGCAGCTCGTCAGGGTATGCTTCATGAAAGTTTTAACTTAGCCATGCTATGGAAATTGCCCGTTATTTTTATTTGTGAGAACAATAACTATGCAATGGGTACTTCAATCGAACGTACTAGTAATGTCATTGATATTTATAAATTGGCAGATGCCTACGAAATGCCTGCTGATAAAATTGATGGTATGACGCCTGAAGCTGTTCATGAAGGTGTATCTAGAGCAGTAAAAAGAGCACGTGAAGGAGATGGCCCAACACTTCTAGAATTAAAAACCTATCGCTATAAAGGGCATTCAATTTCAGATCCGCAGAAATATCGCTCTAAAGAAGAAGTAGATGAGTACAAAGATCAGGATCCAATCATCAAAGTAAAAAATACCATTTTAGCTAATGGATTTGGAACTGAGGCTGAATTACAAGTAATTAACGATAGGATCGATGCCATTGTAGAACAAAGTGTAAAATTTGCTGAAGAAAGCCCATGGCCTGATGATAGCGAGGTTTACAAAGACGTTTATATCGATCAGAATTATCCATTTATTGTAGATTAATTTTATACTAACCTTTTCCATTTCAAAATAGATTTATGAGTGAGCAACACCAAGCGCAACCAGAGAATAATGATATCGTTCTGAAAGCGCAAAATTTTTGGCATAAGAATGCAAAAACCGTTCTAATTATACTTGTTGCAATTATTGTTATTGCAGGTGGATGGTTTGGTTATAGCAACTATATATTAAAACCTAAAGAAGAAAAAGCTGCTGACGCAATTGTTAAGGTACAAGAATACTTCAGATTAGATTCTTCTAATCTAGTATTAAATGGAGATGGTCAGAACAAAGGCGCACTTTACATTATTAATAACTATAGTGGAACTAAAACTGCTAATCTAGCTAAGTTTTATGCTGGGGTGAGTTATTTGCACAAAGCCGACTTCAATAATGCTGTGAAATACCTGAAAGACTTTTCTACTGATGCCAAGCAGGTTCAATTATTAGCTTTAGGGAATTTAGGTGATGCTTTATCAGAGCTTAATCAAAAAGATCAAGCAATTGCTTCATATAAGAAAGCAGCCACTGTTTTCGAAACCGACGAAGCAAATTCTGCAGAATATTTATTTCGTGCTGCCTTATTATCTGAAACTACGGGCAAAACAAAAGAAGCATTAGAGATTTATAAAGATTTAAAAGCTAAATTCCCTAAAACTGACAAAGGATTTCAGGCTGATAAATACATCTATCGATTAAGTATTGAAAAAAGCGAATAGATTTGTAATCTATGGCAAGTAAAGGAAATACATCATTAAGCAAAGGCATCCCTTCTATAAAGGATGCCTTTGTAGTTATCGTTAAGACCGAGTGGAACGCTGCAATTATCAATAAACTAGAGTCAGGGGTTAAAAAAATTTTGAAAGCAAACAATATTGGTTCAAAAACGATAACCGTACCTGGTGCTTTTGAAATATCATTCGCTATAAAACAGCATTACACCTATAGTAAGATAATCCCTGATGCGTATATAAGTTTAGGAACTATTATTAGAGGCGATACTCCGCATTTCGACTATGTATGTAAAGCAGTTACAGATGGTGTATTACAATTAAATCTGAGTTTAGATGTACCCGTAATATTTGGTGTACTTACGATTGAAAATGAGCAACAAGCACTTGATCGAATTGGTGGTATACATGGTCATAAAGGTGAAGAAGCTGCCGTAACTGCAATTAAAATGATAGCTTTGAACAGAAAGCTAAAATAGCTTAACCAAATACATTATTCGGAAATGAAAGTGCATCTATTTATTCCCTGTTTCATAGACCAGCTTTACCCTACTGTTGCTTTTAACACGATAAAAGTATTGGAAAAAGCAGGTTGTGAAGTGCATTACAATTCTAAGCAGACCTGTTGCGGTCAGCCTGCATTTAATGCAGGTTTTTGGGGAGAATCCAAAGAAGTTTGCACTAAATTTTTAGAAGATTTTGAAGGTGCTGAATATATTGTTGCGCCATCTGCAAGTTGTGTTGGTTTTGTTAGAAACATGTATGCCAAACTTTTTGACAATTCTGCTCATCTGCAACAAGCAAAAAAAACAGCAGAACACATTTTTGAAATTTCCGAATTTCTGGTGAATATTTTACAAATAACCGATCTGGGAGCAAGCTTTGAAGGTAAAGCTACCTATCATGATAGTTGTGCCGGTTTAAGAGAATGTCATATTAAAGCCGAACCTCGCACATTACTTAGTAATGTTGCAGGTTTAGAATTAGTAGAGATGAATGAGTCTGAAACTTGTTGTGGTTTTGGTGGCACTTTTGCTGTAAAGTTTGAGCCCATTAGCATTGCCATGGGAGAGCAAAAAATCACAAATGCAATTGCTACAAACACGGAGTATATCATTAGCACTGATATGAGTTGCCTCATGCATATTGATGGATGTTTAAAAAATCATGGAGCTTCTATGAAAGTAATGCACTTAGTAGATGTTTTAGCAAGTGGCTATTAATTACATGACTTTTTTGAATTTTAATTTCTTGATTTTAAATTTTCTTCATGCAATATTGGTTAATCAAATCTGAGCCTTTCAAATACAGTTGGGAACAATTTGAAAAAGAAGGCAATACAATGTGGGATGGCGTACGTAATTATGGCGCCAGAAATAATTTACGTTCGATGAAAAAAGGCGACTTAGCTTTTTGGTATCATAGTAACGAAGGAATGGAAATAGTTGGTATCGCCAAGGTTGTGAAGGAGTCTTATCAAGATCCCACTACAGATAACCCCGCATGGTTGGTTGTAGAGTTTAAGCCTCACAAAAAACTTAAAAAATCAGTACCGCTTTCTGTTTTAAAAACTGATCCTCGTCTTGCTAATATGGATCTGATAAGATTGGGAAGGCTTTCTGTACAAACTGTGAAAGAAACAGAATGGGATATTGTAATGCAATATGCAAATGGCAAATAAATAGTACTTGCTTTTAAAAAGCTGAATGGAAATGTTAAAACCATTGAAACTACCCTTTGTTTAGACTTTTACTAACAAAGGCTTTCTTATTCTTGCACAAATTTTCTACATGTTAAAATCGCTTACGCTTTCTTTTATTTTAGGATTATTGATTGTAAATACAAGCGCTCAAACTGGAGAGAATTATCAGTATTTAAAAAAATACATTCTATCGCAACAACATCTGAAACTTGATACCAGTAATTTTTTGTCGATCTACCATCAAAAAGAATTGCACTATTTGTACCCTCTTTACAAATCCATTAGCCAGGAAAACAAATTGATGGATGCATCAAACCCCTATCAGTATTTTGCAGATCTTTCTGAATCGGTTTCATTTTGTGGTGATTACATATCTGCTCTTGAACTTGAAAAAAAGTCTTATAATACCAAATTAGTAGATTCCATTTATAATTCCTTTGCTAACCAAA
>JANYEA010000072.1 GCA_025363385.1 Bacteroidota bacterium | reverse complement strand
TAAGAAGCTGTTTGAGTTAAATAAATAAAAAGAGTTATAGGGCGGGTATCAGAATAAAGTTTGGAAGCCAGTCGTTGAGTAATTAATGACTAAAAAAACCACCTTTTCAACTGACTTCCAGTGGCAAATTATAGAAAGTTTACTGAATGTGAAGCGAAAACCCAAATGGGAGTTAAGAAATATATGGGAAGGGATATGCTATGTAACGCGAACCGGTTGCCAATGGCGGTTATTACCATCGGACTATCCCCCCTGGCAAACGGTGTATTGGTATTTTAGAAGATGGTCAATGGATGGTACGATAGAAATAGCCCATCAGGAGATACGCAAATCAGTAAGAACGGATCAAGGGAAAAAAGAGTCTGCGAGCATGGGAATTATCGATAGTTGCAGTGTACGCATGAACGCTACAAGTGGGATGCAGCGTGGAATTGACGGCAATAAAAAGATAAAGGGGCTGAAGCGCCATATGATAGTGGACAGTTTGGGTTTAGTAATAGATGTTGTTGTACATGCAGCCAATATTCACGATAGCAAAGGGGCAACACAAGTGCTGGAAAAGTTGAGTGGTTCAAAATATGATGAACCAAACCTGAAACAAATATTTGCGGATGCTGGTTACCGGGGCAAACTGATAAAATGGGTAAAAGAGAAACTAAAAATGAACGTGACCATTGTAAAACGAACAGATAAAACAATTAAATGGGCAGTACAACCAAAACGTTGGATCATTGAAAGAACATTTGCCTGGCTTCTGAATTTTAGAAGACTGGTAATCAATTATGAGAGAACTACTGAATCTGCCATCAGTTACATATATTTAGCTATGATGTGCCTAATGGTAAAAAATATTAATTAACTCAAACAGCTTCTAAGAAATTTGAAATTAACAACGATGCCAAGTAAAACGAACGAACAAGCCCTTGAATCCATAATCGAAAAACGATTAGCTGGCAACTGTTTAGAAGAACTGAAACAGGATGCAAAAGACATTCATGAACTGGAAGAGCGGCTGAATTTATATCGTTCAGGCAAAGGCTATCATATTGGTTTACCAGAAAACTTCAACCCAAAATTTGCCATAGATGAAACGCGTTTCTGGCATTTTTTAGAAACCACCCAAAAAGAAGAATTAGAAAAACTACAAAAGCAACACGACTGGGAACTTAAAATTCTGGAACGTCTGGATCGGATGGTAAAGAAAAACGGAATCCTCTCCGTGTTTCGCAAAGGCCTTGAAGTAGATGATGCAAGGTTCACACTTTTATTTCCTCTACCATTGGCAAGCAGCAGCGACACAGTAAAAAAGAACTTTGAAAGCAATGAGTTTAGTGTAACCCGCCAGTTACGCTATTCAATAGCCAATCCCTTAGAGGAAATTGATATGGTATTGTTTATAAACGGCCTGCCCTTTGCTACCATTGAACTCAAAAACCAATGGACAGGCCAGAATGCACGGGTACATGGCCAGCAACAATACAAATTCAAAAGAGATATCACACAGCCCTTGTTAAACTTCGGTCGCTGCCTGGTACATTTTACGGCAGATACAGATGAAGTGTACATGACCACCAAACTAAATGGTGCCGGAACATTTTTTCTGCCATTTAACCTGGGTAATAATTTCGGAAAAGGCAACCCACCCAATCCCTTTGGTCATAAAACCGCTTATTTATGGGAAGAGATTCTAACCCGCCAAAGTGTGGCCAATATTATCCAACACTTTGTAAGGTTTGATGGCAGTGATACAGAAGGGTTGGCTAAAAAAACACTTTATTTTCCACGCTATCACCAGTTAGATGTTGTTAGAAAATTAGTAGCCGATGCTGCTTCAAAAGGTGTTGGCCAAACCTATTTAATACAACACTCTGCGGGATCGGGAAAATCCAATTCCATAACCTGGGCAGCCTACCAGTTAATTGAAACCTATCCGGAAAGTGATACACTACCCGGAAGCAAAGGTGTTTCAAACCCATTATTCGATTCGGTAATTGTAGTAACCGACAGAAGACTGTTAGATAAACAATTAAAAGAAAATATTAAACAGTTTTCGCAGGTAAAAAATATCGTGGCTCACGCACACTCATCCGCAGAACTAAAAGCGAGCCTGGAAAGTGGCAAACGCATCATAATAAGTACTATTCAAAAGTTTCCATTTATTGTAGAGGGCATTGCCGATTTGAGTCAAAAAAGGTTTGCGGTAATTATCGATGAAGCGCATAGCAGTCAAAGTGGAACCGCGGCCGGTAAAATGAACCAGGCGATGGGCAATAATGCCAGTGAAGAAGATGACGAAGACCCACAGGACCTGGTTCTGGAGGCCCTACGTTCTAAGAAGATGCGAGGTAACGCTTCCTACTTTGCATTTACGGCCACTCCCAAAAACAACACGTTGGAAAGATTTGGCGTAAAACAGGAAGATGGAAAGTTTAAACCCTTTCATCTCTATTCAATGAAGCAGGCTATTGAAGAAGGGTTTATTTTAGATGTGCTGGCTAACTATACCACTTACAAAAGCTATTACGAAATTGAAAAATCAATTATAGAAAACCCATTATTCGATACTGTAAAAGCACAAAAGAAACTAAAAGCATTTGTAGAGCGCGATGCACAAACTATTGCCACCAAGGCAGACATAATGCTTGATCATTTTATCACTAAGCTGGTAAATACCAAAAAATTAAAAGGCAAGGCAAAAGCAATAGTAGCCACACAAAGTATAGAATCTGCTATTCGTTACTATTTTGCCATCAAAGAAATTCTTGAAGCAAAGGGAAACCCATTCAGAATTACCATAGCGTTTTCGGGTTCTAAAAAGATCAAAGGCATTGAATACACCGAAGACACACTCAATAATTTTCCAAATGAACTGGACGCAGCTAAATCAACAGACCCGGATTATATAACCGATAAAATAGCCCGGTATTTTAATATGGATGAATATCGCATTTTGGTAGTAGCCAATAAATACCTTACGGGGTTTGACCAACCCAAGTTAACTGCCATGTATGTAGATAAGAAATTGCAGGGTGTGATGGCGGTTCAGGCTTTATCACGATTAAACAGGGCTGCTGATAAATTAGATAAGAGAACCGAAGATCTATTTATACTTGATTTTTATAACTCCACAGAAGACATCAAGAAATCATTTGACCCTTTTTATACCGCAACGTCTTTAAGCAAAGCCACTGACATTAATGTGCTTCACGATTTAAAAGCCAATCTCGATGATGCCGGGGTTTACGAATGGAGTGAAGTGGAAGATTTTGTAACTAAATATTTCGCAGGCGTTAACGCGCAAGAGCTGAGCCCTATTATTGATAAAGCTGCCGAAAGGTTTAATCGTGAACTAGAATTAGATGACCAGCACAAAGCAGATTATAAAATTAAAGCCAAGCAGTTTGTAAAAATCTATGGGCAAATGGCATCCATTATGCCCTACGAAATGCTGAGTTGGGAAAAATTATTTTGGTTTCTAAAATTTTTAATACCCAAACTGATTATTGTTGACCCAACGCAGGACAGTCTGGATGAGTTACTAAATTCAGTAGATCTTTCCACGTATGGTTTAGAAAGAGTAAAACTAAATGCCTCTATTGGCCTAGACGCTTCCGAAACAGAGCTGGATCCTCAAAACCCCAACCCACGAGCCGCCCACGGCGGCGGAGAAGACGAAGACCCATTAGATTTGATTATAAAAAGTTTTAATGAACGTTGGTTTCAAGGCTGGGATGCAACACCCGAAGAGCAACGAGTGCGTTTTATAAACCTTGCCCAAAGCATGCGGGCCCACCCCGATTTTAAAGAGAAGTACGCAGATAATAGAGACACCCAGAACAGGGATATCGCATTTAGAAAAATATTTGATGATGTAATGTCAAAACAGCGAAAAACAGAACTGGATTTATACCGGCTAATGTCGAAAGATGATGCGTTTAAGCAGGCGATGCTGGATACGATTAAACGAATGTTAGCGGCATAGAGAATTAGCGCAATTAAATTATAAAACCATGAAAATTGAGTTTTTCAATAATGCAGGTGTTGTAAACTTGAAAGGCGAATTAGAAACAATAGCGAAAACATGTAAATCATTCAATATTGCAAGTGCATTCATAACCAATGAAGCCATAACAGTTTTAAAAACATTTTTGAACTCAAATCGTAACTCATTAAGAGCAGGCAGATTAATTACCGGGTTATATCAGTGTTTTAACTCAAAAGAAACACTTCTCGAATTAGAAAGGATATCGAAGTTATCAAAAGGATGTGTATTAAAAACAACTGAAGGGAATTATTTTGTCGCATATAGGTCTTTATCAAGAACCCGAAAAGAGACTTTGGAGATAAAATCAATGCTACAAGAAATGGAATTAATTATAGGTCACGTAGTAATATTGATAAAAAGCTGACTAAAAAACAAGCTGAATCA
>JANYEA010000070.1 GCA_025363385.1 Bacteroidota bacterium | reverse complement strand
ATTTGGCACAGCACCATTGATGATTTTGAAATATCCACCACCAGAAAGTTTTTTAAATTTAACTAAAGCAAAATCTGGTTCAACACCTGTTGTATCGCAATCCATTACTAAACCAATGGTTCCTGTTGGAGCAATAACAGTGGTTTGTGCGTTTCTATAACCATATTTCTCGCCCAATTGAACTGCATCATCCCATGCTTTAGTGGCAGCAGATAATAAATAATCAGGGCAATATTTAGCGTTGATACCAATTGGTTTTACGCTTAATCCTTCGTACGCATCACTTGCGTCATAAGCAGCTGCACGGTGATTGTGCATCACACGAAGCATATCCACTTTGTTTTCTTCATAGCGTGGGAAAGCGCCTAAGAAACTTGCCATTTCAGCGGAAGTTTTATAAGCTATCCCAGTCATAATTGCCGTAATGGCTCCTGCAATACCACGAGCTTCCTCACTATCGTATGGAATACCACTTACCATTAACATTGAACCCAGGTTGGCAAAACCAAGACCTAGCGTACGGTATTCGTAGCTCAACTCAGCAACCTCTTTAGAAGGAAACTGCGCCATCAACACTGAGATTTCCAGCACAGTTGTCCAGAGTCGACAAGTATATTCAAAACCATTAACATCAAATGAGTTATCAGCAGGGTTAAAGAACTTCATCAAATTAGCTGAAGCCAAATTACAAGCTGTATTGTCTAGGAACATATACTCTGAACAAGGATTAGAAGCATTGATTCGTCCACCTTGAGGGCAGGTATGCCATTCGTTGATGGTTGTATCGTATTGCGTTCCAGGATCTGCACAACTCCAAGCTGCATAAGCAATTTGGTCCCATACATCTTTTGCTGGAATTTTTTTCATTACTCTACCATCGGTACGAGCTTTTAGTTCCCAATCACCACCTTCTTCTAATACTTTAAAGAATTCATTAGGGATACGAATTGAGTTATTGCTGTTTTGTCCGGCTACGGTCATGTAAGCTTCCCCTTCATAACTATTGTCGTAACCAGCTGCAACCAATGCGGCAACTTTTTTCTCTTCACCTACTTTCCAGTTGATGAATTCCATAATTTCCGGATGGTCTAAATCCAAACAAACCATTTTAGCAGCCCTACGTGTGGTTCCGCCGCTTTTGATAGCGCCAGCAGCACGGTCTCCAATTTTCAAGAAACTCATCAATCCACTAGAAGTTCCACCACCACTTAATCTTTCACCGCCACCGCGAATATGAGAGAAATTGGTTCCAACACCAGAACCATATTTGAAGATACGTGCTTCACGAACCCATAGGTCCATGATGCCACCATCATTTACTAAATCATCTGAAACACTCAAGATAAAACATGCGTGAGGCTGAGGGCGCTCGTATGCATTGCTCGATCTTTTTAATTGACCGTCTTTCCCATCTACAAAGAAGTGGCCCTGTGGTTTTCCTGTAATACCATAGCTCTCGTGTAAACCGGTATTAAACCACTGAGGTGAATTTGGAACACATGCCTGATTTAAAATACTGTATGCTAATTCATCATAAAACACTTGTGCATCTTTTTCAGAAGCAAAATATCCATTGCGCTCACCCCATACACGCCAACAGTTTGCCATACGATGAGCCACTTGCTTAACACTGGTTTCTCTCCCCAAAGAACCATCTGTTTGCGGTACACCTGCTTTACGAAAATATTTTTGTGCAAGAATATCTGTAGCAATTTGGCTCCATTGTTTAGGAACTTCTACATTATTCATTTCAAATACTTTCTCACCATTTGGATTTTTGATTACGCTATCGCGATAGTCGTATTCAAACATTTCATAAGGAGTAATTCCGTCTTTGGTGAAGAGGCGAGAAAACTGCAAGCCTTTTTTAGTACGAGTAGCCATATTACAGGGATATTTATTGGGTTGTATTTTACGTATGCCGTTAACGAATTGTTAAGCGGTAGACGAAAATATTCTTCCCAAGGCAGAATCCAAGATGGTAAATATCAACAGATTGTGGATAAGGATTGTGGATAATCTCATACCCCCTTTCAGGGTTGAATTTGCTGCAATGTTAACAGTTGTAGAAAAGAATTTGTGGAAAAAAAAGCTGATTTTCCAAGTATATTTTGTAAATAGAAAAACATTTTATATTAGAAACTTTTCAGCTATAAAAAAAGCTGGTTTTTTTGACGATTTATTGTCAAATAGGCTTGATTTACAGAAACATCTGTTTAATAAACACATTAAATAAAAACTTTTTTGCATTTTTGCAGCTCAGTATCTGCTGTACAGCTATGAAAGTATCCATCTATAGTCAGTTTTTAGATAAAAAAAGGCAGGGAAAGAAATCTTTCGCTGTACTAATTGATCCTGACAAGGTAGATACGGTTAAGATTCAAGAGCTGGTTCATTTAGCTGTGAATTCTGGAGTCGACTATTTTTTTGTAGGCGGAAGCTTAGTCATATCCAGTCATTTAGACCAGTGCATACAACAAATCAAAGCCAGTTGCGAAATACCTGTAATTCTTTTTCCTGGGTCACCTTCGCAGGTTAGCAAATACGCCGACGCATTATTGTACCTATCCTTGATATCTGGGCGCAATCCGGAATTATTGATCGGACAACACGTAATAAGTGCTCCTTTTGTTAGAAATAGTGGTTTAGAAATTATGCCCACTGGTTATATGGTGGTAGATGGAGGTGCACCAACCACCGTTTCTTATATTTCAAATGCTACTCCAATTCCGGCCGACAAAAACGACATTGCCATGTGTACGGCAATGGCTGGTGAGATGTTAGGGATGAAATTGATTTATATGGATGCAGGCAGTGGAGCAAAACGTCCGATTACTGAACCCATGATCGAAAGAGTTGCCCGCAATATTGAGGTCCCCTTAATTATTGGAGGAGGCATTACCACGGCAGAAAAGGCATACCTAAATTGCAAAGCTGGTGGCGATATTATTGTAGTAGGAAATGCTATTGAAAAGGATGCAAGCCTGATTAATGAGATCAGTGCAGCAATTCACAGTGTATTGGTTACTATTTAAGATCAGACACATTTACTCTTGATGGAGTATCTTTTCCACTTACAATTCCTCTTGAACTTAGTGCAATGGCTTTAATAATCATAGCCATATTATCCATATCCAATGTTCCGATCTCATCAGAAACCTTGTGATAATTAGGCTCACTATCCATTTTAGATGTAGAGATGGTATGCGCTGGAACACCAAGTCTGGCAAGGGTTGCATTATCTGAACGATAAAATAAATCTTGATCAGTATAGGGGTCAGGGTAAAATGTAAACCCTGTTCCATGTAAATTTTCCTGCAAAATTTTTCCCATATCGGTTTTCTCAAATCCTGTGATGTAGGCAGAATTTTTACCCCACTTACTTTCAGTACCAATCATTTCGATATTGAACATTGCTTTTACGTCTGTTGCGTTAAATTGTTTTGAACAGTATTGTGCACCAAAACCACCTATTTCCTCTGCAGTAAATGCCACAAATATCAAAGTGCGTTCATTGTCTTTTTTGGCTTGAAAATATTTTGAAAGCATTACCATCGCTGTTGTGCCAGCTGCATCATCATTGGCTCCATTATAGATAGAATCATTATTAACGGCTTTACCAATGCCTAAATGATCGTAATGTCCAGAGAATATCACATATTCATTCGCTTTGCTCTTACCTGGTATTACACCAATTACATTGGCCAATTTTTGCTCTGTAATTTCATGGTTAGCATGAATGCTGAAACTTTTTGGCTGCTGTGTGGCCAACACAAAAACCACTGAATTATCCGACTTAAAAAGTTGGCGTTTAAAGCCAGTTAATCGGCCAAAATTTTTGGCGAAAGAGGTATCTACCAGTACAAGGTAATTTTTACCCGATTGGACATATTTAGATGCTTCAGAAAAAATATTAACCCCGGCTTTGATGTTTACCATTTCAAAACTAGATTTTTCTGTAATGGAAAGCTCCGCTTTAGATGTAACCACAATAACATCCTTGGTGTCTACTGTAATATTGTCGAAGCTACAGGAAACACTGAGAAATTTAGGCTTAACCATCGTGAATTCCTGAAGATAGCTACCGCTATTTTTCCAAGTTTGCAGGCCGGTTTGTTTAAACTCTTCTGCAATGAAATTGGCAGCTTTTTCGATGCCTAGAGAGAAAGTTCTTCTACCCTGCATATCATCTGCAGACAAGATCTTTTCGATGCGTTCCACTTCTTTTGCATTGATTATTTTATCAATATTCTGTGCTTGCAAGAAGGTTGCAGATAAAAGACAAATGGCCAGGCTCAATTTTTTCATACCAAAATTTTCAGTGTTCAATTTAATCTTAAAAAATAGGCGCAATTTGATCACGCCTTACAAAATGTAAATATCACTGCTAAGATGTTTGCCCCATCTTGAAAGCAGGGGTTAACGAATTTTTCTAGATGTTTGGCAATAGCGTTGGAGGGTTCTTCACTTTCACTCTTCACTTAAATCGCTTATCTTTTATCTTAACTAAAGGCTCATCATTTCTTTAAACTTCACCGTTTGCCTCCTGCTCACTTCAATTTTTTCGCCACCTTTCAAGTCAACCAGTAATCCTCCATTAAAATAGGGTTCAATTTTATCGATCCAACGAAGATTAATAATATGTTTTCTGTTTGCACGGAAGAACATACGGTCATCCAATCTTTCTTCCAATGCATTCAATGATTTTAAAATAAGCGGCTTATTGGTTCCGAAAAATACTTTGGCATAATTACCAACGCTTTCAAATAATCGGATCTCACCCAATTTTACAAACCAGCAACGTTCACCGTCTTTTACAAATACCTGATCAAATTCAGTAAGTGGGCCGCGATTTAATCCATTTAAACCAGCATTTTCCTTGCTTATTTCAAGGTGCAATTTTTGTATTGCATCAGCGAGGCGCTTAGGCTCTACAGGTTTTAAAAGATAATCTAAGGCATTTACTTCAAACGCTTTGATAGCATACTCATCATAAGCCGTTGTAAAAATTACTCTCGGTGCTTTTTCCACTTCAGCGAGTAAATCAAATCCGGTTTTTCCTGGCATCTGTATGTCAAGAAATATCAAATCAGGATTCAATGTTTCAATTTTTTCAATACCGTCATCTACATTCGCTGCTTCTTCAATTACTTCGATATCTGAATGATCCTGTAATAATTTTTTCAACTCGTTTCGAGCGAGTCGCTCGTCGTCAATAATGATTGCTCTAATTGCCATAATTTACATATCAAGTGTTATCTAATATACTTCTTTCAAAGGAAGCTTTACAATCGTTTCCACTATTTCTTTATCCTTTATTTCGCGAATTTCAAAACTTGCCTTATTGCCAAATAATATTTTAAGTCTATTTCTGGTGCTATTAATTCCAAACCCGTCAATCACATCTTCTGCTGCGCCATTTAAATGTCCCGTATTTTGAACAATCAATTCATGGTGGTCATTAGTGAAATCAGATATTACCCTAACAACACCACCTTCTTTTTGTTTACTAATTCCGTGCTTAATGGCATTTTCAACCAATGTTTGTAACATCATTGGTGGCACTGGTTGATCCAGTGTATCCTCATCAATATCATATTCAATCCTAAGTCGATCTTCAAATCGAATATATTCTAATGCCAGATAGTCTTTTACGATACTCAGTTCTTTTTCTAAGGGTGCTAGTTCCAGTTTTTCGGTCTGCATACTACTTCTTAAAATATTACTCAACTCGGTAATGGCTGTTCTTGCTCTATCCGGGTTTTCATCAACTAAGGCCCTGATACTGTTTAATGCATTGAAAATAAAATGTGGATTAATATGCGATTTAATGGTTTTGAGTTCCAACTCTTTTACCAGGGATTCCAATTTAACCTTTTGCACTTCCGTTTTTCTACCTAACTCAACATAGTGCCAGATAAAATAAATACTCGACCAAATAAATATCAATGGCGAATCAAAAAGCACATTGCTCCAGAAACGTTTTAAAACGGAAATCTTTTTGGTAGGATCATACAACTGAAACCATTCTACCAGCTGACTATTTGTATAATTGTAAAGTACGCAGGTAAGAAAAATAAGAATGGCAAGCTGCCCCCATTTTTGCTTGTGGAAAGGTGGTTTTAGATCGAATTTTATGATAAAATAGCGCAATAAATGCGTAAAAATCAGACCAGATCCAATGTTCAAAAACAATCGCGAATAGAAAATACTCGTGTATTTCTGTTCAAATAGGAAGGCAAAAAATACCCAAGTAAGGCTATAAAATAGCCAGCCACCTAATTGGCACCACCAATATGCGGAAGTTTTCGATCTCATGTAAGGACAAATATAATCTGAAACCTAAACTGCTATTGTGCTAATTGGGATTAATGGTAAAATCAGCTTCTATTTGGCAGAAATATATGTTTATCGCGGTGAACCATCTCTTAACCCTTCTGTTTATATTCTTTATATAGGGCAATTGCTTAATGTTAATTGCTTATTTTTACATCTAAATTTATGGCTCATGGAGATTCTAGCTGGCCCGCTTTTACAAAAAATAGATAGCCCAGACGATCTTAAAAAACTTAATAGAGATCAATTACATCAAGTATGTACAGAATTACGTCAATATATTATTGATGTAGTGAGTGTACACGGCGGTCACTTTGCGGCCAGTCTTGGCGTAGTGGAATTAAGCGTTGCCTTGCATTATATTTACAATACTCCTTATGATCAATTGGTTTGGGATGTAGGTCATCAGGCATATGGGCATAAAATACTAACTGGCAGAAGAGATAAATTTATAACAAACAGAAAGTATAACGGCATCAGTGGATTTCCCAAAAGAACGGAAAGCATTTACGATACATTTGGAGTAGGTCATTCTTCTACTTCCATATCTGCTGCTTTAGGAATGGCAATGGCTGCCAAATACAAAGGAGAGAACAGAAAATCTGTGGCTGTAATTGGAGATGGGTCTATGACTGCAGGCATGGCTTTTGAAGCAATGAACCATGCGGGTGTGGCAGATAGTGATGTGTTGATTATTTTGAACGACAATTGCATGAGCATCGATCCAAATGTGGGTGCTTTAAAAAGTTATTTAACAGACATTTCTACTTCTCCTACGTATAACAAAATGCGTGATGAAATTTGGAACCTGATGGGCAAATTACCCGTGGGTAAAACATTCAGCAGAGAAATGGCGAGTAAGTTAGAAGCGAATATGAAAGGAGTAGTTTCAAAAAGCAGTAATCTTTTTGAGGCATTGAATCTACGTTACTTCGGCCCCATTGATGGCCATAATATTACCAACCTGGTTGATACTTTAAAGGACCTCAAAAATATACCCGGGCCAAAACTTTTACATATCGTAACTGTAAAAGGAAAGGGTTACGCACTCGCAGAAAAAGATCAAACAAAATGGCATGCCCCAGGTTTGTTTGATAAACTAACTGGTGAAATTGTTAAGAAAAAAATAGACGCACCTCAACCCCCAAAATATCAGGATGTTTTTGGAAATACCATGATTGAGCTAGCAGAGATGAATGATAAGATTATGGGTGTAACCCCTGCAATGCCGAGTGGCTGTTCTTTAAAATTCATGATGGAAAAAATGCCGCACCGCGCATTCGATGTAGGCATCTGCGAACAACACGCTGTTACAGTTAGTGCCGGCTTGGCAACTCAAGGCATGCGTGTGTTCTGCAATATTTATTCCTCTTTTATGCAAAGAGCATACGACCAAGTTGTGCACGATGTTGCTTTGCAAAAACTACCTGTGGTTTTTTGTTTAGACCGTGCTGGATTGGTAGGTGAAGACGGACCAACACACCATGGCTGTTA
>JANYEA010000131.1 GCA_025363385.1 Bacteroidota bacterium | reverse complement strand
CATGTAATTGTAAATCCAACTACTGGTATCCCTACTAAATCTGATACTATTTCAGTTTTGGGTAGTGCTGTAATTAAAGATAAAATTGGTTTGGATCTTTCTGCAGAATACAAAGGATTCAGATTATCTGTTGTGATGGAATACCGTGGTGGTTATTCTGCTTACCAATCTATGGGTACAGAGTTAGACTGGTCTGGTACTGGTTGGAGAACTGCAATTTACGACAGAAAGAGCTTTGTATTCCCTAACTCAGTGTATTGGGATGGAGCTAAATATGTAACTAATACGAATATTTCTATTGCAAATGGAAATGGTAATAATGGTTTCTGGACTGATGGTATCAACAGAGATGTTACCTCAAACTATGTTACTTCAGGCGCTTTCTGGAAATTAAGAGAGGTTTCTTTATCATATAGCATACCTTCTGCTATCTGTGCTAAGACTAAGATTTTCAAAGGAATTACTGTAAGTGCTCAAGGTAGAAACTTGCTGATTCTGATGGCTAAGGATAACTACTATACCGATCCTGAATATCAAGATGCAGGTGCAGGTAGTAATGGTGTTGGTTTAACAGGTATTAACCAATCTCCGCCATCTAGATTCTTTGGAGGTTCTATTAAATTTACATTTTAATTCACTTAACTAAATTTTATCTATATGAGCGCCATTACAAATAAAAGTTTAGTTACACATAAATTATTTAACATGAAAATGATCAAAGCCCTATTTTTTGCAGGGATGCTTATCGTAACAGCGTCTTCTTGTAAAAAACAACTTGACATCAATACAGATCCTAATAATGCGGTTTCAGCAACTCCACAGTTGGTATTACCACAAGCATTAACAGGTACTGCTGCAAACCTGAGTGGATACAACTCCATGGGTGCGCAGTTAGTTGGTTACTCTGCAAACGCTGGTGGTTATGGAGGTTTTGGAACTTCTATTACTTATAACTTTTCTTCTTCCGATTTTTCTGGAAGATGGAGTACCACTTTTGATAATTTAGAAGATTATCAGTATATCATTAACGCTTCTAAAGACAAACCTTTGTATGCTTATTTTGCTGGTGCAGCAAGAGCTATGAAGGCATTGGGATTCCAATTGTTAGTAGATGCGTATAATGATGTTCCATATTCACAAGCATTACAAGGTGCAGCTTACTTAACTCCTGTTTATGATCCAGCCAAGGATATCTATAAGAATTTGGCTACTGATTTAGATAGTGCTATGGCATACTTTGTAAAAGGTGATGCAACTCCAGGTGTTACGCCTTTAAGTACTTATGATGTACTTTTTAAAGGGGATGTAACTAAGTGGAAGCAATTAATCAACACTTTGAAATTGCGTTTAATTGTGAGAGGTAATGGGAAAGTTACTTTTGCAAATACTACTTTTTCTGCTGACGGTTTCTTAACTACAGATGCATTGATAAACCCTGGTTATGTAAGAGATAATGGTAAATTAAATCCTAAATGGTCTACCTGGGGTTATACAGCTACTGGTGATGCCAATAAAGCCTGGATGCCAAACAAATATGTGATGGCTTTCTATGATGGAACTAAATTAACCGATCCAGGAAGAGGTGCAAATACCTACTATAAATTCCCTCTTACTGGTACTAACCAGTTAGGTGTGGAAGGCACAGGTATTCAAGCTAGTCCTTCTGGAAGTTTCTGGTATCCACTGGCTAGTCCAAGGGTTTACAGTACTGCAGGTAGTGCTCCCGGTCCGTTGAAAGGACCATCTGCTGGTTACCCAGTAATTACTGCTGCTGAAACTTATTTCTTAAGAGCAGAAGCTGCATTGCAAGGAATTACATCAGACGCTGTTCAGGCTAACTTTGATGCGGGTGTTGCTGCTGCTTTCAAATACACTTATGTGTTAGAAAATGGTACAACTTATGCATCAGATCCTGCTGCTGCAGTTACGCAATACCAGGCAGATAACGCAACCAGTTATTTGGTAAACTTTGCTTTAGCAACCTCTAATGCACAGAAATTAGAGGCCATCATTACTCAAAAGTATATTGCTTTGAACTTTGTAAATAGTGAAGAAGCCTGGAACGAATATCGCAGAACAGGTTACCCAACAGTAGTAACAGGAGGTCCTGCTTATGCCACATTTGCATCAACTGTATCTGAAAGTACTCGTGCTGATAAATTGCCTGCTAGGATTTTATATCCTTCTCAGGAGGGTTCTTATAACTCTACTAATTTACCAAAGGGAATTACTCCATTTACTTCAACCATCTTTTGGGCTAAATAAATTTTAATATACTAAGAATATGAAAAAATTAATAAAAGGTTTCATGATCTCAGCATTGGTTAGCTTTTCTTTAGCTTCTTGTCTAAAGGCTGTGAACACCAATGTAAATGGAGAAAATCTGACTACTAACTTTTTACAGTTAGAGTACGTAAAAGATAGCGGTCAAACAAATATCAACTCTGGGTTGCAATATTTTGCAGGTTCAACTTTGTTGTTTCCTCCTGATGATGTGGTGGATACCATTAATTTCCAGGTTACTTATAACGGACCAACAGCAGCTGCTTCTGATATTACAGTTACACTTGCTCCGGATTGGACTGCTATCAATGACAATTTTGGCAATGATGGTATTACTTACGAAAAGATGCCGGATTCCTTGTACAAATTAGTTACTCCAACAGTAACCATTAAAGCTGGTACAAGAGTTGCTTATGCTAAATTGGCGGTATATCCTTCAAAGATTAACCCAACCAAATCATACATGGCTCCCATTGCCCCTGGTGCAACTGGTGTTGTAAACAGTGGCAACTTTGGACATATCTATTTCCACACTATTGGTAATCCAATGGCGGGCGCATATACTTGGGATTTCTACAGGTATAATGCTCTTACGAACCCTACATTCCCTACAGGATATAATGGTGGTTCTTTCTTTGGTGAAACCATTTCATGGTTACCAGTGAATCCAACCAATATACACGTGCCTACAGGATATTATGTGCAGCCGAATTATTTAATCACTTTCACGAATACTGCTGGTGTATTAACTAATTTCAAAGCCGTGATCGATCCAGGTGAATTGCCAGGTGCATTTACTGCTAATGGAATTTCAATGATCCAACAGCCTGTAATTACAGTTACTCCTGATTATAAGAAAGTAACCATCAATTACGTGGTATTTAATGGTTCTGCTTACAGAAACTGTACAGACATTTATACCAAACAATAGTTGGTAGTATCTATTTTAAAAGCGCCTCCGAGAGCACGGAGGCGCTTTTTTTTGTTACTTTTGGCCCTCAAATAATAATATGGAACAACAACCCAATACCCAGTTAAATATCGAAATCAGTGAAGAAACAGCTGAGGGTACTTATGCAAACCTGGCGATCATCACTCATAGTCATGCCGAGTTTGTGGTAGACTTTGTAAATGTGATGCCTGGAACTCCCAAGAGTAAAGTAAAGTCTAGAATTATATTAACTCCTATGCACGCTAAGCGTTTCATGAAGGCTTTAGCTGAAAATGTTGAAAGGTATGAACAGGCCAATGGCCCGATTCATGATCTAGAGCAAGTAGAGATCCCGATGCATTTTGGCGGACCAACTCCTCAGGCATAGCGGATAAATATGTAGGACATGCAATATTTTTAAGCCAACCTTTTTTAGGTTGGCTTTTTGTTTTTTGGAAGGTAAATGCTTAGCAATGAGCGTTTTGCGAAAAATATTTTCAATAATTATAAACAATTTCAATAATACAGTATGTTGTAAATCAATTAGTTATATAAATTTACAATTCCAACTATTCACAATTGTGTAAAAAGCACACGATTTTTAGACTGAATATTTGGATTAGAACTACTGCCCCCTTACTTTTGCAACCCGCTGGTAAAAAGCGACAGTTCTTAGAAAGAAAATACTTGAAATAAGCAACGAAAAGGTTTGGTAGAAGAGTTGATAATGTGTACCTTTGCAACCCGCTTCTAAAAAAAGCGAAAAGCTCTTAAAAATAACATGATAAAATTGGTCTAAAATTTTGCAAAAAATTTTGGTCATAATAATAGGAAGTATTACTTTTGCAACCCGGTAAAAAGGGGGGCTTAGTGATAA
>JANYEA010000120.1 GCA_025363385.1 Bacteroidota bacterium | reverse complement strand
TGAATATGAATACAGGTTCAACAGAAGAAACAGAAGGAAGGGATTATTCAATGATGTTTTACAAAGAATGATTCATCAAATTCCACATCCTTACAACTACCTAAAAACACTTTGCGTTTATAATACCTAATCCTATTAATTAATATTACTTAAAATAAACAACTTATAAGTGTGTAATGATCTGTATTGTTCACATTTAGTTTTTAAATAAATTTACTTAGCATATGTCTACCCATCATTCGACTCCACGTGGCTTCATCATTTTTAGTATGATCACCATATTACTGATTGGTATACTTTACATTATTAATTACTCCATCGGTAGCACGCTGAACTGGTCGTTATACCCGATAGCCGCACTTTTAATGATATGGTTTGTGGTGGCTCCAGCAATTGGATTACCTCGATTCAAACTATTAGGTTCCTATATTGGTTTGAGCATTACATTGGTTCCGTTTTTGTATTTGGTAGCAAATTTGAGTAGTGATGGAGAATGGTTTTGGCCATTGGCTTTTCCACTAGCTTTGAGTCTTCTTATCAGCATTGGCATATTCTTTATCCTATTAACCCAATTAAGCAATAAATGGTACCTGGGTGCAGCTGCATTTTTTCTTTTTGGTGTATTGCTGAATTTTATTTCAGCTGAAATAATAAGTCATTATTTAGGAGAACAAAATATACCCGAACAAATCAGTAACCGAATAACTATGTTTGGGTGTTTAATTGCAACTGTACTCTTTGTTTTGATTGGTCTACAAAAAAAGAAAAAATAATCTCACATACTATAACATTCCTTTAAGGTTACATTTCTTGGTATTTAGCTATTAAGGCTAAATAGCTTTATGCAAAACCATCTAAGAAACCTAATCGCCTTTTCACTCGCTTTTGTTTTGTTTAGTTGCAATAGTGCAGAAAATAAAAATAGTACCATTACTTCTTCTGCTGATAGTGCAAATATTGGATACATTTCTGCTCCTTCTGAAATTGAGTCGAAACCCGATAAACGCCAATTCATTAGAACTGCAGATTTAAAATTTAGAGTAAAAGACGTGATTCAATCTTCATATGAAATTGAATCCATTACCACTCGTATGCACGGCTTTGTTACCCATACGCAACTAACCAGTAATGTAGAAAATATTGAACGCAATGAAATGAGTACTGATATTACACTCATTTCCACAATATATCGAGTGGTGAATATCATACATATAAGGGTTCCCAATACCTTATTAGATAGCACTTTAAAAGAAATTTCAAAACAGATCAGCTTTTTAGATTATAGAAGTATTCATGCAGAAGATGTTCAACTTCAATTACTCGCCAACCAACTCTCTGAAAAGCGTAACGAACATTTTCAAAAAAGGGTGATTGCCGCAGGTAATGATAGTGGTAAAAAGCAAAGCAATTTATCAAGTGAAGAAAGTTTGCTTGAGACACAAGAACAAAAAGACATTGCGTATATTGATAATCTAAAACTAACTGATCAAATAAATTATAGTAGCATTAAATTAGAACTCTATCAAAATCAAACCGTACAACACGAAATGATTTCGAACAATAAAACAGATGCTTTTGAGCCTGGGTTTTTTTATAAAATTTGGGACTCCCTTAAAATTGGATGGAATACATTGATTACTTTTATCCTTAACTTGACAAAAGTATGGGCATTGGTAATTCTCGTAATTGGATTATTTTTTGTCTGGAAATGGTATAGAGTAAAAAGAACTAAATAAATATGCAACTAAAAATCACTTTAAAATTTATTATCCCTTTTCTTGCTTTGACATTTGTGATGCACGAAGCTCATGAAATCGTGCACACTGCAATTGCCCGGATTATTTGTGGTTGTTGGGGTCCAAGGGATTTTAATGTATGGGAAACTTGTGAAGGATGTGCCATCACTCATCCAATTTCAGTGATTGCCACATTTGCAGGTCCAATATTTACCTTTTGTATGATTTGGGTAGGCACTTTTTTATTAAAAGAATCCAACTCTGATCAGAAAAAATCATTTGGTTTTGCTTTAATATTTGCAAATATGCCCTTTGGTAGAATTTTAAGTGTGGCAATAGGTGGTGGCGATGAAGTATGGGGATTAAATCAGTTGCTTCATTATCATGGTTTATCATGGGCCATTGGCTTAATAATTGAATTTGTTGTTCTTTTTATTCCATTAAGAAATGCATTCAAAATCATTGCTAACAAAAAGAAAATTGGCATTTTTCTTTCGTTTTTTTTATTGCCTGTAATAGTTGACTTGCTTGTAGTTTTAGGAATTATGAATACATTATTGAGTAAAGGCATATTAAATACACAGGGTATTCTTGGGAGCCCCTTACTTGTTAATATTTGGACTGCTTTTGTTCTGATTGTTTTTTTAACAACTCGAAAAAAAATATTTCATTTAGGTTCAAATAAAAAATAAAATTAATTCAGACTATTAGGTCCTACTGCTAGAGTCCTAATAGATCAAATAATTCTTTGTCCATTTGAGGCATCACTTCACACTTGTTATCGAAGTGCATGGTGGCAGTTTTACTTGCATCAAACTTTGGCCATGCGGGAATGCCTTTATGGTTTGGATTTCCAGAACGTGCGAAATTGATCCATGCATCACTTGTTTTTGCAGCCAGATCATAAGCTTCCTTTTTCCCGCCAGTCATTTCCTCACAAAGGGCAATATTGTAAAATGCAAATGGGATTTCACTGCAATGAATGGCTTTGTACTTACCATCTAACACAGGCGATTGGTAAGTAAACAAATACATATACACAGGTGCTGCATTGAGTGCTGCTTTTTCTTTTGCCTGAACAACAGCTCCTGGTCTGAACATCACATCAATATCCATTAAGTCTGTAGGCTTGGTATCATTTGGATATGCTTTTTTAACCGCTGCGATATAGGCATCTGTTTTATCTTTTTGCTGATTCTTTATAAAGCCAAGCACCTGCTCCTTTGTAGCATTTGCCATGTTTGTAAATAAAGAAGGCATAAATTCATTCTTAACAGTTCCAATCATTAATGGAACATTTTTAGAAAGCTCCATTGCTTCCTTTGATCCTACTTGATAAGGAAGGTCTTCTCCATCCACGCTTGGACTCCAACCCGCACTTACTTGTGCTAGTAATGATCCACCCAATTTATTTTTATCATTTATATTTTTTAATGCTTTTGCACCTGCATCGCTTAATACCTGATATGGAATTTTTTGTAAACTATCTACTTGTGAAGGATCTATATTCAAAACTTTCAATAATTCAGCAGTTACTTCCTGTGTGGCTTTTTTAGAACGCATAACTGATTTAAAAGCTCCACTTTGATTGATGGCCTTGTGAAATAAGCCATGTGCTGCAGGCATTGCCATCAAAGTATTTACTTTAGCACCCCCACCTGATTGTCCAAAGATGGTTACATTATTAGGGTCACCACCAAAATTGGCTATATTATCCTTTACCCATTGAAGGGCAAATTGTAAATCAAGGATACTGTTATTGGCTGAGTGCTTATATTTTTCGCCATAGGCCGATAAATCTAAATACCCCAAAATATTTAATCGGTGATTAATGGAAACAACTACTACATCTCCTCTCTTTGCAAGGTTTTCGCCATCATAGGAAGGTAGTTCCTGAGAAGACCCAGCCGTAAATCCGCCACCGTGAATCCAAAACATCACAGGTCTTTTCTTTCCATCATTGATGCCTGGCGTCCATACATTTGCTCGCATACAATCTTCACTTGCATAACCCCAACTATGGTTGAATACAAACTCGCTTTCATCTTGAACAGTTGTTGTGGGGGTAGACAGAGGCGCTACTGGTCCATAAGACATAGAACTTCTGACTACTGACCAAGGCTTGGGCTTTTGAGGTGCTTCAAATCTTTTGGCTTCTGCGTAAGGGATTCCTTTATACGTGTAAATACTGTTGTGAATATAGCCACGAACTTTACCGGCATTCGTACTGGTTACTGCCACATTTTCTCCTGTCTGGAGCTGGGCTTGAACCAATTGAAATGCACACAAAATGGCTATTAAGCAAATCGTTTTTTTCATATTGTCTCATTTAGGAGACAATAATAGATAATTTTAAAAGATTTTGCAATAAAATCTTACCTTTTCCACCATGAAAAAAATAGCTCCAAAAAAACAATGGGAATCGGCCGACTTCGAAAAGGCCTTCATTCCGGGGCTGGCCATCGATTCTGTGATTTTTGGATTTCATGATAACAAGATGATGGTGTTGCTGTTACAATATAAAAATACCAACCATTTTGCCCTGCCAGGAGGGTTTATTTATAAAGATGAACATGTTAATGAAGCAGCCAAAAGAATTCTACAAGATCGAACTAGCCTAACTAATATTTATCTAGAGCAGTTTTACCTTTTTGGCGATCATAATCGCCAAGACGATTCTATGGAAACTATCATGAAGGCACGTGGCATGAAACCAATGAAAAGCCATTTTCTCCTGAAAAGATTTGTATCCGTAGGGTTTTATGCGCTTGTTGATTATACCAAAGCCATTCCCACAAAAGATGAAATGAGCGATGATTGCGGCTGGTACGACATTAATAAGATTCCACCCATGATCCAAGATCATAAAAAAATTATTCAAAAGGCTTTAGATACACTTCGCGGCGACTTTAATAAAAAACTAATCGGCTTTAAACTCCTTGCCGATAGATTTACCATGAGCGAATTACAACACTTATATGAAACAATCCTTGGTGTAAAATATCGAAGAACCAGTTTTCAAAGAATGATCCTGAATCAACAAATTTTAAAACAAGTAGATATCAAAAAAACTGGTGCCGCACATAAAGCTCCTTACCTCTATACTTTTAAAAAAGAAAAATAAAATGACCTCCATTTGCTCACAAAAAAAGGCTTCTGCTAAGTTATTATTAGTTATACTTCTTGTATTATCAATTTCAAACCTGCAAGCGCAAACTTTACAATTTACCGTTTCTTTTCCCGCCCCTAATTCACACCAATTTCATGTTGATATGGAAGCTACAGGTTGGAATACAGATAGCATATTTGCAATCATGCCTAAATGGACTCCGGGATATTACCAGATTTTAGACTACGGCAAATATGTGAGCAATTTTACAATACATGATAAAGGCAAACAAAGCGTAATTACGAGCACTCAAGGACATCAATGGATATTTGCTATTCAAAAAAACAAGCCATTCCATTGTAGTTATGATGTGCTTACAGAGAAACAGTTTGTTGCACAAAGTTATGTAGATAGCAATAGGGCATACTTGATACCTGGAGCTGCTTTCCCTTATATCAACGGCAAAATAAATATCCCAATTAAAATTATAATTGATGCACCCAAACAATGGAACCAAATAGCAACAGGCCTTAGTAACCAACCTGAAAATAAGCATATATTGTTAGCTGCCAATTTCGAAGATTTATATGATAGTCCCATTTTAATTGGCGCTCTGGAATCCTTGAAACCATTTAAAATAAATGGCATTGAACATCAATTTGTAGGTTACCAATTAGGTAGTTTTGATCGCATTGTTTTTATGCAAAACTTAGAAAAGATAGTAAAAACGGCAAGTGATCTGATTGGCGACATTCCATATGAACATTATAGTTTTATTGGCATCGGCCCAGGAAGAGGTGGTATTGAACATTTGAATAGCACTACTGTGAGTTTTGATGGCAAAGAATTGAACACAAAAAATGGCGTTAATAAAATAATGAGTTTTTTAACCCATGAGTATTTTCATCATTATAATGTAAAACGCATCCGGCCATTTGAATTAGGTCCATTTAACTATACCAAAGAAAACAGAACCAACTTACTTTGGATCAGTGAGGGATTGAGTGTTTATTATGAATACTTGATCATAAAACGAGCTGGCATCATCGACGAAAACACTCTTTACAAAAACTTTGAATCCAATATCAATACCCTTGAAAATAATCCGGGTAGAAAGTATCAATCACTTGCCCAAGCCAGTTATGATACCTGGAGTGATGGCCCTTTTGGCAAACAAGGTGCAGAGGCCGACAAGTCAATTTCATATTACGATAAGGGCCCGGTTGTTGGATTATTATTCGATTTTGCCATTCGCAACAGTACCGCTAATCAAAAATCACTCGACGATGTGATGCGTTATTTATACAGTCACTATTATAAAGAATTACATCGCGGATTTACGGATGCCGAGTTCCAGCAAGCCTGTGAAGATATTGCAGGCATTTCTTTAACAAACTTATTTGAGTATGTGTATACTACCAAAGAATTAGACTATCCGTTATATCTCTCCTTTGGCGGACTGGAAATTTCTATAAAAACAGATGACAAAACAGGTAAAAAATTGTTTACTCTAAAGCCAATTGCATCACCCACAAAAGAACAAACTGCCATACTTCATAGTTGGTTAAATAAGTGATTTTCTATCAATTTTTCCTTCCCTCACTTTACTATTGCAAACTAAAGGCAAGATTTGTATATTGGTTTTGAATATAATAACAACAATACAAGAAATAATCATGCATAAAATCAAATCAATCGTTTTAATACTATCGCTTTTAGCAATATCCCATGCAAACTTTGCACAGGATTCTATCAAAGCATTCACCAAACATACTTATATGATTCCCATGCGTGATGGCACCAAACTATTTACGATGGTATTAACGCCTAATTCGGCAAAGCAACCTTGTCCCTTTTTAATTCAAAGAACTCCCTACGGTGCAGACATTCCTATTCCAAATGGTGATAGCATCATCCCCATAAATTATATGGGTTCACTACAGCCTATGGCAAAAGAGGGTTATATTTTTGTTTTCCAGGATATGCGTGGCAAATTTAAAAGTGAGGGTGTATTTGAAATGACTCGCCCGCTTTACCATTTAAAGGATAAAACAAAAACAGATGAAAGCACCGATGCATATGATGCTATTGAATGGTTATTGAAAAACATTCCGAATAATAACGGCAAAGCAGGTATTAACGGTGTTTCTTATCCAGGCTATTTAGCTTTGGATGCTTCTGTTGATCCGCACCCCGCCCTGAAAGCGAGTTCTCCACAGGCTTCTCCCGCTGATATGTTTTTGGGAGACGACTTTCACCATAACGGTGCTTTTCGTTTAAGCTATGGTTTAGAATATAGTTATTTAGTTGAAAATGATGCAAAAACCAATAGCGACTTCCCCTTTCCGCAATATGATTTGTACAATTGGTATTTGCAATTAGGGTCGCTCAAAAATGTTAACGAAAAATATTACCATAACAGACTTCCTTCTTGGAATGATTTTACAAAACATCCTAATTATGATGCCTTCTGGCAGAAAGCGTCTACGTTCAAATCAATTCATAAAGCAGAAATTCCTATGTTGCATGTGGGTGGTTATTTTGATCAGGAAGATTTAAATGGTCCTCAGGAACAATATGCTCATATGGAAAAGCAAGACGCCACCAATAAGAATTTTATTTTGCTAGGTCCATGGAACCATGGTGGCTGGGAGGGTGCAAAGGGAGATAGTTTAGGAAAAATCAGTTTTGGATCTAATACTGCAGGATGGTTTCATGTTTATGAAAAAAGATGGTTTGATTATTGGTTAAAGGGAATTGGTGATGGAATTTTTGCAGAAGCCAATTGTTTTCAAACTGGTAGCAATGTATGGAAGAGTTATTCTTCTTGGCCTGTAAAAGAGGCAAGCATGCAGAAATTATATTGTCAACCCAATCATAGGGCCGGATTCACAAAGCCAAGCACCACAAATACATCCATCAATTATATCAGCGATCCTACACATCCAGTTCCTTATCGGGCACTTCCTATTGAAGCAACTTATGGCGAGGGAAGCAGATGGTTCCCTTGGCAAACAGAAGATCAACGCTTTGTTAGCACCAGACCGGATGTAGTAAATTTTGTAATGGATAGCCTAACCGAAAACCTAACCGTAACTGGAAAAATTACTGCTCATTTATTTGCAAGTAGCACTGGAACGGATGCCGATTTTATAGTGAAATTGATTGATGTTTACCCCAATTTTAACCAGTCCGATAAATCGATGAGTGGTTATGAACTTCCTGTAACTATGGAAGTGTTACGTGGTCGTTTTAGAAAAAGTTTTGAAACTCCTTCTCCATTAATTCCAGAAAAAGCAGAAGAATATGTAATTGATTTACATATGATTAATCATATTTTTCTAAAGGGGCATAAAATAATGATTCAGATTCAAAGTAGTTGGTTTCCATTGATAGATCGTAATCCTCAAAAATTTATTCCGAATATTTTCGAGGCAAATGAAAATGATTTTACAAAAGCAACCCAAACCATTTATTGCAATAGCTCTTTAGCGAGTTATATAGAATTGCCAGTGGTTAAATAATATTAGAGTCATTATGTTTGAATTTGTGAACCCGATCATTTGTATATTAGTGTAGCCACTTTTGCCATTTGAACCCCACAATCAAATAAAAATGAACATCAATAAATCTATTTTGCTGCTATTTATGGCAGTAGGTATCTTCAACACATTTGCATTTGCACAGGATGATTATGTAAAAGAAATTAAACAATATGCAATTCAATTAAATAGTTCTTTCGATAAAGTACAGCATCGTTCTAGTGCATTTGAATTTAATGATACCAATAGGTTAAAATGGAATAATCTGCCAGTAGGGTTAAGACCCAGAGTAGGCACCAGTATTGGAAATATGTCGGAAGATCAACGAAAACTGGTACATAGGATCTTATCAGCATCTCTAAGTTCACAAGGTTATTTAAAAGCGACCAGCATCATGTATCTCGACGAATTGATCAATCGTTTTTATGATAGCATGTACATTCATAAAGAGATCAATGATGAGACCAAAAAGTTTTTGAATGATTTGTTGTGGTCGCCTAAAAATTATTACTTCGCATTCTTTGGTTTTCCCGGGGATGAAAATTGGAGTTACAAATTAGAGGGGCATCATTTGTCAATCAATTTCACTTTTGTAGCAGATAAAATATCAGTCACCCCATTTTTCATAGGAACCGACCCTTCAGAGTTTTCATATAATGAGTATGCAGGGCTTCGTGTTTTAGGCCAGGAAGAAGACTTAGGATTAAAACTGATTCAATCATTCACGGAAGATCAAAAAAAGAAAGCAATTATGAGTGGTGAAGCCCCTGGAGACATTATAACTGCTGCAGAAAGTGGCAAACGTTTAATTGACAATTGGGGAATAAAAGCTGTTGATTTAAATAAAAAGCAACAATCGATCTTAGAAGGAATAATAAGAGAATACGTATTTAATTTAGAATATGAAAAAGCTAAAATTGAGTACGTTAAAATATTAAAAGCAGGTATCGAAAATATATATTTCGGCTGGATTGGAGCACAGGAAGAAAAAGTTGCACACTATTTTATTTTGAATGGCCCAACATTTTTAATTGAGTTTGATAATAATGGGGGTCCCAGAAAAGCAGCAAATCATATTCATACAATATGGAGGGAAAAAGGAAACGAATATGGTGAAGACGTTTTGAAGAAGCACTATTTATCTGAGAAACACTAATTGTATTTCCTTATTAATTGAGCATTATAATTATAAAATGAAATTAAAATTATTCAGCTTACAGCTTCTTATTTTTTCACTATTATTTTCTATCCAGATTTTCGCACAAAAAAGCCCGCTACGTATAGGAATTGTAGGTTTAACACATACCCATGTTCATGGAATTTTAGGAAGAACTGATGATGGTACTATTCAAATTGTGGGAATTGTAGAACCTAATCGGGAACTGGCAATGCGATATTCTAAGCAGTATGGATTTTCAATGAACCTTGTTTATGAAACCATGTCGGAAATGTTTATTGCAGCCAAGCCAGAAGCAGTTTGTGCATTTGGATCTATTTATGAACACTTAGGGGTAGTTGATTTTTTTGCACCCAAAGGTATCCATGTGATGGTTGAAAAACCGCTGGCTGTAAGCCTAGATCATGCTAAAAAAATGGAATCTTTAGCAAATAAATACCAGATCCAATTATTAACTAATTATGAAACCACCTGGTATCCCAGCAATCAAAAAATATATGCGCTTTTAAAAGAAGGCTTGATTGGTGATGCCAAAAAAATTGTTGTGCACGATGGCCATCGTGGTCCGAAAAGAATTGGCATTAGTGCTGAGTTTTTTAATTGGCTTACAGATCCCATTCAAAATGGAGGTGGAGCAATTATCGATTTCGGATGTTATGGCACCAATTTAAGTACCTGGCTAATGGGGGGAAAGAAACCAAATTCTGTAACAGCCATTACCCAACAATTACAAACAGAAAACAATCCGAAAGTGGATGATGAATCCATCATTATTTTAAAATACGACAACGCAAACAGCATTATACAGGGTTCTTGGGATTGGCCCATTGGCAGAAAAGATTTAGAAGTTTACGGGCTTACAGGTGCTATCTATGCCGATAATAAATACCAGCTTCGCACTCGAATGGCTGAGGGTTACGATGGGTTCAAGGAAGAGATTAGCAAATTAAAAGACCTCGATTCTCCAAGAAATGACCCCTTTGCTTATTTAGCTGCAATAGTAAAAAAGCAAATAAGTCCGGCGCCATATGACCTTTCCTCAATAGAAAATAATATGATTGTAATGGAAATTTTAGATGCTGCCATTAGAAGTGCAAAAACTGGAAAAACGATATATTTAAATAAATAAAAGTCAGGATGAACTTCAAAATAAATGTGAAATATCATGTCTAATCCAATTTTTGAAGATCAGATTTTTGAGAAACTAGATTTTTCAGCTAAATCATTTCCTACCGCCGAGTACGAAGGATGCGAATTTAAAAATTGCAACTTAAGTGGTACTGATCTTTCCAGTTGCGTATTTACCGATTGCACTTTTTCTAGTTGTAATATCAGCAATGCCAAACTAGGAAATACTGCCATTAGAGATGTCCGATTTAGTAAAGACGGCCTGGAAGGGCTTTTAAGTCATTTAGATATTATCATCGATTAATATACCGATATGAACCTTGAACAATTGCGCGAATACACTTTGAGTAAACCCGACGCTGAAGAAACACAACCCTTTGGACCAGATACCCTAGTGTATAAGATCAATGGCAAAATGTTTTTACTTACCGGATTTGATAGCATCCCACTTCAGTTCAATGTAAAATGTGATCCGGATCTGGCACTAGAATTAAGAGAACAACATGCATCTGTAATTCCTGGATGGCATATGAATAAAAAACATTGGAATACGGTGATAATAGATGGTTCAGTCTCTAATAAAGAACTTCAGAAGATGATTGATCACTCATACGATTTGGTGAAAGGAAAGAAGATAAAATAATCTAAAAATCAATAACCACCCCAGCTGTATGCCGAATCCCACATCAGCGTCCCCTCCATCGCATGCGATGTAGGGGAAATAAATTCTTATACCAACAACTTCTCTCTTCTCACTTTTTACTTTTTATAATATTTACATATCTCAGTTAGCCCACACTCTACACATTTCGGCGAACGGGCAAGGCAAGTATACCTTCCATGCAGGATTAACCAATGATGTGCACGATGCACCAATTCTTCCGGAATATTTTTGATGAGTTGTTTCTCTGCTTCCAGAACAGTCTTTGCATTTGTAGTTAGACCCAGTCTTGCAGATACACGAAACACATGTGTATCTACTGCCATATTGGGCTGCTTATCAATAACACTGGTAATTACATTCGCAGTTTTTCTGCCTACCCCGGGAAGTTTTACTAACTCATTTACCGTCATTGGCACTTCGCCATTAAAATCAGTCATGAGCATTGTTGCCATGCCAATAAGGTGCTTGGTTTTATTATTGGGATAGGAAATACTTTTGATGATAGGAAAGAGATCTTCAAAACTGGCTTCCGCCATTTTATCTGGAGTGGAATATTTTCGAAAAATATTCGGGGTAGTAAGATTTACTCTCTTATCAGTGCATTGAGCAGATAAAATAACAGCCACCAATAATTGAAAAGGGTTATCATATACCAACTCAGTTTCAGCAATCGGGATCTGCTCTTTAAAGTAAGATATTGCTTGTTGGTATCTTTCCTTTTTGGTCATTTTTACTTATCACTTATCATTTTTCTTCTGCGCAGCAGCATATTTTAAAATCGCTTGCACAGATTCTGTACTAGGAGATTCTAATTTCAATCGCTCCAAATGTTTCATGCTAAACTGTAAAAGCTCCAGCTGTTCTTTTATAGATGGATCTTCTTCCATCGCCTTCTCAATCGCTGCTACCACTGCTGGTGAAGCTTCGTTATATAAATAACTCATCAATGCCTCCTCTTTGATTTTTTTCATAATATGACATTGTTCTAAGAGGATACGGTTCTTATAAAACGGCGTTAGTGCTTGAATATTGCCGACAGAACTGATTTCCCTTAGGAAATATTAAAAAAATGAGCAAACGTAAAAGGGGTAGTATTATTTTGTCATTGCGGCAGAATCTTCCATGGTAAAGATGTCTTCGCCGTCTTTTTTCATCAAGTAACGCTCTCTTGCGAACTTTTCAAGTGCAGCTGGGTTGGTCTGCAAATCTGTTAAAGTTTTTCTTGCTTTATCAATTTCAGTCTGATAATAACGCTTCTTCATTTCTAATTTTTCTAACTCTGCTTTTCTCTCTCGCTGTTGAAAAAAATCGCGTTGATCTATAAATAACATCCATACCAAAAAAAATGCGCTGGCTATTGCGTATTTGCTTGTTAGTATTTTAATTATTTTCTGCATCATATAAAAAGGTTGACAACCCGGTTTTAAAATTATACAATCTCAAACCAACCGGGTTGTCAACTTATAAACAACCGTTTATTTAGTACCAAACTTGATCTTTCCTTTTGGATAGATGCCTGTATTACCCAAAGCTTCCTCAATTCGGATTAACTGATTGTATTTCGCAATCCTATCGGTACGAGATGCAGAACCAGTTTTAATCTGTCCACAGTTCAATGCAACTGCTAAGTCAGCAATTGTTGTATCTTCTGTTTCACCACTTCTATGACTCATGATGGTATTGTAACCATTATGTTGTGCCAGAGAAACCGCGTTGATGGTTTCAGTGATAGAACCAATTTGGTTTACTTTTACCAACAATCCGTTTGCGATTTTCTTATCGATGCCTTGTTGTAATCGTAATACGTTAGTAACAAACAAATCATCCCCTACTAATTGACACTTACTGCCAACCGCATCAGTTAAAGCTTTCCAGCCATTCCAATCATCCTCTGCCATTCCATCTTCAATAGAAGCAATAGGATATTTTTTCACCCAGCTTTCCCAGAATTTAACCAACTGATCGCTGCTCATTTCTTTACCATTGCTCTTATGGAATACATATTTTTTCTTCTTACCATCCCATAATTCGCTGTTTGCAGCATCCATTGCAATCACAATTTGTGAACCAGTTTTGTAACCAGCTTGTGTAATGGATTCCAATACTGTTTCAATCGCTTCTTCGTTGCTTTGAATGTTTGGAGCAAATCCACCTTCATCACCCACGTTTGTACTATATCCTTTTTTCTTTAATACACTTTTCAATACATGGAAAATTTCAACACCCCAACGTAACCCTTCACTGAAAGAAGGAGCACCTACAGGCATAATCATAAATTCCTGAAAATCGATTTTATTATCTGCGTGAGCACCACCATTTAAGATGTTCATCATTGGAATTGGCAATGTTTTTGCATTTGTTCCCCCGATATATCTATAAAGAGGCAAGCCTGCTTCTTCAGCAGCAGCTTTTGCTACAGCCATACTAACAGCTAAGATTGCGTTTGCGCCTAATTTACCTTTGTTTGGTGTACCATCTAAATCAATCATTACCTGATCGATTGCAGCTTGTTGTGAAACATCGTATCCTACTAATTGCTCAGCAATGATATCATTTACATTTTTTACCGCTTTCAAAACTCCCTTAGCGCCATATTTTTTCTTATCTCCATCTCTTAATTCTACTGCTTCGTGAATTCCGGTACTTGCTCCACTCGGAACAGATGCACGACCCTGCGCACCATCATCGGTTAATACGTCTACTTCAACTGTTGGATTGCCTCGGCTATCTAAAATTTGACGGGCATGTACTTCTACAATGTAACTCATGATTACTTGATTATTTTGTATGATAGATTAAATTCAGTTTGCAATTTAAGCATTAGTCGGCTTTTTTGCTTTGAAATCATTGATTGTTCCAATAGTTTTACGGAATAATAACTCCGTAAAGCCCTTTTCCAGATAGTTTTCAAGTTTTCCTAACAACTGGTAGCCTCTGCTTTCATATAGTTTACGTGCACTTTCATTAAAATCCGACACACAGATGAATGCATTGGGGCTTACCTCAAAGATTCTTTTTTCTACAAAATCCATCATTAGATTTCCAATTCCCATACCACGGGAAGATTCTGCAACTGCAACTATTTGAATATATCCTACAAAGGCGCCCGCCATTTTAATCACTACAAAACCTAAACGCTCAATTCCAATTCTGGCCATATAAGCCTCCATGCCGCCTTCGGTTACACGCATCAAAGCCTGCCCGTCTTCATAGGTTCTTTTTAAACTGATCCAGGGTTCTGAACTAGCCATTAATTCTGCGCACCAGTTTTGATCTTCTGTATCTGTAATCCTTGTGATGTTGATAAATATTGATGGTTCCATAAATAAACTGCTAATGTGTAAGTTCTCTAAAAATGTCTTCTAAACTATTGCTTTCTGTTTGAAGAGAAATAATATTCCAATTATTGGCAATGGTTAATTCTAACAATTGCTTTCTAACGGCTTCAGGATCTTTTGAATCTAAAATAAAGTCTGTTTTCGAAACATTCTTCACAGAAGTAACCGCAGCAAGATCTTGCAACATTTCAGGATCTATATTTTCTTGAAAACTAACTCGTACATGAAAATGATCTGCTTTACTTTTTTGTAAATTAGTTAATTGATCATCTGCCACTATTTGTCCTTTATTGATGATAATTACCCGATCACATATGGCTTCCACTTCCTGTAGTATATGTGAAGAAAATAAAACCGTTTTATTCCTGCCCTGCATTTTAATCACATTTCTGATCTCAATAATCTGATTGGGATCTAATCCACTTGTTGGCTCATCCAATATCAATATTTCCGGGTCGTGTATCAGTGCTGCAGCCAAGCCCACACGCTGTTTGTAGCCCTTAGAAAGCTGGCTGATTTTCTTTTTTGATTCAACACCTAACCCCGTTAATGTGATAACGTCTTCAATGGCTTTTTTCTTATCTGCGATGCTATGAACACCTGCAATAAAATCGAGGTATTCGCGAACATACATATCCCAATAAAGTGGATTAGACTCGGGCAAGTATCCTATTTTTTTCTTCACATTTACAGGATCGATTGCCACATCCAAACCACAAACTAAAGCCCTACCTGCATCAGATGCAATATAGCCAGTGATCATTTTCATCGTAGTACTTTTACCAGCCCCGTTTGGTCCTAAAAAACCTACGATCTCACCCTTGCTGATATTAAATGAAATACTATTCACAGCTTTTTGAGTGCCATAATTTTTTTGTAAACCTTCTACAACAATGCTCATATTTAGGGTTTAAAACAAATGTACAATTTGAAAATACCAGTTCCCGTTAATGCTTTACTAAGTTTTCTTTTAATTTGGGCTCACGTAATTGTACAGGTTTCCGTTTTTTACGCTCTCGCATATTCATCATCTCCACTATAAATGAAAATGCCATAGCAAAATATACGTAGTTTTTTAATTGCAGATCATGCGCTCTTTCACTATCCCATCCCTCTACGATTAATACAAAACCAATCATAACCAGGAACGACAATGCAAGCATTTTGATAGTTGGATGATTATGAATATAGGTTGAGATGACAGGACTAAATAAAAACATCACCAACATGGCAATTACCACAGCTGCGATCATTACTTCCACATGCTTTGCAGTTCCTCCAGCCGTAATGATACTGTCGAAACTAAATACCATATCAATCAGTAGAATTTCAATGAGGGCTTTCCCATAACTCAAAGGTTTGGTAACAATACCTTCAGCTAAATCTGCATCCCCTTCCAGTTTATGGTGTATTTCTTTAACAGTCTTGAAGATTAAAAACAAGCCTCCACCAAGCATTACCAGGCTAGACAAGTCAAAACCTTTATCCATGATGGTAAATACGGGTTTACCTTTTTGAGAGATAAGCCATGTTAAACCAAATAGAAGAATACTTCGTACTATAATACCCATAACCATCCAGGCAAATCTTGCTTTTTTATGGTCTTTCTCCGGTAAACGGTTGATAATAATGGATACGAAAATCACATTATCGATTCCCAAAACAATTTCAAGAACCACCAATACAAAAAAGCTGATTAAACTTTCAACGGTAAAAAGATACTCCATGCTATTCTTTATTTGAATTGCAAATATAGGATAGCAGGAGATAGTAAAGATGTTTAGGACCGGAGTAGGTTAAGCGAATTTCCGCTCCATTCAGGGAATAAAATTTTATTATTGCTAATCTTTAAATGAGGATTTGCAACGCCACTGAATACAGACCTGAAGTCGGTTGTAACCGGGAGGTCTCTTCCATCTTCCAGATCCTCTTTTGCTAATGACTTGATTTGCTGATATACTGTACCACCCTTCACATCATTTCCCAAAACAAATAAGCAACTGGCTCTTCCATGATCGGTTCCGCCGGTTCCATTTTGATGTGCGGTTCTGCCAAATTCTGTCATGGTCATTACCGTTATATCATCCTGATAGGCAGCAAGATCTTTCCAGAATGCTGCGATACTATCGCTAAAATCTTTCAGATTTCGCGCAAGTGCGCCATTTGTGGTTCCCTGATTTACATGGGTATCCCAACCGCCACTTTCTGCAAATCCTATTTCAAGACCTACATCCATTTTTATTAGTATCGCAATCTGCTTCAAAGAATTTCCCAATGGAGAATTCGGATAAACCACATCTTTAAGGGGCTGGTAATTTTTAATGTTATTTACGTTCAACATCTTCATCGCATCGAAACTTTCTTTACCCGTTTTATTTAATAAATCACTCGAAGTTTGATCATATAATTCCTCGAAACTTTTTGCCACTAAATTACCTGCACCTGGTGTGCTCTTCATCTGAATAGCAAAGTCTTGCAAATTGCTGATGGCTAATGATTCATTATCGCCATACATACTTCTGGGCAATGCATTTGTTAAACTAACCGAACGAAAAGGGGTGGCATCATGACCCATTAAGCCAGCCACACGATTTAACCAACCACTGGAACTGCCTTTGTTAAATGGAGTTCCGGCTTCCATATAATCTTGCGCATCGAAATGACTTCTCGTATTATTCGGGCTTCCTACACCGTGTACAATTGCCAATCGATTCTCTTTAAAAAATGGTTGCAACGCAGCCATCGAAGGATGCAAGCCAAACTTGCCATCGAGATCAAATAAGCCCCCTTCTTTTTCGGAAGGACTCATGTATAAACTTGGTCGTAATGTTTTTAAATTAGGATCTGAATATGGGCTTACTGTCATTAATCCATCCATGGCACCTCTTTGAAAAATACAAACCATTACCTTATTTTTCTTGTAGGGAGTCCATAGTTTATTGCTACTAGCAGCTTCTGCAATAAAGCTTGGCAACCCACCAATGCCAGTAGCAAATAATGCCATTGCGCCGGATTTCATAAAGGCTCTTCGATTAACCATACTAATAATTTTATTTTCTTTGAAATTCAGGTGAACCAATAATTACTCCTGTTACTTGTGCAACTGTGGTATTATTTCCAGTTAATGTGGTAGTGGTGAAAGGTTTATTTTTTTTACTTAACATGGCTTTTTCTTGTTTCTGTTCGACACGTTCAGAAAGCATCATATCTGATTCAATAGATGGGTTATCCGTTTGTGTGCCATTAGCTGCAGCAACAATTTTATCGCTCACTTTATTGTCGTTTATTAATGCTGTTAAGCGTTTAATATTTGCATCTTGATTTCTTTCTGGAAGTAAAATTGCACTGTAAATTTTAAGTGCTGCTTCAGCACTTTCTGGTTCATGTTGTTGATTTAACGCTAATAGATCAATTCTTACACCAGGAATTTTTCCTGTAGCAAATGCTAACCCAAAATTCATTCTATTTAATAATGAACCAGTATTGATCCAATACCCTGCTTTATCTGGAAAACCTGTAGGGGCTTGATAAAAATAAAAACGCTGACCCATTTTACTACACCAATTAAAAATTTGCATAGGCAGCGTTACATCTGCATTGGTTGCTCTGATTGAACTAATCGCCAATTCAAATGGAGATTTTATTTTTTCTCTTAAAGCATCCTCTTTCCAAAACTCTTCATTATTCACCATGGCAAGTAATACTTCTTTAATGTTTCCATGATGCTTTAAAAAAGTCTCAGACATTTTATTCAACAGTTCCTGCGATGGTTGATCGCTCACAAAACGAACGGCTATTTTTTTGCAAATGAACTTTGCTGCATTAGGTAAACTGCTTAGCATTTCTAAAACTTCCACACCTTCTTGGTAACCTCTTTTTTCGCGAAATGATCTTCCTAAAATTGTTTTAACACTATCATCATGTTTATCTGCACGATATAAAAAATCTCCTTCTGTAATAAAGCCATTTCGCTCCATTCTCTTTTCCCCAATTTTATCCATGATATTTTTTCCAATGCCATCTTTCAGTAAAGGAGAAACAGACCATCCTGTTAAGGCACGTGCTACTTCCGTAACGTCTTGCTGCGTATACCCGCCATCTACGCCAAGTGTATGCAATTCCATTACTTCCCGAGCATAGTTCTCGTTCAAACCCTGCACTTTACGTGTATTTAATGCTTGTTGTATAAACCCATTAGCCACAGAATTACTATTTGCTGCCATCTGTGCCTGAATCTTTTTTTCAATTTTTTTCTGTGCCTGTATCCTTCCCGGGCGTTTCGACAAATCATTATTGGTGCTTACACTTGAAGCATTATCCAGGTACTCTAACATCGCAGGATGTTTTGCAGTGGCTAATAAAATTGTTTTGAAATCACCAAATACATGGGGCCGAATAGCATCTCTTTCGTAAGTGAGAATAAATTGCTGGCATTGTGGTTTAGTAAGTGATACATTAAAATGGTTAAACCAAAAATCTGTCATCACTTCTTTTAACTGATTATTACTGTAGGCCGCACGAATAATTTTTTGATTGATGAGCTGGGTTTGCAATTCTAAAAAAGGCTTCAACCCTTGTTGCTCCATTATAGTCTTGAGTTGATCGCGGTATTCTTTCTTATCGAGTGTTGATGCAGAATCTTTAGGAATGAGTTTATTCTTAACAGCAATTCTGATAAATTGTGCAGGTGTTAAATAGGAATTGGCAATGGTTTCATTATTCAATGTTAATGCCTCCATCCCCTGTAATCTTCTTTCTACTGAAGTATCGGGCAATGATGCCTCGAGTTGTTGATCCAGCCAGTTTTCGAGTCCTATTTGTAATACCGCATCTACTTCACCAGGCTTAGCGCCAAAGCTGAACCGGCTCAATAAATGAGCTGCCGCTTGGCGTTCGGTTAGTCCTGCTTTTTTATAGGGTAATTTTGTGTGATTGTGCTCAGTACTTTGTTTGCTTTGTGAAAAAGCAAACAAAACGGTTAAGCCAGCGCCAACCGTAAAAGTCTTAGCCATTCTTTTCAATTTCATAGACGCACTTTGTAATTGGATACTATTGGATCAAACAAGTTTAATTCAATAGTACATTACAAAGCAGTATTAACAGTCTTTTTTATTTTCTGGCCACTTTGTATAAAATAGTTCCCATCGCTGCAAAGAAGCAAGTGCCCAAAATAAAGTATCCGCCTTTTGATAGACTTTCTACAATTGCGTGTTCCATACTAACTACATTCAAAAACTTTTCACCGCCTTCAGAACCAGATATAAAAGCAATAATCACACCGGCTACGGCTCCTCCTGCTACTAAACCTGTAGCAAACAAATTACCCTTGCCAAGCTCTTCTTCCTCCGCCGTTTTTTCTTCGCCCTCTTTTTTCTGTTTCATTTCAACAATGCCACGTATAGCTCCCCCAATAAATATGGGTAATGTTGTTGCTAATGGCAGATAAGCCCCTACCGCAAAACTCAGAGATTTGATACCACATAATTCCATGGTGATGGCAAGAAAAACTCCTGCAAACACATATTGCCAATCTAGGTTTTGAGATAATATTCCTTTTATTAAGGTAGCCATCAATGTAGCCTGTGGTGCCGGATATTTTTCAGTACCAATGGCATGGTGTATGCCCTGACTTAGCATTTCAGAAGAAGGTTTGTCCAAAAATTTTACAGTAATTCCAATAACTATTGAGGAAACAATAGCTCCTACAAATAAAGCGATTTGCTGATTGCGTGGTGTGGATCCCACAATATATCCACTCTTTAAATCCTGTGAAGTGGCACCTGCATTTGCGGCTGCAATGCAAATCATCCCTCCAACTACTAATACAAGGGGTTCATAGTTTTGACCAGTCCAACCCACACTTAAAAAAATCAAGCTGGTTCCCATCACGGTGGCAATTGTCATACCACTGATCGGGTTATTTGACGACCCAATTAGTCCTACAATTCTGGATGATACGGTTACAAACAAAGCCCCAAATATGATGACCAAAACGCCGATCAATAATTTTTGCATAATACTATCACCAGGCACTTGTGGTAAAACTGTGATCAATAAAATCAACCCTAAACTTCCCCAGCCTACCCATTTTAAACTCAGGTCTTTTTCGGTACGTAATATGGAGGGTGCCCCAGCTGCAGAATCTGTCTTTAATGATGCCACACTTCCTTTTACAGACTTTACAATAGTAGGGATGGTTTTGATTAAAGTAATGATGCCTCCAGCTGCAACCGTACCCGCTCCAATCTGGCGAATAAATGCATAATACACAGCTGCAGAATAATCTGCAAACTGATGCGTGTTCGGATCCCATGATCCCTTACCTCCAGCCTTAGTAATATCTGCGAGATAGCCGAGTTTTACTAATTGAATAGCAATAACGTCAGGTGGTACCAATGATGATAAAAGGGGAATAAATACCAGCCAGCTCAACACACCTCCTGCTACCAATACACCGCCAATTTTTGGACCAATAATATAACCCACGCCCATATATTCTGGTGTAATTTCTCCACTTACTTTTGCAGAAGGGAAAAATTTATTGGCTTGCTTGGTTGCATAATAAGGTGTTTCAGAAATTACATGCAGCACTTTTTGTAGCAATGCATACACAAAAGCAACACCCAGACCCCAGAAAGCAGTCTTCGCAAAATCGCCACCTTTTTCACCCGCCTTCAACACATCACCACAGGCAGTTCCTTCTGGATAAGGAAGATTATCGTGTTCATTTACAATCAATGCTTTTCGTAAAGGCACCATCAATAAAGTACCTAACAAGCCTCCAACAATAGCCAATATTAATATAGTGAGGTAATTGAAGTATTCTGCGCTATCGGGAGACGATAAAAATAAAAAACCTGGAAGTGTAAAAGCAACACCTGCCGCAATACTCTCTCCAGCAGACCCCGTTGTTTGAATGATATTGTTTTCAAGTATCGTTGTCTTCAAAAATTTTCTGCCCAAAGTAATAGCAATAACTGCGATAGGAATAGATGCAGAAACAGTTAAACCCGCTTTCAATGCGAGGTAAACCGTAGCAGCCCCGAAAATCACTCCAAACAAACTGCCCATTAAAATGGATTTTACGGTCAATTCTTTCATTTGAACTTCTGGAGCCACAAATGGTTTGAAAGATTTTTTTACTTCAGACATAGTATTATTTTAATGTGTTAGAATCTGGCACTTACTAATGCAAGTGATACTTGATTTTCCAATATCTTTAAAAATCCAAAATACAACTTATGAGTGAAATTCTAAGCGAAGTAAAGAAAACAGGTATGCCAAAGGCAGTTCCTTATATCATTGGTAATGAGGCTGCTGAGCGATTTAGCTTCTATGGCCTTCGTTCCATTATGAGTACTTTTCTGGTGGCACAGTTCTTTAACCCCACTATGAACCCTCTGATGCAGGAAGTGGCTGAGGCTAAGTCGAACGAAATGGTGCACCTCTTTGTAACGCTTGCCTACTTCATGCCACTGGTGGGGGGTATTTTGGCCGACTGGTTTTTTGGCAAATACAAAGTGATCTTATATGTTTCCATCCTTTACGCCATTGGAAATTTATTATTGGCATTGTCTACCCATAGTATTGGATTATTCTCAGTTGGACTAGTAGTAATTGCAGCAGCAGCAGGTGGCATAAAATCTTGTGTATCTGCCAATGTGGGAGATCAGTTCGACAAATCAAATGAACACCTCATGTCTAAAATGTATGGATGGTTTTATTTTACCATCAATACTGGATCCATTGTTTCCACACTTTTGATTCCTATCATCTATAATAAATATGGTGCTGAATTGGCTTTTGGAATTCCAGGAATTCTTATGTGTGCAGCTACTATTATTTTCTGGATGGGCCGAAAAAAATACGTACGTGTAAAACCATCTGGACCTAAAAGAGAGAATTTTATGGTGATCAGTTATTTCGCGATCATCCAATTGTTCCAGAAAAAAGATGGTCGCCTTTTTTGGGAAAGATTAGCTGCGGAACAAAATTTTTCTGCCAAATCTATCGATGGTGTGCAGGCCGTTTATCGAATTTTGATGATTTTTGCATTCACTCCGATCTTCTGGGCGCTTTGGGATCAAAACCTTGCAGAATGGGTACTTCAGGCGAAAAAATTAGACCTCAATCTTTTTGGTTATACCCTTTTTGCTGAACAGATCCAGACTTTTAATCCCATTTTTTTGGTGAGTATGATACCAGTTATGACCTATGGAGTTTTTCCTCTTGTAGAAAAAATGGGCATTAGCCCAACACCTCTCAGAAAAATTGGAGCAGGACTTTTTTTAACAGGAATCACTTTTGTCATCATTGCCTTATTGCAGGAAAATATAGATCAAGGTGGTCATCCAAGTGTGTGGTGGCAAATTTTGGCCTACCTGATTTTAGCAATTGCTGAAATTCTGGTGTCGATTACTTGTCTAGAATATGCTTATACCCATTCACCTAAATCGATGAAAAGTACCATGAGTGCCCTATACCTTTTGGGCATTTCTGTGGGTAACTATTTTGATAGTTTAGTCAATAAAAGTATTGCGAATAAAGGGTTCTTTGGTCAGTTTACTGGTGCCAAATATTACTGGCTCTTTATTGGTATCATCACCGTGTTTTTCGTGATCTACTTATTTGTTGCGAAACGACTTCCCGAAAAAAGTTATGTAGGGTTAGAAGATTCCGATACAGAACCTGCTTAAACATCTCTTTTTTATTTAGCCGACTTAGTACTTCAAAGGAATATTTTTCTCTTTAAAGTATTAGGTTGGCTTTTTTGTGGATACTGCATTATTTTCGCAGCAATTCTACAAACATGAACATATTACTTTTAGGATCTGGCGGAAGGGAACATGCAATGGCTTGGAAAATGAGTCAAAGTCATCATTGCGACACATTACTAATTGCCCCCGGAAATGCTGGTACTGCTGCATTTGGCAAGAATATGCCCTTTGGTGTGAACGATTTTGAAGCCATTAAAAAATGCTGTATTCAGGAAAAGATTGGCATGTTGGTAGTAGGCCCGGAAGATCCTCTGGTAAATGGCATCTATGATTTTTTTCAAAACGATGCCTGTTTACAGCATATTACAGTTGTAGCACCATCCAAAGCGGCTGCACAATTGGAAGGCAGTAAGGCATTTAGCAAAAAATTTATGCAACGTCAGGGAATACCTACTGCCGCTTATGCCGAGTTTACAGAAGGGAACTATGAATTGGGTAAAAAATACATTGCTGCACATAGTTTGCCAGTTGTTTTAAAGGCGGATGGACTGGCAGCAGGCAAGGGTGTGATTATTGCAAAAACCACAGAAGAAGCACTTCAAAGTTTTGAAGAAATGATCCTCGGTAAACAGTTTGGTGAAGCCAGTAGAAAGGTGGTAGTGGAAGCCTTTTTAACAGGAATTGAAGTGAGCGTATTTATATTAACCGATGGGATTGACTATCAGATTATAGGTCATGCCAAAGATTACAAAAGAATTGGCGAAGGCGATACTGGCTTGAATACAGGTGGAATGGGCTGTGTTAGTCCTGTTCCCTTTATGGACGAGGATTTCATGCAAAAAGTAACCGAAAGAATTATTGAGCCTACGGTGAAGGGATTGGCCAAAGAAAATCTGGTTTATCACGGTTTTATTTTCTTTGGATTGATGAATATGGATGGCGAACCCTGGGTAATCGAATATAATTGCCGTATGGGCGATCCGGAAACAGAAGTGGTTTTACCCAGACTTCAAACTGATCTTGTGAGTCTTTTTGCTGCAATGGACAACGGCACATTGGTAGACACGAATATTAATTTTGATGAAAGAAGCTGTGCTACCATTATGGCTGTAAGCGGAGGGTATCCTGGCGATTATGAAAAAAATAAATTAATTAAAGGCCTTGAAACCCCTGTCAGTAAAGATTCTATCATATTTCATGCGGGTACAAAATTGGCCGAAAATGGTATTTTAACAAATGGTGGCAGGGTTTTAGCTATAAGCTCTTATGGTGATACGATAAGTGAGGCGGTAGAAAAATCAAAAATATTGATGAATCAGATCAGCTTCGAGGGTATGAATTATAGAAGAGATATTGGGTATGAATTTCGATAAATTTGAGTCAGCCTCTGAAACTGTTGAAAATTTCCCCAAAGCCTTGATAAATCAGCCATGATGACTTTGTTAGTTTCATTTATTTAAGACACCTTTGTAAGCGTTCATTCACACATTCGAACTATTTATATAAAATGGGATTGTTTAGTTTTTTTACTCAAGAAATTGCAATTGACCTCGGTACGGCAAATACCCTGATCATTCATAATGATGAAGTAGTAGTTAACGAACCATCGATAGTTGCTTTAAACCGCAATAACCCCAAAGAGGTTTTGGCTGTTGGTAAACGGGCATTAATGATGCACGAAAAAACCCACGAAAGTATTCGTACAGTTCGTCCTCTAAAAGACGGTGTTATTGCCGACTTTAATGCTGCCGAATTAATGATCAGAGAACTGATCAAAATGATTTATCCCAAGAAACCATTATTTCCCCCAAGTTGGAGAATGGTAATCTGTATCCCATCATCTATCACTGAAGTTGAGAAACGTGCGGTAAGAGATAGTGCAGAACAAGCAGGTGCAAAGGAAGTATACATGATTCATGAACCCATGGCTGCGGCTTTGGGTATTGGTATAGATGTGGAAGAACCCGTAGGAAATATGATCATCGATATCGGTGGTGGCACTACTGGTATTACAGTGATTGCATTAGCCGGAATTGTTTGCGATCAAAGTATTCGTATTGCAGGCGACGAATTTACTGCCGACATTATGGAAGCTTTACGTCGCTACCACAGTTTATTAATTGGTGAAAGAACTGCAGAACAAATTAAGATCAATGTAGGCGCTGCGATGAAAGATCTGGATAATCCTCCTGATGATATGCCTGTTAACGGACGCGACTTGGTTACAGGTATCCCTAAACAAATCATGGTAAGCTATCAGGAAATTGCAGAAGCCCTTGATAAAAGTATTTTTAAAATTGAAGAAGC
>JANYEA010000088.1 GCA_025363385.1 Bacteroidota bacterium | reverse complement strand
GAGGAGTGAGGAGTGAGGAGTGAGGAGTGAGGAGTGAGGAGTGAGGAGTGAGGAGTGAGGAGTGAGGAAAAAAAGGTTTCCCCTCCATCGCATGCGATGGAGGGGACGCTGATGCCGGACCCGGCATACAGCTGGGGTGGTTAATTCTCGTGGAGAATTTTTTTCTTAATTAATGTTTTTTCCCACCCCGTGTGTTCGCTCAATCGATCCAGCCACCCCTCCCAGGCATGCCTGGGAGGGGGAAACCATTCTTATGTAAATTATATGTAAAATTAAATCTGTTGATTTTAATCTGTACCAATCAAACTCTCCATTAAATAAGTGGCAACTGATACCACTAAACTAAATAACAATGCAGATACCCAACCATCAACACTAAATCCTGGTACAAGATCAGATGCCCATTTAACTATAAGAATATTGATTACTAAAAGGAATAATCCTAATGTAAAAATAGTGATGGGAATTGTAATGATTATTAGAATTGGTTTTACAAAACTATTTAATAAGCCAAGTACCGCTGCAACCAAAACTGCAGTCATTGTATCCTTCACATGAACTCCATCTAATACATACGCTGCAACCAATACAGCAACTGCAGTAATCAAGGTTTTTGCAATGAACTTAAGCATAGTATTTAATTTGATGAAAGTTAGGATATTTTTTTCTTAGACTTTAGGCAAAAAAAAGCCTTCCGTTTTGCGGAAGGCTTTATAAAAAGGGGGAAGATTTACTTTCTAGGAAAGCTTACTGCTGCCTGTGCTGCGGCTAATCTAGCAATAGGAACACGGAAAGGAGAACAGCTTACATAGTTCATACCTATTTGGTGACAGAACTTAACGCTCTCTGCATCACCACCATGTTCGCCACAGATACCTACTTTTAAATTAGGTTTTGTTTTACGACCACGTTCAGTACCAAACTTAATTAATTCCCCTACACCCTCCTGATCGATGGTTTGGAATGGATCATCTTCTAAGATCTTTTGGTCTAGATAATTAGGTAAGAATCCTCCAATATCATCACGGCTGAATCCAAAACTCATTTGAGTTAAGTCGTTCGTGCCAAAGCTAAAGAAGTCGGCTTCTGTAGCCATTTTCTCTGCTTTCAAGGCGGCTCTAGGAATTTCGATCATTGTTCCAAATAGATAAGGAATTTTTTTCAACTTAGTTTTTTCCAATACTTCCTTATATACTCTTTCCACAATTGCTTTCTGATGAGTTAACTCATTAACCGTACAAGTAACTGGTACCATGATCTCTGGGAAAGGTTTCTTTCCTGCAATCAATAATTCAGCAGTTGCTTCAAAAATGGCTCTGATCTGCATTTCAGTAATCTCAGGATAAGAGATACCTAAACGAACACCACGGTGACCTAACATTGGGTTATTCTCGTGCAATGCCAAAACCCTTCTTTTTAACAAACTCATACTGATGCCTAACTCTTTGCTCAACTGTGTTAGTTTAGCAGCATCGTGTGGCACAAACTCGTGCAATGGTGGATCGAGTAGACGAATTGTTACAGGAAAACCATTCATGGTATTCAGTGTAGCTTTCATGTCTTTCTTCACAAACTTTGACAAATCGTTCAATGCCACTCTTCTTTCTTTCTCTGTTTTGCTAACAATCATTTTGCGCAATAAGAAAAGAGGCTCATCACTTCCTTCACCATAGAACATATGTTCAGTGCGGAATAAACCAATTCCTTCTGCTCCAAATTTCAAACCTTGAGCTGCATCTCCAGGAGTTTCTGCATTAGTACGTACGCCCATTGTTTTAATCTTGTCAACCAGTTTCATTAGGTTTTTATAAGCTAGGTTTTTATCAAGATCAATATCCACCAACGCCATACTTCCATGATATACTAAACCTTTGGTACCATCCAAGCTGATCCAATCGCCTTCTTTTATAAAAGTGCCATCATTTGCTTTGAGTGATTTGGTTTCACTATGAATTTCAATATCTGTACAACCTACGATACAACATTTACCCCAACCACGTGCTACAAGAGCCGCGTGTGAAGTCATACCACCTTTTGTTGTTAAGATTGCTTGAGATTTGTGCATACCATCTACATCTTCTGGAGAGGTTTCTTCGCGAACAAGAATTACTTTCTCGCCACGGCTAGCCCACTCAACAGCATCATTCGATGAGAATACCACTCGACCTTTTGCTCCACCCGGACCAGCTGGTAAACCCTTCGCAATTGCTTTTGTAACTGCCTGTACTTTTGGATCAAGCATCGGTAATAAAAGTTCTACCAATTGGTTGGGGCCAACGCGCATGATCGCAGTTTTTGCATCGATCACTTTTTCGTTGTACATGTCGCTTGCAATTTTCACTGCAGCCACACCATTTCTTTTTCCAATCCTACACTGCAACATAAAGAGTTTACCTTTTTCAATAGTGAACTCGATGTCTTGCATATCCTTATAATGCTTCTCTAATTTATTTTGGATGGCAAACAATTCTTTGTAAACAGCTGGCATTGTTTTTTCCAATGTAGGTAGGTGTTTACTCTGATCGTTTTTAGAATATTCATTCACTGGTGCCGGAGTTCTAATTCCCGCAACAACGTCTTCACCTTGTGCATTTAAAAGATACTCGCCGTAGAATTTATTTTCACCATTACCCGGGTTACGCGTAAATGCAACACCAGTAGCACTTGTATCTCCCATATTACCAAACACCATTGCCTGAACGTTTACAGCAGTTCCCCACTCGTCAGGAATTTTTTCAATACGTCTGTATTCAACTGCTCTTTTACCACTCCAGCTGCTGAAAACGGCACCTACACTGCCCCATAATTGTTCGTAGGGATCTTCAGGGAATGGTTTTCCTAAAACTTTTTTCACTGTTTCTTTAAAGTCTTTTACCAAGGCCTTTAATTGATCAACAGTTAAATCAGTATCTAATTTATATCCGTTTTTTTGTTTTACTTTTTCTAGCTTTTCATCTAGTTGTTTGCGAATTCCCTTTCCACTTTTCACTTCAATACCGCCAGCTTTTTCCATTACCACATCGGCATACATCATGATCAATCTACGATAAGCATCATAAGCAAATCTTGCATCGCCCGATTGCTTAATCAAACCTTCAATAGTTTTTTCATTTAAACCGATATCCAAAACGGTTTCCATCATACCTGGCATAGATTTTCTTGCACCAGAACGCACAGAAACTAAGAGCGGATTATTAACGTCGCCGAATTTTTTTCCTATTTCTTTTTCAACAGAAACCAAGGCTTTCTTTAGTTGCTCTTGTAATACGGGAGGGTATTTCTTTTTGTTTGCATAGTAATAAGTACAAACATCCGTAGTAATGGTAAAACCTGGAGGAACTGGTAATTTTAACTTCGGATGACCCGCCATTTCGGCTAGGTTTGCTCCTTTACCACCCAGTAAATTTTTCATGGACTCATTTCCATCAGCCTTTCCACCGCCAAATGCATAAACGTATTTGGTGGCCTTTTTAACTTGTGCCATAGTAATTGTTTAGTTTAAAAAAAAATAGTAAACCTCAATTGGTTTACTAGTTATAGAATTGTTGTGTCAATGCGTTTGAGATTACTTTGTATTCGAGGTCTTTTCTCAAAATCTGATAACGGTTATTAATGGCTCTTACATTTGGATTTGATAAGTGCTTTTCGTTATAAGGGCTTAGCATGTCTTTTTCTTCTACTACAACACCATTTGCATCAGTTGTTCTGGAAAAAACACGATAGTTAAAATGCCAAGGGTTAAATCCTTCTTCATTTGAACTTTCACCATAAGAATCATTAAAACCTTCAAAAATGAGTTCGCAAGTACTGCCTTCATATGCCAGTAGGTGACTGGTTAAATCGATTGTTACATCCATTGTTGGGTCGCCATGTATAATGCCGCTATCCCAAATTGTTTTTCCGTTTAGGAAAATGTGTAGTCTATTGTCTACAGCTTTTACGTTAATAAGGTATTCAGTCTTCATGTTGCTTGGTTTAATTATCAACTAATTATTTGCAGACATAAAGTTAAAATCCCTATTTTCCTCACCACATGACGTTTGTCATCTATATACATGATTTAAATCCAAGAAATGGAAAGTAAAGTAGACCCCTGATTTCTATTTAAATCACCAGTAGTTCATAGAAATCCTCGGGTTGTAAGTACTTCTGGGCCAATTCCTGCAACTCCTCAGCACTTACGGTTCGAACAATTTCTAGGCTATTATAGAAATAGCTGGCATCAAGGTTATTAAGGATATAATTTTTCCAACGCGCCATAATTTGGAAGGGACCGTCCAAATCTCCTAACAATGCCCCGATCATATAATTTCGAACCAAATCAAGTTCTTCGGCATCTATTAATTTGTTTCTGAGCAAGGCCATTTCTTTATAAATTTCAGTAATGGTTGCTTCTGCTACGTCTCTTCCTGCTTCAGTGCTTACCAACAACGCGGTTTCGTGAATATGGTTCTGAATATAGCTATGAATGCCATATGTATAACCTTTGTCTTCTCGAATATTACTCATTAAGCGTGATCCAAAAAAGCCACCAAATAAATTATTTAAAACCCCCACTTTTGGAAAGTCGGGATGGTGTCTATTGGGAAAAGGTCTGCCAATTCTAATGGCCGCCTGCACCGAATCAATATCATTGGTGATGCGATATTTCTTTTGGCTTGCTCTTACCTGTGGAATCTGTTTAATGATCTTGCCGGTTTGATTAAAGGGTAAATTACCAAGCTCTTTATTCAACATGGTGGAAAGCTCGGAAGGTAATTTTCCCGCCACAAAAATGAGGCACTTACCATTTGTATAGTATTGTTGATAAAATTCTATCAGGTCTTTTTGCTCCAATTGGTCGAAATCCTTTGCAGATGTGTATTTCCCATATGGGTGATCAAACCCATAAATGTATTCATCAATCAATCGATTGGCAATGAAATCGCATTTCTTAAGATTTACTTGAAGGCGCTGTTTTTGATTCTGCTTATAAATAGATAATTCCGATTCCGGAAAATTAGCTTCAGAAATCAGTTCAGTTACTACCGGTAATAGTATTGCCAAATGTTTATTTAAACAATGCAAAGTGATAGTAGCGGTTTCATTAAAACAACTGCGACTCAGAAATGCGCCATAAAACTCAAAAAACTCGTTGATCTCAAAGGCGGTTTTGTTTTTTGTGCCATTCTTTAAAAGATGATTGGTGGTGGCAGCTACTATATTCTTGTCTTCATACCAATTTCCTGCAAAAAATACCAGTTCCAGCATCACAACTTCTTCGGCACCCGCATTTATAGTATATACAGGAGTACCATTATCTAGTTGAAACTCCTCATAAGGCTTCAACTTTACATCAAAATCTACGGCATCTTGTATTACTGGGGCCTTTGTTCTATCAAGCATCATATATGAGAATTGGCAACAAAAATAGCGGATTCAAAGCGCCCTCATAATAAATCAAGCAGAACTTTACTTATTTTTTCTTCTTACCACCAGATAAGTTAATTCACTGATTGCCAAATAACCATAATCGTAACAGAAATGATAGGGGTTTCCTTTCTTACTGGGAACCTGATGGGTACAATATTTAAAGAGAAAACCCCTTTCAACCAGTTCTTCATAGGAGGTTTTGGTATGAGGAGAAGAATCAAGTAATATGTTTGCGAGAATATGCCGGTTCTTCTGTAATAAACGATTTACATGACGCATATAACTATTGCAATTACTATGCATGGTATTGTTAAAACTATTTCTGCAATAATCGTTACAATATTTTTTGTCGGTTCTTCCTTTTATCGGCTTACTGCAAGTAAGGCAAAGTTTACTAGTTGCTTCCATACAATCATGTTGGGATTGATTATGATGACTAAAATAATAAGGGTGGTCTATATTCCTATGCTTTCTAAAATCATTTTATAGCCAGTAATTACAAAAAAAATCCCGCACTGAATACTCAGAACGGAATTTTTATAATAGGTTGATTTATTTATTTTTCAATAGCCAGGATCTCAACTTCAAAAATAAGTGTGGACCCTGCAGGTATTGATGCGCCCATCTGACGATCGCCATAGGCAAGTTCAGATGGAACAAATAATTTCCATTTACTTCCAACAGTCATTAGTTGTAAGGCTTCCGTCCATCCTGCAATTACACCAGTAACAGCAAAGCTGATAGGCTCGCCTCTATCAACAGAACTATCAAAAACAGTTCCATTTATTAAAGTGCCATGATAATGACATTTTACTTTGTCGTTTAATTTAGGCTTAGTAGTATCTGTTCCTGTTTTAATTACTTCATATTGCAATCCACTTTTAGTGGTTACTACACCCTTTCTTTTTGCATTCTCTGCTAAAAATTTCTGACCTTCCATTTTACCCTTAGCAGATTTTTCAGCGGCAACTTTTTGTTGAAATTCGCCAATACATTTATCCAAAGTTGCGTCTGGTAATACAATCGCTTTCTTATTAAATACATCATTTATTCCTTTGGCAATAATTGCTGGATCTAAATTATCAAAGCCCTGATCCTTTATATTTTGCGCAATACGAACGCCTAATGCATAACTGGCACTATCGCGATTTGTCTTTAATATAGAAGCAGGTACAACAGTAGGTTTACTGGTAGTTGGTTTTGCTGTGGCTGTTTTTGTAGCAGTTGGTTTAGTACTAGTTGGTTTAGCTCCGGTTTGAGCAAACAATGAACTTGCGAATAAGAATCCCAAAAGGGCTACTGACATTTTTTTCATGCTTTATTTTCTATTAGTTTGCTAAAATAGGGGATTTAAATTTCAGCTATGGTTAGACTTTGTTAAAATGCTATCCTTTCATTAATTGGTCAATTGCCTTATGTACTTTTTCAAATTCAAATTTTTCAACAATCGTTTGCATCATTTTTTGAATTTGATCATTGCAAAGATTACCAATGGTTCCTTCGTGTACATGATTCACAGAACTACTGATCTCAAAGTTGCCTGATTCAATATCGATCCCTACTTTTTTATAAGCATCTCTAAATGGCAGCCCCTCTAAAACCAAAGCATTTACTGCTTCTACGCTAAAAGCATATTTATATTTATCATCGTTCATGATGTTTTCTTTGACACTGATATTTTCCAGCATCAATTGAGCCATTGATAAACAATCTTTTAAAGTTTGAAAAGCCGGAAATAAATGTTCTTTCAATAATTGTAAGTCACGATGATAACCCGATGGTAAATTGGTGATCATCATACTTATTTCATTTGGTAATGCCTTAATTCTATTACAATGTGATCTGATCAATTCAAATACATCCGGATTCTTCTTATGAGGCATAATACTGGATCCAGTGGTAAGTTCAGCCGGGAAACTTACAAAATCAAAATTTTGATTTAAGTAAAGGCACATGTCCATACTCAGTCTGGCAAGCGTTTCAGCCAAATTGGCCATTGCTTGGGCCGTTATTCTTTCTGCTTTACCTCTACCCATTTGAGCATACACTACATTGTAATTTAGATCGGCAAATCCCAATAATTCAGTGGTCATTGTTCTATTGATCGGGAAAGAAGATCCATAGCCTGCAGCAGAACCCAAAGGGTTTTTATTAACCACCTGGTAAGCACTCTGTAAGGTAATTAAATCGTCGACCAAACTTTCCGCATAAGCTCCGAACCATAAACCAAATGAAGAGGGCATGGCTAATTGCAAATGCGTATATCCAGGTAATAATTGTGTTTTGTATTTTTCGCTTTGTGTAATTAATAAAGCAAAAAAAGGTTGTACCGCGTGCACAAGTTCTTCAATTTCGCTTCTCAGAAATAATTTGATATCCACTAAAACCTGATCATTTCTACTTCTGGCACTATGTATTTTTTTGCCTGTATCACCGAGAGCTTTGGTGAGTAAAAATTCAACTTGTGAATGAATATCTTCTACAGAGTCGGCAATAGTTAATTCACCAGCTATGGCAATTGCATAGATCGATTGAAGTTCTTTTACCAAAGCTTCCGATTCGTCATTTGTAAGTAAACCAACAGAGGCAAGCATCTTTGCGTGTGCAATATTTCCAAGCACATCAAATGGCGCTAGCATCAGGTCGAATTCTTTATCCTTTCCAACAGTAAATTTTTCTACTGCTGATGCTACGGTAATATTTTTTTGCCAGAGTTTCATGTGCAGTGTTTTAAACAATAACTTGATTTAATAGATCTATATACATTTGAATACCGTCCCCTATTTCGTGCAACCAAATGAATTCATCTGCAGAATGGCTCCTGGCAGAATCACCTGGTCCGAATTTTAAAGTAGGGAAGGGCATGAGTGCTTTATCGGATGTGGTTGGTGAACCATAATAGTTACGCCCTAAGCTGATCCCAGCTTTTACCAATGGATGATCTAAAGCAATGGCTGTAGATCTAAGTCTGCTGCTTCTTGGTTGAACATCACAGGTAGTATTTGCTTTAATGGTATTTAACACTTCTTCAAAAGTGTATAGTTCATTTACCCGCACATCGGTAGTGAATTTACATTCATGGGGAACCACATTATGTTGAGAGCCGGCATTGATGATAGTTACACTCATTTTCATGGGCCCTAATAAATCTGAAACCCTATCGAAACGATAATTGATGAACCATTGTATATCTTTTACAGCTTTATAGATGGCATTGTCGCCTTCTTCTCTAGCCGCATGTCCGGGTTTTCCATGTGCTGTGCAATCTAATACCAATAAGCCTTTTTCTGCAACTGCCATTTGCAGTAAAGTGGGTTCGCCAACAATGCCGCAATCAATTTTTGGCATACGGGTAAGTAAAATTTCAACACCATTATGGCCAGATATTTCTTCTTCTGCAGTGGCAGCAAGTATCAGATTATAGCTTAGATTTTCTTGTTGGTAATAATATAAAAAAACAGCGATCAACGAAACCAAACAACCGCCCGCATCGTTACTGCCAAGTCCAAATAATTTCTCATCTTTAATAATAGGCTCAAATGGATTCAGGGTATAGGCTTTGTTTGGCTTAACGGTATCGTGGTGAGAGTTTAAAAGTAGCGTGGGTTTTGACGGATTGTAATATTTATTTTTTGCCCAAACATTATTCAGGTAGCGATGTGCATTTACTCCCTTTGATTGTAAAAAAATCTCAATTAAGTCTGCAGTATTGTCTTCCTCTTTGCTAAATGAAGCTGTTGCAATCAAACCTTTTAATAGGCTGATGGCATTTTCTGTAAGACTTGATATGGTATTACTGTTTGTCATTTTATATTTCTTTTTGATCTGTTCAGCATCACTGATTCGATCTAACTCTTTTGTATCGTAGTACCAGCTTTCGCCTGCACCAGATCTAAAATCGATTCGGCTTTTCCAATAATCACTTTCTCAACACCTTTTTCTAATGCGGCAAATGCATTTTCTAACTTCGGTATCATGCCTGCAAATATCAATTGTGCTTCTTTTAATTGCGTAAAATAAGCTGGGTTAATAGTGGCGATCACACTATTGTCGTCATTTGCATCCAATAAAACCCCTGCCTTTTCAAAGCAGTACAGCAAAGACACTTCATATTTACTGCCCAATGTTGTAGCTATTGATTGGGCAATTGTGTCTGCATTGGTATTTAGTAATTGACCCTTACCATCATGTGTAATAGGAGCAACCACAATTACAATATTTTGTTCCAGTAATGGTTCAATGGCTACTGTATTTACTTCGTCAACATCACCCACAAAACCGTAGTCAATTCCTTTTGATACCGATGATAATCTTTTATGAGCTCTGATGAAGTTTGCATCAGCGCCAGTAAAACCAATTGCATTATTGCCATTTGCTTGTAATTGCGCTACTATATTTTTATTGATAAACCCTGCATACACCATGGTAACAATTTTGAGGGTTGCTGCATCTGTGATACGCCTGCCATCTACCAACTCTTGCTCTATTCCTAAATCTTTTGCTAACTGTGTGGCTAATTTACCGCCACCGTGTATTAGTATTTTTTTAGCCTTGATAGCAGAGAACTTTTGTAAAAAAATTTCTAATTTATTGTTATCGTCAATAATATTCCCTCCAATTTTAATTACAAACAAGGCTTCCCTAGCAGCATTTTGTATGCCTGCTTTTGAATCATGTATTTGTTGTAAATCTTTCATTGAATTTATTTGAAAGCTAAATACTATTGGTTAATAAGATCTCTGCAATTACTGCTTGTGCTGCCCAAACTCGGTTGCCTGCTTCCTGTGTAACCAAGCTATGTACCCCATCAAGAATCTCATCGCTTAATTCTACATTTCTCCTAACCGGTAAGCAATGCATTACTTTAGCCTGATTTGTATTTTTTAGTTTTTCATCTGTGAGCATCCATCTCGGATCATTCACATAAACCTTGCCATAATCTGTATACGTACTCCAATTTTTCACATAAACAAAATCAGCAGCTTCTAATGCAGCATCCTGGTTATGAGTGATGGTAGCTCCTTTGGTAAATTTTTCGGCTAATTCATATCCCTCGGGGTGCGTAATTACAAAATCGGCTTCTCCCCAGGCATTTATCCATTGTGCAAATGAATTAGAAACACATTGTGGCAAAGGTTTAATATGTGGTGCCCAAGACAAAACAATTTTAGGCTTTCTGATAAGAGCAGATTTTATGCAATATTCTTGAATAGTAATGATATCAGTAAAAGATTGTAGTGGGTGTAAAGTGGAACTTTCTAAACTAATGACGGGTACACCCGCATATTTGATGAATTGATTGATATACATTTCACTGTAATCATCTTCTCTGTTTTTAAGGCCCGGAAAAGTTCTGATACAGAGTATATCGAAATACTGACCAAGAATTGGAGCTGCATCTTTTACGTGTTCTACAGAATTACCACTCATTATGGCGCCTTCTTCAAATTCAAGTAACCATCCTTCTTTGTCTACATTAAAAACAATGGCTTCCATTCCCAGGTTCTTTGCAGCAACTTGTGTACTTAGCCTGGTGCGTAAACTAGGATTTAAAAAAAGCAAACCAATCCTTTTATCGTTACCCAAATGGCGATCTTTGAAAGGATCAACTTTATAAGCCAATGCCTTTTTTACCAGTGTATTAATATCGGTAACATCATGTACAGAAATAAAATTTTTCATGTGCTGTTCTGTTGATGGATTGGGTTTATTTTAATTCGATAGACAATGCTTCTAAAAATAGATCTGCTTCTTTTTGTGTAATATTTAATGCAGGCAATAAACGTATCACATTCGGTTTTGCTTCCCCAGTAAAAATATGATGCTTGAAAAGTAAATTTTTCTTCACATCTTTTTTATGCTCGGGAAGGTCAATCCCTATCATCAATCCTTTTCCGCGAATTTCATTGATATTGGGAAAGACTGCTAATTCATGCATAATATAATTTCCAATTTTAGTTGCATTGGCCATCAAAGCGTCTTGTTCCATAATTTCCAATACTGCTAATGCTGCTGCACAAGCTAAATGGTTACCACCAAATGTGGTACCAAGCATATAATGTTTCGAGTGAATTTTGGGAGAGATAGAAATGCCAGCAACTGGAAATCCATTACCCATTCCCTTAGCCATCGAATAAATATCTGCATCAATACCACTATGATCGTGGGCATAAAATTTCCCGGTTCTGCCATAACCACATTGCACACTATCTGCGATGAAAACAGCATTGTATTGATTGCAGAGACTACGAATCGTTTGTAGGAAATCGGTACTTGCTACATTAATACCACCTACACCCTGTATGCCTTCTATGATAACGGAAGACACTTCATTTCCATTAGCCTCAAAATAAACTTTAAGAGCTTCGGAATTGTTGAAAGGAAGAAAAACCACATGATCTGTTTGATTAACAGGAGCTATAATATTTGGATTGTCTGTAACGGCTACTGCCAAAGATGTTCTACCGTGAAAAGCCTTTGTAAATGATATAATTTTTTTGCGGCCATTATAAAATGAAGCAGCTTTTAACGCATTTTCATTGGCTTCTGCACCGCTATTACAAAGAAAAAGTTGGTAGTCTTCCTTGCCACTAAGATCTCCTAATTTACTAGCAAGCTTTTCCTGAATAGGTATTTTAATGGAATTAGAATAAAAGCCCAATTTATTTAATTGATCTGTTAAACGCTTCACATAATGTGGATGTGTATGACCAATAGAGATTACTGCATGCCCGCCATAGAGGTCTAAATATTCTTGCCCCAAATTATCCCATACATAAGAACCAAGGGCTTTAGTGATGGTGATGTTATTGATAGGGTATACGTCGAAAAGTTTCATGATATTTTTTTTAAAATTCAAATTCAGTTTCATCTTTATGTTTGGGCAAACCAATTCTAATTAGAAATAGTTTGCCTTAAGTCGTAACCCTGAAACTTCATCTAAACCAAAAAGTAGATTCATATTTTGTACTGCCTGTCCTGAAGCTCCTTTTAGTAAGTTATCAATTGCTGAGTGAATGGCAATTTTATCGCCTTGTTTTTCTATATGAATAAGACATTTATTTGTATTCACCACTTGTTTCAGATCAATCATAGCATCACTCATATGCGTAAAAGCAGCATCTGCATAAAAATTCTGATACATTTTTTTTATCTCATTTAATCCAAGCAATGATTTTGTTACGCTACTTGTGTAAATGCCTCTTGTAAAGTCTCCCCTCCAAGGTACAAAGTGAATAAATTCTTTCTTGGTTAATTGATTCCCTGAAGCCTGCTGAAGCGATTCGCAAATTTCATTTAGATGTTGGTGTTGAAGTGTTTTATATGCAGAAATATTATTTGAGCGCCAACTGAAATGTGAAGTGTTACTCAAGCTCTGTCCAGCCCCAGTAGATCCGGTTATGCCAGTTGTATAAACATCGTCTAAAACTCCCGCCTTTGCCAAAGGGATTAATGCCAATTGAATAGCAGTAGCAAAACAACCGGGATTGGCAATATTTTGTGCGGCTCTTATTTCTTTTTTATTCAATTCTGGTAATCCATAAATAAATGCACGATCTGAAATAATATTATTTGCATTTAAACGAAAGTCTTGTGATAGGTCAATGATTCTAATATGAGAGGCTACACTATTTTCTGCTAAAAATTTCTTGGCATCCCCATGGCCTACACATAGAAACAAAACGTCAACGTCTTGCTCAAGGTGTTCCGCAAAAACCAAATCCGTTTCTCCAATCAGGTCGTTGTGTACTTTATAAAGGGGATTGCCAGCATTACTTTTGCTATGAACAAATCGTATTTCAGTATTTGGGTGATTTACTAAAATGCGTATTAATTCACCACCTGTATAACCAGCACCTCCTACAATGCCAACTTGAATCTTTTTATTAGGATTTGCCGCGTTTGCCATATACTATGATTTGCCTGGTTGATTAAGAACTTTGATTCACTTTATGCCAGATCGATATTTGATTACCAAAAATTTTACTAAATCCTCTTACATCATCTCCCGTAAATCCGGTATTCATTTCACCGTATTTGCCAAATTTGCTATTCATTAAATCAAAAGCCGATTCAATTCCAATAACGTGGAAACGATAAGGCAATAGCTGAACAAATACATTTCCAGTAACATTTTCCTGACTATGTGTAAGAAAGGCTTCAATATCGCGCATTACGGGATCAAGAATTTGACCTTCATGTAACCAGTTTCCGTAAAACTGTGCTAACTGGTCTTTCCAACCTAATTGCCATTTGGTTAAAACATGTTTTTCTAAAGCATGGTGTGCTTTAAGAATTACCATTGGAGCAGCAGCTTCAAAACCAACACGGCCTTTAATTCCGATGATGGTATCCCCTACATGAATATCTCTACCAACACCATAAGCACCTGCAATGGTTTGTAAATATTGAATTGCTTCAGTGGGTTGTTGAAAATTTTGATTGTCGATACCTGTTAGTTCACCTTTTTCGAAATGCAATTTCACTTCCCTGCTTTCAGTAGCAGTAACCTGAGTTGGCCATGCTTCTTCAGGTAAAATACCTTTTGAATTCAAAGTTTCTTTACCACCTACACTTGTACCCCAAAGTCCTTTATTAATAGAGTACATCGATTTTTCGAAATTCATATTTACACCCTTTCCTTTGAGGTAGCTGATTTCTGTTTCTCTACTCAATTTTAAATCACGGATGGGTGTTATAATTTCAACACCGGGTATCATGATATGGAAGATCATGTCAAAACGTACCTGGTCGTTTCCAGCGCCCGTACTTCCATGGGCAACAGCATCAGCATTTAATTTCTTAGCATGTTCTGCGATGTGTAAGGCCTGGCTTAATCTTTCGGCACTTACACTTAATGGGTAGGTATTATTTTTTAAAACATTGCCAAAAATCAAAAACTTGATAATGCTATCATAATAAGATTTCACTGCATTTACAGTTGTGTGGGTTTTAACCCCTAAACTGTAGGCATGTTGTTCAATTTGTTTTAGCTCCTCTTCTGTAAATCCACCGGTATTTACTATAATAGAATGCACTTCATAGCCCTTGTCTTCGCTTAGGTATTTAACGCAATAAGTAGTGTCTAATCCGCCACTGAATCCTAATACAACTTTCTTTGACTCACTCATATTTGAAAAATTAAAAAGTAAAAATTAAAAAGTAAAAAGATGTTGAAATAATTAAAAAGTAAAAAGATCGTGGAAGAAAGTTTTTTGCTTAATGCCACTTCCACCGCCGTTTCCACCATCTTTTTTTCTGAAAATATTCAATAGTTTACTTTGTTTTATTTTCATAAAACGTTCATATAGTTTTGAATTCTGTTTGAATTCCTCTGCAGTTTTTTCAGGTTTAAAATGATCAGCAGGATCGTATAACATGGCAGTGCACATGCAGTTCTTTCGGTCTTTACTCATCAGGATATCAAAGTTTACGCAACTTTTACAGCCTGCCCAGAACTCTTCATCATCAGTTAGTTCGCTATAGGTTACGGGTTCATAACCTAAGTCGCTATTAATTTTCATCACAGCAAGACCCGTAGTTAATCCAAATATTTTAGAATCTGGATACATGATTCTGGATAGGTCAAAGATTCTTTTTTTAATAGTCTTAGCAACACCGCTCTTGCGATATTCAGGAGAAACAATCAAACCGCTATTTGCTACAAACTTTCCATGGCCCCATGCTTCGATATAGCAAAAACCTACCCATTGTCCTAATCTGGTAACAGCTATAACGGCTTTGCCATCTAACATTTTAGCTGCTACATATTCAGGTGATCTTTTAGCAATACCTGTACCCCTCGCCTTAGCCGATGATTCCATTTCATCAGTAATACGTTGTGCAAAATGTGTATCAAGGTGAGTGGCTACCCTGACAATAATTTCCTTGGTTTCCAACTTTGTTTATGTTATAAGTGTAAACAGAAAACACGTATAGTGTAGTGTATGTTTTTGGGGATTTTCCACTGATAGGGGCAAGTGCCAGTTGCTCGTCCTATCAGAAACCGCGTCGAGGTCGCGGTAAACAATTAAAAGCAGCCTTTGATGTAAGCATCGGTAAAGATGCAGACAATTGAAAAGGGTTAAGAGGTGTAAAAAACTGCTTCAATGTTAATTGATTTTTCTTTGAGGGCTCAAAAGTATAAAAAATTGAGAGAATACCCTTTAATTATTTGTGAAATTTACATTTAACGCCCTAACGTCTGTTAGCATAAAAGCAGCTCCCTACTTAGAGAACGGCTTTATAACTGCATAATAATAATCTATTCTCCTCTGTCGCCTTTAAATATGCGCATTTCACCCGGGCCTCTATCTCCACCCATTCTCATCATATTATTCATTGGATTGTTACCTCTTTGCATTTGTGAGTTTGTTCCGAATTTTCTTAGATTATAAGTAAAGCTGATCATAAAATATCTTTTCAGTACTTGTGTTTGTACATCCTGGATGCTGTTTCCGGAAACGGTTCTTCGGATACTCACGTTTTGATTGAGTAAATCGAACATATAAAATTTCAGTTCAGCTTCTTTTTTCTTAAACAATTGTTTTGAAAGGCTTGCATTCCAGAGAGGGATATTGGTATTGTAACCTACACTTTGTCCGGTATTGATGATATAATCAAAATCAGATGCCAGAATCCAGCCACTCTTTGTATAAAAGGTTGCCTCTGTTGAAAATGTTTGCGTAAAATAATCTGCATTTTGTTGGGGTTGCAAAGTATATCGCGCGAAATTGAAAGTGGAATTTGATGAGACATTCATATCGAAATTGTTCTTCAAATTAGTTGCCCATTTTACCGTGCCACCCGCCATGGTATTTTTTGTGTAGTTGGGTTTTAAATTAATTAAATTTTGACTTTGGCCATAAGAAACATTGCTTGTAAAGCTCATATTGCTTTTGGGTTTCTTAATTGGGAATCCATAGTTGAAATAACCAGATACATTATAAGTGCCCTCTAAATTAACAGGTTGTGTAAGCTGAGCGCCATTTGGTTGAATGATAACAGAGTTCTGTATATCATGTTGAATGGCGCTGGCATTGATTGTTGCAAAGATGATTCGCTGTGAAATAACCTCGAAGGAAGAATACATCAAACGCAAGTTATGCGTAAACTGTTGTGTTAGGTATGGATTACCTAACACAATATTTAAAGGGTTACTATTATCAGCTACGGGTTGTAATTGCGAAGCAGAGGGTTGCGAACTACGCCCCGAATAATTAATCCGAAGATTTTTTGTTTTTGTAAAATCGTACCTGAAAGTTGCAGTTGGGAAAAGGTTTACATAGTGTTGTTTGATAGCAGTATCTTTTGTAAGATTGTTACTGGTTAAGTAGCCCACTTGAAAGCCAGATCCAAAACTCAAATTCATTAATTTATTTTGTATCCGATAACTCAATGTACCCCTGTTGGAGTTATAAATATTTTCAAATGTGTTACTCAGATTAGAAACCACTATATCGTATTGGTTTGACAATTTATTAAATCCATAGGTGTTTTTTCCATTGGTATTATCACTAAAAGAGTAAGTATAGTTCATTTCAATCAACTGTCCTTTTCCAATAGGTTCTGTATAGGATAGGGTGGTACTCAAATTTTTGCCGTCTGCATTGCTATTATTGATTTGATCAATTGTATCAACCCTATTCTGTGTATAATATTGGTTGATGGAATGATTGGTTCCTTTACCATCGTTGGTAGAACCTCCTAATACAATAGCAATAGAATAAGTACGACCTTTTTTTGCAAATCGGTGTCGGAATGTAGCATCAATAGAACCGTTGAATCCATCGTTTGTAGAAGCACTTTGTGCAATAGAACTATTGAGGTTTACCTTTCCCTTTGTGCTGGCAGATTGTGAATTGTTATTGATATCAGTATGTTGAACATTTAAATTTGGCCTTAGAATCATACTATTACTGCTGTCGAACTGGGTTTCAATATTAAAGTTGACCCGATTGTTTTGATTATGCTTTATGGCAGAATTAATATTATTACTAAGATTTGAAGAGTCTGGGTTGCCACTTACTAAAGTTTCGACAAAACTTTTTTGATCTGTGTACACGTGTTGATCGTTAAAAAAATAACTTCCGGAAACTTGTGTTTTTTTACCCCAATTATCTCGGTAGTTCAAACCTGCCGCCCATGTATTGATAATACCACTACTTGGAGTAGCGGCGCCCGTACTAAATCCTCCAACTCTATTTCCCACCCCACCCCCAAATAAATTTTGCCCAGTAAAATTTTGCTTGTTTACGTTATTGCCCTGGCCAATCAATGTTATTTGTCGGTCGCCATCGTATTTACTTAGATTAATAGTATTATCATAAACTGCTTCATCACCTGTACTGCCCCCACCTAAAGAAAGTTTTCCGAAATAGCCCTTGCGTTTATCTTTTCTAGTAGTGATATTAATGGTCTTAACCCGATTACCATCATCAAAACCTGTAAAAGCACTTTGATCACTTAATCCATCATACACCTGAATTTTATCGATCACATCCGGAGGTAAATTTTTGGTAGCTAGTTTCGGGTCATCACCAAAAAAACGCTTACCATCCACTAAGATTCTTTGCACTGTTTCACCCTGTGCTTTCACCGCACCATCTTTATCAACTTCAATTCCCGGCATTTTTTTTAGCAAGTCTTCAGCGACGGCATTCGGTTTGGTTTTAAAACTTGCTGCATTAAATTCGATGGTATCTTTCTTGATGATAATCGGTGATTGGGTAACTGTAACATTTCCTAAATCATGCGATTTTGGGTGTAAGTAAATGATACCCACATTGATATCCGGATAAGATTTTGTGGGAACAATGGATTTACTATAGGTTTCATAACTCTGAAAACTTATATGGAGAATCAATGGTTTAAGTGAAAGATTTTTTAATTCAAACGAGCCATCCGTTTTTGCTAACCCGAAAACTTCTACTGTAGAATCTTTTGCATCCATTATTGAAACTGTTGCATCTTTTAAAATTTGCTTTGATAAAGAATCCAATAATTTTCCTTTTACAGATCCAATGGATTGCGACATGGAAATATTAGAAATAAAAGAAAGCAGTATAATGATGTAAAAGTTTCGAATATTCATTTGAAATAGAATAATAATAAACGTTTTCAATAATAGTTTGCCACCTATTTTCATTGCAAGCTAATAGTACATCAGGAAGTGGTTTAATTAAATCGGTGAACTATTGTAATGCATAGGCAGGTTATCTGGTTCTTGATAGGCAAAAAAGGATGGATGGTAAATAGAACTGTTTCAAATATATCTTAGGGTTTGTATTTTAGTTATTTTTGAATACAATTGTACCATAAAATCTTAGTCCATGTCTTTCAACTTCAAACCATTCTTAATAGGAATTGCATTTTGTGCAGCATGTAATTCTGATTCAAATAAAGAAAAAGTGCTTACACCTGCACCGGCTCCTGCCGCTACCGTTATTATGCCAGCTGATTCTACTAAGTCTTACGATCAAGCAATGGTGGATAATAAGAAAGATCCTTCTTGTGGGATGCCTGTTACTGCAGGTGTGTCTGATACACTTCATTTTAAGAATAAAGTGTTAGGTTTTTGTTCAACAGAGTGTAAAGAATCTTTTGTAAAAGACGCAGATAAATTGTTTGCATCTGTAGAGTTTAAAAAATAGCGCTTATAAAAATAATGTAAAAACAGCCCCAAAACGATTAGTTGTTGCGGCTGCTTTTTTGTTGTGGTGATTAACTGAATAAATATTCTACATCTTCTTTTGTAAGTGTTTTTACAAATCCTTCGTCGTCTGTAATCAAATCTTTTGCCAGATTCCGTTTGCGTTCTTGTAATTTCAGAATTTTATCTTCTACGGTATCTGTACAAATCATTCTATAGGCAAAAATATTTTTGGTTTGCCCAATACGATGTGTTCTATCAATAGCCTGTTGTTCAACAGCCGGGTTCCACCATGGATCTACAATATATACATAATCTGCAGCAGTTAGGTTTAAACCCACTCCCCCGGCTTTTAATGAGATAAGGAATACCCTGCAGGAATCATCGTTTTGGAAACGCTGTATTGCTGCTTCTCTTTCGTTAATTGTACTGCTGCCATCGAAGTATTCAAAATCTACTTCTAATTCCCGCATTTTATCTTTAATCAGCGATAGCATTCCTAAGAATTGCGAAAAAATCAATGCTTTATGATTACTAATATTTTCAGTAATCTCTCTACCAATTTCTTCCAGTTTCACAGATACATTTGGAAAACGTTCTGCTTCTTTTACAATAGCAGGGCTATCACAGATCTGACGCAATTTCATTAATCCCTGAAGAATGGTTAATTGCGATTTTTGAATCCCCTGATTTTCGACAACCCCTAAGATCTTATCTCTGTAATCATTTCTATAGGCATCGTATATTTTACGTTGTTCATCACCCATTTCGCAGAACAAAACCATCTCTTGTTTTTCAGGGAGGTCTTTTGCAACTTGCTCTTTTGTTCTTCTTAAAATAAATGGATACAATAGTTTTCTTAAATGATCTTTCTGTTCTTTCTCGCCAAATTTATCAATGGGCATGGAGAATTCATGTTTAAAGAATTCCATTGAACCCAACATGCCCGGATTTAAGAAGTTCATCTGGGCAAATATGTCGAATGTATTATTCTGTAAAGGTGTACCACTTAAACATAAACGATTTTTAGCGCGAAGTAAACCTGCAGCTTTTGTTACTTTACTGGAAGGGTTTTTAATGGCTTGACTTTCATCCAGAATTACATAATCGAAATTTACTTCAACGAATTGTTTGATATCGCTTCTCAGTGTTCCATAAGTTGTGATAATTACGTCGATATTGGTATCGCTTAAACTGCCCCTGGAACGAGTTCCACCATGGTGCATATAAAAACTAAGCTCAGGAGTAAATTTTTTAATTTCGTTTTGCCAGTTATACATCAATGTTGTTGGGCAAACTACCAACGCCTTTAGGGTTCCGTTCTCCTTTTTTAAATGATGTAAGAAGCTAAGTGCTTGTATGGTTTTACCAAGACCCATATCATCGGCTAAAATCCCACCCCATTGTACTTCCCGCAAATAATTCAACCACTGAAAACCACTTTCCTGATAAGGTCGTAATATAGTTCTCAGGTGTTCAGGTGCAGGGATTGGTTTAATAGAGTGATTTTCTTTTAACCGTTCATACTTTTCTTCCAGTTGAAAGAAAAGTTCTTCCTCATCTCTTTGTAAATAAAGTTCTTCTATTACACTGAAGTGGTATTTGCTTAATTTAATATTTCCTTGTTTGCCATCGCCTACACGGAAAAGTAAGGAATACTTTTTGATCCATTCTTCTGGCAAAATACCTAGTGTTCCATCGCCTAATTGAACGAACTGTTGTTTATTGGTGAGCGCTTTTTTTACATCCTCTACGGTTACTTTCTGTTCTCCAAAATTGATTTGAATTTTAGCATCGAACCAATCTGTATTACTACTAATAAATATCTGAGTAGAAGGTTTTGCAGTATTGAATCGGAAGTTTTTCAATGCATCAAAACCAAGCACTGGAATATTCATTTCTCTGGTGGCATCTACAAATAGAAAGAACCAATTGTTTTTTAAAACGTCTGAACCCTTAAGTGCTAATGAATTACTATCTGTTGGATGAATGAATTGAGAATGTAATGATTCAATCCGAAGCATCATTTCTTTTTCAACCTCAAGATTCCTCTGAATAATCAAAATTTTATCTTCCACTGGAAGAATTATTTTTTCTTTATCAGAAGGTCGAACTTCATATCCTCTATATATAAAAATGGGTTGAAAGAGGAGGTAGTCGCCCTTTTCCTTTAATTGGATTTTCCAATCGGGTTTAATATCTTTTATTTCTTCTTTCTGAACATTTGTAAAATGTACATGATATTCTTTTGAAAGCGGCATTACATACCTAAGTAGTTCTGTATTCCAATCTTCTGCAGCGATAGCCATTTTACCTGTTGGTAAAAATTTCTCCACTTGCATAATATCTTCTGGTTTCTGCCAGGTATAAAATTGATTATGGTATTGAAATAGCAAGGCAGATTCGGTTTCGTTTTCAGCGATATTCAAATCGGCTAATGGTAGCTTCACCCTGCAATCAATAGAATAAAATCCATTGGCATAACTCACTTCAAATTCAGGACTAATAAAATGCATACTAAACTCCGCAGCTAAAAGATTCTGAGTAGTGAATATTTTTTTTGTTGGTAGGTAAAACAGAAAATTACTTTCTGCCAGTTCTGCAAATAGCTTTTTTATTTTCGGATGCAGGTATTCATTTATTAGGTGTCTGGTTTCTTCTGGTAACTCATCATTATGTTGCTGAATAATATTTTCCCAGATCCCACTAAATGGCGAGTTCCTATTTAAGTAACGATTCACTTCTCCAGACATTAATTTCCGCAATTGCTGCAACAACATTTTATCGTCCTCACTAAAAACTTCTGTATTTACAAATTTCGTAAGATCGATCTTGGAAGTTTTGGAGACATATTTCGTGCCTGTTTCATCTGCTTCGCCTTGAATAGCTTCCAGTGAGATATATGGATAACCCAATTCATTGCATGTAATTACTACGCCTAGTTTCAGGATCGTATTCTTGTCAGACTCTGTCTTAAAATCAAACTGATTAATCGTGGCCTCAACTGTCCTTGGCCTTAATTCAGCGCCTGCATTAGTGGTAACTCGTTTAATACTAGTATCTAGAACCCTTAAAAATGGTTTGTTATCGGTATATGTAAATTCAAATTTGCCTTTTAAGTCGTCTGTAAGCGAGTACCCATATAATGCAAGAAGCTTATTTTTTTCTTTATCCCAGTTTCTGATACTATCAAAATAGTTTGCACCATAGTTTTGAAGTAACTGAAGTAATACGATGCTTTTGTGCATGCAAAGTGGGTGTTCAGTATCACTTTGGCAATTGCAACTTGTGTCAAAATTCCTTTCTTCGTTTTTTTGGATAAGAATTTTAAATGTCTCTCCTTCAAAATCTAGCGTAGCTAAAACCCTTTCATCTTTTGCTTCTTGAATAGTTGCACGAGTACTTCTTACATAATTTTCGGCAGCTTCAAAATTCTCTTTTCTGGTTAACAACCTGATCAATTTAATATCAAGCTGTTTCATTTTAACCACCGTGTGTTGCTGGTTGTAAACAGTTTCTTTGTCGCCCAGTAAATTTTTATCCAGCAGGTCTTGTAAATGAAATAGAGCACCTGCTTTATGTCTGCAAATCTCTGAGAGGTTATATGGGCATGTACAACGAAGTGATAAAGTCTTTGGGTCTTTAAATTGTGTGATGTGTACTTTATAATAGGTAGCATAACCATCGTCTTTTACTCTAAAAATAACTGCACCCATCAGGTCGTCGTACTCTAATAATTCCACATTACCTAAGGCATGAATTTTTTTGCCCCTGCGAATAACTTCTTCAGTACCGCTATTGTAAATATGTTTAACTAAATAAGGTAATGCCATAGTAATTCAATTGTCCCATTCACCAACCATTGTTTTTGGCAACGGTTCGAAAAGGGCAATTTGCAAAAGTAAAGGAAAGGAGATTGCTTTTGGATGCTAATTGAAAAAATTGTGGATGAAATGTTTGTTATTTTAATATTTAAGCCACTACTAGATCGCCATTCCGATAAATTGGTAAAATATTGGCAAGATTTGGAGTTACACAATATTCCAGATCTTTTTCAAGTCCATATGCTGCTAGACGATGCCAATGGGTTGTTTTTCGTATAAATTCAAACATTTGACCTTGCTGGGCTGAGTATAATTCTGAAGCCATCAAACTACTATCACAATGTATCGTAAAAGCAGATTTTATTTGATTAATTACGGCTCCTGCAAATAAAGCATCTTCAATATTTACCCGGTCTTTCCAGGCAGAGCAACCAAATACTACATTTTTCTTGGATTGTACTAAATATTCACAAACTGCTTGCAAGTTTGGAAAAGATCCGGTTACAATTTCATCTGCACCATTATTAAGAGCCATGTGTAAGAGCTTTGTTCCATTAGTGGTTGTAAGAACTAAGGTTTTTCCTTCTATAAAAGAACGGGGATATTCGGCTGGTGAATTACCATGTTCCAGACCCTCAATTACTTTTCCATCCCTTTCCCCTGCTGTAATACCACCCACTTCTTTGCCAATCTCGATACAGGTATTTACTTCAGCAACAGGAATCACTTTGGTAGCTCCATTGTACAATGCCGTTGCGATGGTTGAAGTGGCTCTAAAAACATCGATAACTACTACGATACTATTTTTAACATCATAGATGTCTAAAAGTCTGGGCGATAGTACTGTATGAAGGGTAGGTTTTTCAAACATAAGAGCAAAGATAAATAAACGAAGCTATTTAGTCTTTCAAGAATGAGAATCTGATTGAAAAATAGGGTCAAGTTTTAATTCGGCAATATGTTTGTGTTCGAGCGGTTTGGTAATATATTTGAAAATCAAAGGATGTTCTTCTGCTTTTATTTCAGTTTCAGGGTCAACTGCAGAAGTAAGTACAATGATTTTTGTTCGATCATGAAATTTTTTAAAATCCTGATCATATTTATTTAAAAAATCCCATCCATTAAATATGGGCATATTGATGTCTAGAAAAAGCAATTCGGGTATTTTTTGTTTTTCTATAGGGAGTTTTGATTGTTCTTCAAAATATTCTAAAGCCATTCTTCCATCCTCAATTTTAACGATCGACTCACAGAAACCTTCATCACTCATAATTATTTCACTAATCATCTGAACCATTGAATCGTCGTCAACGCTCATTACCATATCAAGCATCATCTTAATTTTTAAAAGAGATTTTAAATGTAGTTCCCATATTTACCTTACTATCAACACTAATGGCACCTCCTAAAGAAGTTATTTGTGCATGGATTAAATATAAGCCAATTCCCCGACTTTCCGGATGGTGATGAAATTTTTGGTGTAATCCGAATATTTTATCCTTTACTTGATTAATATCAAAACCAATGCCATTATCGGAATAGGTTAAAATGGTTTCCCCATCCTCTATTTTACTGCTGATCAAAATTTCAGGTTCTCTTTCACTACTTCTATATCGGATAGAATTTGTGATTAGATTTTGAAAGATACTTTCCAGGTAAGGCTCATTGAATTTTACAAATTCTGCGGAAGAAAAATCAGAACTAATATGTGCCTTTGTTTCTGTAAAAAGGGATTGAATTGACTTAATGATTTTTGACAATGATTTTTCAAAAAGGATAGGCTCCGTTTGAATATTGGTATTGTCTTTTACTACTAATATATCTATTAAGTCGTTCAAGGTTTCATTAAGATGAAAAGTGGTTAATTTGAAGCCTTCTAAAAGTTTCATTGATCGATCAGTAGTTACTGTATTGAAATCTAACAAATTGATCATTGATGTTAGATTTGTAAGTGGCGCTCTAAGGTTGTGAGAAACAATGTAGGAGAATTGTTTTAAGTCGGCATTATTTCTGGTAAGTTCTTTGATCAATACTTTTCTTTCTTCTTCTGCTTTTTTTCGAATAGAGATGTCTCGCGAATTTACAACAAGACCCCTAATATAGGGGTTATCTAACTGATTGGTAGCCTGGGCTTCAATATAAAAATAGTTACCATCTTTATCTAGTAATCTAAACTCTGTTAAATCACTCACACCCCCTGCTACAATTAGTTTTTGAAAGGATTGCAGTAAACCTGGCAAATCATCTAGGTGAACTATCTCGGAAAAGTTTCTTTTTCTCAATTCATTTTCTTCATAACCCATCAGCTGCCTGGCTGAGGCACTTTGGCAGATAATTTCTCCACTGGCTGATACGATGGTGATAATATCTGAAATATGATGAATGAGTGAGCGAAATTTTTCTTCGCTGGCCTTCATGGCATCTTCCACTTTTCTCTTTTCTGTGATATCTCTTGAAATCAAAATAACTGCATGAAAAGCTGGGTTATTTAGTTGTATATTTCCGATGCTCTCTATAAGAAGGTATTTTCCAGATTTTGATCGAAATTGAAATTCAATTAAGTGGCCAATTCCATCTCTATTAACCAGACTACTAAATCTTTTACCAATACGCTCTTTATCATCAGGATGCACCAATTCAAGAATGTCTTTCCCATATAATTCTTCCGGATTATATCCTAATATGCGTGTAATTGCATTGTTATTATAAATGATCACCCCTTGTTTATTTACAAGTGTAACCATGTCTGATATATTCTGAATAATTAAACGAACACGTTCGTCAGAATTAGCCAATTCACGAATTGCATCTACATTTTCAGCATATTCGTCCTGAATTTCTTTCACTAATTGAAACCTTGCCCTTATTCTTAATAAGGTTTCATTAAATAATTTATTCACACTTTTCATATTGAAGAACAACTTAAAATAGGGGGGAGTAACAAAAAGAGCGTATCTAAATATATACAAAATTTAGGAGTATGTAACTGATTGTTTTCATATTATTTATATATTCTTTAAGGCCCTTTTTTTTTCTTTCAAATAATTCACGAATACAGCATTTTAGCCCTTATTTTGTAAATAAAATACGGTTATGATTATCCTATACATTGTATTAATTCTAATTGCTTTATTTCTGGTAACTGCATTATTGATCAAGAAAGAGTATATAATAGAAAGAGTTATCATCATTGACCAACCAGTAGGTAGGGTCTTTGATTATATCCTTTTTTTGAAGCATCAAAGAAACTTTAATAAATGGTGGATGGTTGATCCTCTTGCCACAATTGCGTTTAAAGGTCAGGACGGAAATATAGGTTGTATAGTTGAATGGGAAAGTGCCAATAAACAACTTGGAAAGGGGGAGCAAGAAATAAAATCCATTGAATTGAATCAACGGATCGATTTTGAAATTCGTTTTATCAAGCCTTTCCCGAATATTGCACAGGTGTATATGATAACGGAGCCAATTACAGATGATATCACCAGATTAAAATGGGGGTTTCTTGGAAAAAATAAATTTCCTTTTTCGCTAATGAATCTTTTCATTGATAATTTACTAGGGAAAGATTTAGCCATTAGTGCAGCTACTTTGAAAGATATTCTTGAGAAAGAAAATTAATATTTTATTTTTTTACACTAACTTGATTTTGTTAGTCAAAAAATATTTATAATGAAATCATTTTGGAAACAGATTATTGTAAACAACATCTTGAGAGAGAAAAATCTGGAGGAAGGCAGTTTAGCGTTGAACGACTTCCAGGTGGCAAAGAGCTATCGCGAATTTAAAATTACCATCACTCATTATTTCAAAGATTTCATATTTATTGTTCTAGGAATATTTTCTGCATCGTTTGGCTTAAAGGGTTTTTTAATCAACAACCAGTTTATTGATGGTGGCGCTACAGGTATATCATTGCTCATCTCAACCCTAACCAAAATCCCACTATATCTTTTAATCATTACCATTAATATTCCCTTCATGTTTTTAGGTTATAAAATCATGGGAAGAATTTTTGCTATAAAAACGGTGCTTGCCATTGCTGGGCTTTCCATTTGTGTGGCATTTATTGATTTTCCTTTTGTAACGCACGACAAATTACTAGTTGCCATATTCGGGGGAATGTTCTTGGGCGGAGGTATTGGATTCGCAGTAAGAGGTGGCGCGGTGATTGATGGTACTGAGGTATTAGCCATTTTTTTGAGTAAAAAATTAGGAACCACTTTGGGCGATGTAATTATTATTATCAATGTGATGATTTTTTCTTTGGCTGCCTATTTATTATCTATTGAAATTGCATTGTATAGTATGATCACTTATTTATCAGCATCCAAAACACTCGATTTTATCATTGAGGGAATTGAAGAATATACAGGCGTTACCATTATTTCTTCGCACTTTGTTGAAATAAGGCAAATGATCATTAATAAAATGGGAAGAGGTGTTACGTTGTATAGTGGCAGACAGGGTTATGGTAAAAAGGGACCCACAAAAGAGAACGATATTGTGTATACCGTGATTACTCGTTTAGAATTAAATAAATTGAAAGCAGAATTAGAAAAAATTGACCCCCACGCATTTGTAGTGATGAGTAGCGTAAAAGATACTAAGGGCGGCATGATTAAAAAAAGACCTCTTTCACACGGATAAAATAATATTGAAATGAACAAGGGCCAGATAACTTTATTTTCGAAATCATTTCAGAGATTCAGCAAAAGAAGGAGAGCAAAAAGAAACCACAATGAGACAGCAAATTGCACATATTGCTTTGGTAGTAAAAGACTATGATGAAGCAATTGCTTTTTATACCCAGAAACTTCATTTTACATTGGTAGAAGATACCAAGCTGTCAGATACCAAACGCTGGGTAATGGTAGCCCCACCCGGTAATTCTAATATCTGTTTACTCTTAGCAAGGGCGGCAACACCTGAACAAATTTCCAGAATTGGGAACCAAACGGGGGGCAGAGTTTTTCTTTTTCTGTATACTGATGATATTTGGCGCGATTATTTATGCATGCAAAAAGATGCCATCCGATTTGTTCGGCCACCTGCGGTGGAAGATTATGGAATTGTAACAGTATTTGAAGACCTATATGGAAATCTTTGGGATCTCATCCAACCTTCTAACCCAAATTGGGCTTTTTAGTTTTTCTTAAAATACACTAACTTGTTTATCACTATCCAATGATGGATAGTACTTCGATTGTTCACGCCAAAGCTTTTATATGAAAGGATTAATGATGAATTTTCCATTAACTACCCATGCCATTTTGGAATATGGAAATAGGGTCTTTCCTCACAAAGAAATTGTAACCAAATTGCCTGATGGAATCTGGCATCGATATCATTTCTCAGATCTTCATCAAAGAGCAAAGCAATTGGCCAGCGCATTAGTGCATCAGCTTGCTGTGCAACCGGGCGACCGTGTTGCCACATTTGCCTGGAACCATTATCAACATGTAGAATTATATTATGGCATTCCAGGTGCCGGCGCAATTTGCCATACATTGAATGTGCGGCTCAGTGTAGAGCAAATTATTTTTATAGTAAATCACGCAGAAGCAAAGATTATTTTTATTGATGCCACACTGGTACCCCTTTTTGAGAAAGTGGCACCCTATACAACAGGAGTAAAAAAATATGTATTGCTCAATGCGCCTGATCAATTTACAACAAGCCTTCCCGATTTCATTTTATATGAAGACCTTTTAAAAACCGGCTTACCCGATTATCAATGGTATCCTTCTGAAGAGAATGATGCCTGTGGTCTATGTTATACCAGCGGTACAACAGGAAACCCCAAGGGGGCTTTGTATTCGCATAGGTCCACTTACTTACATGCCCTTGCATTGCTCATGCCCAATGCTGCAAACCTCTCAGTTCGTGATCGGGTGTTATTGATCGTACCTCAATTTCATGTAATGGCTTGGGGCTTTCCTTATGTTTGTATTCTTGCAGGCTCTGATATGATTTTGCCAAGTTTGCATTTGCAACCCGATGCCATCATTCAAATATTAGAACAAGAAAAAATTACAGTAGCAAATGGTGTACCCACTATCTGGTTGGGGGTATATGATGCCTTGAAAAAAAATCCACCAAAAGGAAAACTGGCTTTGCGCGAATATATGGTTGGTGGTTCTGCATTACCGCCAAGTTTAATTGATGCGTTTGAAAGAGATTTTGGAATCAAAGGGGTACATGCATGGGGCATGACGGAAACTTCACCAATTGGAACAGCCAGTAGGTTGCAAAATATTCACGACAATCTTAGTGATGATAAAAAATTAGCGGTAAGAGCAAAGCAGGGAATTGAATTGCCAGGTGTTGAAATTAGAGCAGTGATGGAAGATGGTTCAATTGCACCAAGGGACGGTGAAACGGCAGGTGAATTTGAAATCAGGGGTGCATGGATTATTAAGAGTTATTATAAGTATCACGACAATCATCTCTCTTTTTCTGAAGATGGATGGTTTAAAACAGGTGATGTAGGTACTTTGGATGCACAAGGTTATATGAATATCAGCGACCGAAGTAAAGACCTTATTAAAAGTGGTGGGGAATGGATTTCGAGTGTGGCATTAGAAATTACCCTCATGGCGCATCCTGAAATAAAAGAAGCTTGTGTGATAGCCATACCCGATGAAAAATGGTTAGAAAGGCCATTAGCTTGCGTGGTTTTTAGAAATGAAACGATAGTTTCAAAAGACGCATTGAATGCATTTTTGTCTGAACATTTTGCTCCTTATCAATTGCCGGATCAATATATTTCAATGACTGAAATACCTAAAACCAGTGTTGGAAAACTCAATAAAAAAGAATTAAGAAAAAGATGGGCAGAAGGGGAATTGTAGGTGTTAATGAAACTTGTATAAAAGTTAATTTAGGTTAATAAAAGTAAAATTGGGAATAATGGGGCATTACATTTGTACTTTAAGTAAATGAATATGCTCAAATCTCGAATATCAAAATTACAAATAGCCCGCTTTCTGATGATTGCTGCTATTATTTTGATTGCTGGATTTCAGGTGTACTGGTTACATAAACTTTATTCAGAAGAGGCTTCTGGTTTTAAGAAAACCACGGATGTGGTATTTCGCGAAACCATGTACAAAGTGCAGGCACAGAGATTAAATCGCGACTCTTTCTTCTATAAATACATCCCTGAACAAAATAGTTTTATGGGCGATGTGGCTGAATTGGTAAACTCAAAAATTCCGCGAATTAGCTTTTCTACCAATACGAATGAACAAGGTGCTGAAATGTCTTTTTCAACGAATATTGATTCATCGGAAGATGATATCAATATGCAAAACGAGAACCCCGATCATATTCCGTCTTCAATAGAAATAACGCATAGTACAGATAGTTCTCATCATAGGAAAATCAAATCAACGAATATTAATATTACTCAACTCATACAGGAGGGTTTTAATTTAGGGCTGAAAGAAGCAGGAAAAGAACTGAAAAGAACCAAGGTTGAGTTGAAGCATCAACCAGAATTTGAAGGACCTCAAAATAGAAGAACGCCGCGTGTTCCGCACAATTTGGTTGCTAAAGATGTACTGGTAAAATCAAGGGTCTTAAATGATACGATATCCATTGAGCAGATAGATTCTGTTTATAAAAAGGCACTTGTGTTAAATGGAATAAATGCTGTATTTCATATTACAAAGGATAGTATATTCAAACCAGAAAATTTTGCTGGAACAGATTATGCCACTTCAAAAGTACCAGTTGGTTTTCTTAGTAAGAACGCATATCAGGCAAGCTTTGATGTGCCCACATTTTTTCTGCTGGGGAATATGATGCCTCAAATGGGCTTATCTCTATTATTGGTAGCTTTTATTGCCATTACATTTCTTTTTTTATATCGGAACCTTCTTTCTCAACAAAGACTTGCTTTGATGAAAAACGATTTCATCAGCAATATTACACATGAATTAAAAACACCTATAGCAACCGTAAATGTGGCCATTGAAGCATTGCGCAATTTCAATGCCTTAGAAAGCCCGGAAAAAACAAAAGAATACCTCGATATATCTGCCGCTGAATTACAACGTTTAAGTATGTTGGTTGATAAAGTATTGAAGCTATCTATGTTTGAAAACAAAGAAATCGAACTTCAGAAAGAACAAGTAGACATGAAACTATTGGTAGATGAAGTGATCTATAGTATGCGATTGCAATTTGAAAAACAAGGTGCAAATATTAGTTTCAAAACTTTTGGCCCCGATTTTACAATTACTGCCGATCGTATGCATATTACAAGTGTTATTTATAATTTATTAGACAATGCCCTGAAATACAGTAAATCAAGCCCTTCTATACAAATTGAAATGGCTTCCATTTCCAATGAAGTACAGTTATCTGTTTCAGATAATGGTATCGGTATTTCAGCAGAATATGCAGATAAGATTTTCGATAAATTTTTCAGGGTTCCGTCTGGTAATCACCATAATATTAAGGGATATGGATTAGGGCTATGCTATGTGGCAGAAGTTGTGCGTAAGCATCAAGGTGCTATTCAATTGGAAACAGAATTAGGAAAGGGAAGTAGATTTATGATTAAACTGCCGAAAGTATGAGTATCAAAATTTTGTATGTGGAAGACGAATTATTTCTTGGAAAAATTGTAAAGGAAACTTTGGAGAGTAGGGGTTTTGAGGTTTTTATGGAAACCGATGGTGCCGATGTGTTACGCAGCTTTGAAGATGAACAACCAGATATTTGTATACTTGATGTAATGCTTCCTCATCGAAGTGGTTTTGAAATTGCAGAAGATATTCGAAAAATAAATGATGATATTCCTATCATTTTTTTAACGGCAAAAACACTTACGGAAGACCTGGTTCACGGTTTTAAAATTGGCGGAAACGACTATATTAAAAAACCATTCAGTATGGAAGAGCTCATTGTGCGGGTTGAGAATGCACTTCGGGTACGAAAAGATGAGCCCACAATTACCTTAAGTGAATCCATTCAAATTGGCAATTATCATTTTCAACTGAACAAACAAATTCTTCGATTTGGCAGCATCGACAAGAAGCTCTCTTATCGCGAAACAGAATTATTAAAATATTTATACTTAAATAGTAACTCCATTATCGATCGTCGTGAATTACTTAACCATATCTGGGGGAACGACAGCTTTTTTAATAGCCGAAACCTAGACGTGTATATTACTAAGATCAGGAGTTATTTAAAAGAAGACCCAAATCTGGAAATTATTACTATCAAGGGTGTGGGCTATCGTTTTGTTAGGGAATAATGTAAGAGGTTCGAAATATTGACTATTCATTTGTATTATTAAAGCCATGATACAGAAAATAGCCATTTAATCCTCTTACTCATATTAATGTAAATAGGTAAAGCCATTCCTTGAGGTGGCATTTTTATTGGTAACTACCAAGACTAGATAATGCGGGTAATGCATTATTTGAAAAATCGAATAAAGTGAGGTTTTCTGCACTCGAACCATTGGTGGCTGTTGTTCCCTTAAAACTTACCCATTCTGGCGCCCACCAGCAAACGCCAAGGCCTTGCTGATTAGGCAATTTGCGCATCAAATCGATGAGCGCTTTAGTATATGCATTCTGACCATCAGGCGTTGCATCATATGCCGGAATTAATTGAGACGTGGTGCCCACTATATTATTGGTAAAGTCGTTCCATAAAAGTGTAAAAGGATAAGAAGTTTCTGCAATAATAATGGGCTTTTGGTATTTGTTGATTAAACTCGTAAGAGAGGTTGATAATGCGTCGAGACTTTTGCTATGCCAAACAGGATAATAACTTAACCCAATATAATCGTAACTAACATTTTGTGTGGCTAGATTTCCGAAAAACCAGTCTGCTGAATCAAAGCCAGCCAGATGAATCATGGTTTTTGTAGTGCTACTATTATCTTTCACCGCACGAATACCTTCTTTGAGCAACAAAGCATAGTTACCCCAATTACTATCAAATGAACCACCTACTTTTCCAAGGTCCCATAAAAATCCGCTATTTGTTTCATTGCCAATTTGAACCATTTTCAAATTGATGCCAGCAGTTTTAAATGATTGAATACAGCGGCTGGTATATTGATAAACACTGTCTTTTAGATCAGTAAAACTTGCATTTTTCCAAGCGGCAGGCTTAGTTTGATTTGCGGGGTCAGCCCAACTGTCTGAATAATGAATGTCGAGCCAGATATTGAATCCCTTGGTGTTTAAATTTTTTGCAAAATCTACTACTTCTGCTAAACCAGAATGGCCATCAATAGGGGTATGCCATACACGAAGTCGAACAGTGTTGAGGCCCTTGTCTTTACATATTTGTACAAGGTCCTTAGCTTGATTGTTATCTTTAAAAATGGTTCCTGCTGATAAAATTTCTGGCGAAAAAGAGAGATCAACCCCACGTATAAAATCGGTATTTAAGGGTGCTAATACAGGTGGTAATGGAGGTGTAACAGGATCAGGGCTGGATGATTTACTACAGGCGCTCATGAGTGCCACAAATCCTAGAAGGATCAAGACTCGTTTCATTAAGTAAAGGTAAAGCCTCCTTTTTTATTGGCTTGAAATAAGTTCAAAATGATCAAATATTTAACAAAGAGGGTAACCTATTTTTGACAGGTCAGTTTAATTTACTCCCTTACCTTTGAGCTCAAACTATACCAATATGAATCAGAATTTTATAAATCGAATTCAAGAAGAAGTAACAGAAATAGATGCTGCAGGATTATTTAAACGTGAACGTATTATTACCAGTGAACAAGGACCAGAAATTACCGTAAATGGCAAAACTGTTTTAAATTTTTGTGCAAATAATTACCTCGGACTTTCATCGCACCCTAAAGTAATTGAAGCGGCGCATAAAGCTATTGATACCCATGGGTATGGTATGAGTAGTGTTCGTTTTATTTGTGGTACACAAGATATTCACAAAGAATTAGAGCAAAAAATTGCTCAATTTTTAGGTACGGAAGACAGCATTTTATATGCTGCGGCTTTTGATGCAAATGGGGGTGTGTTTGAGCCTTTGTTTAACGAACAAGATGCAATCATCAGCGATTCTTTGAATCACGCATCCATCATTGATGGCGTCCGCTTATGTAAGGCACAGCGATATCGTTATGAGCATAATAATATGGTAGACCTGGAAGAGAAGTTAAAAGAAACTGCTACATTAAGAAATAGAATTATTGTTACGGATGGATCTTTCAGTATGGATGGAACCATTGCACAATTAGATAAAATCTGTGATCTCGCAGATAAATATGATGCTATTGTAATGATTGATGAATGCCACTCATCTGGCTTTCTTGGAAAAACCGGAAGGGGTACCCACGAATATCGGGGTGTGATGGGTAGAATAGATATCATCACAGGCACTTTAGGAAAAGCTTTGGGAGGGGCAAGTGGCGGATTTACTTCTGGCAAAAAAGAAGTGATCGAAATGTTGCGCCAAAGAAGTAGGCCTTATTTATTTTCAAACACCGTAGCACCAAGTATTGTAGGGGCATCAATTGCGGTTTTAGATATGCTAACTGAAACAACTGAATTACGCGATCAACTGGAATACAATACCAGGTATTTTAGAACTAAAATGACGGAAGCTGGTTTTGACATCAAACCTGGTGATCACCCTATTGTTCCCATCATGTTATATGAAGCAACCGTTGCACAACAATTCGCAGCAGCCTTATTAGAAGAAGGGGTTTATGTGATAGGATTCTTCTATCCAGTGGTTGCAAAAGGGCTGGCAAGAATTAGGGTTCAATTGAGTGCCGCCCATACAAAAGCACATTTAGATAAAGCCATAGAAGCATTCACTAAAGTTGGAAAGGAACTCGGAGTTTTGGGCTAGCTTTGCACCCTTAAATCACAATTATGCGATCTATATTTTCAGGTATTTTTTTGACTTTTTTGATTGTTATTTCAGCCTGCTCTCCGAATAATGTAAAAATAGATAAAGACCTGCAACATTTTTTCGATGAAAAAGGGGTAGTGGGTACATTCGGTTTGTACGACAATGGGAGCGGACAGTTTATGATACACAATATTGCGCGTTTCAGAGATTCGGCTTATTTGCCTGCATCGACATTTAAAATTGTGAATTCTTTAGTGGGGATTGAAACTGGTAGGATTGTGAATGAAAAAATGATCATTAAATGGGATGGTATCATTCGCCCTTTTCCGGGTGGAGATAGTGCCAAGACCTGGAACAAAGATCTTACCATGGAAGAGGCTTTCAAAAGATCTGCTTTACCTTATTATCAGGAAGTAGCGCGAAGAATTGGTAAGGATACGATGCAATATTGGTTAGATAGTTTGAAATATGGTTCTATGAAGATCGTATCTCCTGTGGATGTATTTTGGTTAGATAATACCCTGAAAATTACGGCAGACGAAGAAATGGGATTTGTAAAAAAACTATATTTTAATCAGTTGCCTTTTCAAAAAAGAACCCAGGAAATTGTAAAAAAGGTAATGGTTCAGGAAACTAATGCCAATTATCAACTCGCTTATAAAACCGGAACAGGTACCCTTAAAAATGGCAGAACACTTTGTTGGATCGTAGGTTGGGTAGAAGAAAACCGCCACCCTTATTTTTTTGTAATGAATATGGATGGCAAGCCAGAGGCGAATATTATGTCGTTCAGGTTAGACCTTTTAAAATCTATATTAAAGCAACAGGGATTTTTAGAGGGGAAAAGATAATTCATCATACTATTTTTTAGCCGGCAGCACTCTCTGCCGGCTTTGTTTTAGAACCTTTCTAATATTTTACTGTTAGATTTGTAACACATAATTCTACTATGCAATTGTATTGTAATTCGCTAACGCAAATAGCACGTTTGGCCACCAGAGAAGTGAAAGTGGGCGATCTTTCATTGGGAAACTTTAACCCTATTCGTTTACAAACCATGACTACTACCGACACGATGAATACGTTGGCTACAGTAGAGCAAACTATTCGATGTATTGAAGCGGGAGCCGAATTGGTGCGTATTACAGCCCCAAGTAAATTTGAAGCAGAGAATTTATTGAATATTAAAAATGAATTGAGAAAGCGGGGATATGCTACGCCACTGATCGCGGATATACACTTTACCCCAAATGCCGCAGAAATTGCAGCAAGAATTATTGAAAAGGTTCGGGTGAATCCGGGTAATTATGTTGATAAGAAAAAATTTGAACAAATAGACTATACCGATATTGAATATGCAGAAGAGATCGATCGGATTCGCGAAAGATTTTCACCCCTAGTAAAAATCTGCAGAGAATATGGAACTGCCATGCGTATTGGTACCAACCATGGTTCCCTGAGCGATCGTATCATGAGCAGGTATGGTGATACACCTATGGGTATGGTGGAAAGTGCTATGGAATTTTTACGTATTGCAAGGGATGAAAGTTTCCACAATATTGTATTGAGTATGAAAGCTTCCAATCCGCAAGTGATGGTTCAGGCTTATCGATTATTGATCCAACAAATGGATGCAGAATTTGGTGAAGCCTATCCCTTACATTTGGGTGTTACAGAAGCAGGCGATGGGGAAGATGGCCGAGTAAAAAGTGCAGCAGGCATAGGTACTTTATTAGAAGATGGAATCGGAGATACTGTAAGGGTTAGTTTAACAGAAGACCCGGAATTTGAAATACCCGTTTGCCGAGATTTGGTGAAACGATATACTACCATCACTAAAGTCCCTTCCAATAATGCTATTCCACCTATTGACAAACCTACTTATAACCCATTCCAATATGCTAGAAGAGAAAGCTTCACAGTAAATAATATTGGCGCAAAACAAGTTCCGGTAGTAGTGGCTGACCTGAGTAAAATGCAAACAATCAGGGCTTCTGACCTTTCGGCTATTGGGTACCATTACAATGCTGAAATTGATAAATGGAATATTGCCGATACAGCTGCTGATTATATTTTTACGGGTCATCAAAAAGTAGATTTTAAGTTGCCGGGAACATTAAAAGTAATTTGTTATCCGATGGCTGCCTTAGAATCAAAAGATCCTGAAAAATATTTCCCCATTTTTGATGCAGCCGGTTTTATTGATTCCGAATACAAACATCTGGAAATGAATTTTGTGATGATTGATTGTTATTCAGATACTACTTCAATCAATGATTACACTTATTTAGATGAGATTGCCAATCAACAAAATGTGGTGCTTTGTTTAAGCAGTACCAATAAACAAGCCATGCCAGCTGTGAGAAGGATGTTTATGGAACTAAATACCAGAAATATCAAAAACCCTGTGATACTAATTACAGATAGTAACTGGAGTTCCGCGGATGAACACCTGATTCACTTTTCAACAGAAACCGGTGCTTTGTTTTTAGATGGATTTGGGGATGGAATTTGTATTGGGTTAACTGCTAACTCTTATCATACGGCATTGGTGAATAATGCATCTGGCAGGAATTATTTAAATAATCTAAGCGCGGAACAATTTTGTAATAATACTGCGTTCAGTATTTTACAAGCAACAAGAACCAGGATCTCAAAAACGGAATATATTTCTTGTCCGAGTTGTGGTAGAACACTATTCGATTTGCAAGAAACAACGGCTCGCATTCGAAGTGTAACGCATCATTTAAAAGGCGTTAAGATTGCAATCATGGGTTGTATTGTTAATGGTCCGGGTGAAATGGCAGATGCCGATTTTGGATATGTAGGAAGTGGTGCAGGAAAAATTACTTTGTACAAAAGCAAAGAGATCATGAAAAAAAATATTGATAGTAGTATTGCGGTGAACGAATTGATCCAGCTTTTGAAAGACAGTGGTGCCTGGATAGATCCGGCATAAAAATTATTTTTAATAGAATTAGTCATCATGGAAACAGACTTCCTGGTAATAGGATCGGGCATAGCAGGATTAACTTATGCTTTAAAAGTAGCTGAGCAAATGCCTGAAAAAAAAATCACCATCATCACTAAAACAGATGCTGAGGAAACAAATACCAAATATGCTCAGGGCGGTATAGCAGGAGTGTGGGACGAAAAAAATGATAGCTACGAGAAACATATTGAAGATACCTTGATTGCCGGGGATGGATTGTGTAATCATTCAATTGTAGAAATTGTAGTGAAAGAAGGGCCGGAAAGAATCAGAGAAATTATAGAATATGGTGCAGAATTTGATAAGGATGCAAAAGGGAAATATAGTTTAGGAAAAGAAGGCGGACATAGTGAGAATAGAATACTGCACCACAAAGACGTTACTGGTAAAGAAATGGAACGCGCTTTGCTGGATCGATTGGAATCGATACCGAATATTGAATTGATCAATCATTGTTTTGTGGTTGATATTATTACGCAGCACCACCTTGGTTTTTTAGTTACAAAATCAACATTGGATATTACCTGTTATGGGGTATATGTTTTAAATAAACAAACCAATCAGATTGGAAAAATCTTATCTAAAATAACCGTGCTAGCTTCTGGGGGCTGCGGACAGGCTTACCGAACTACTACAAACCCTAAGATCGCAACTGGCGATGGTATTGCAATGGTATATCGTGCAAAGGGTAAGATAGAAAATATGGAATTTATTCAGTTCCATCCAACTGCCTTATATGAACCCGGGGTTTCTCCTTCTTTTCTAATTACAGAAGCCGTAAGAGGTGATGGTGGAATATTGAGAAATAAAACGGGCGAGGCTTTCATGAAAAGGTATGATGAACGAAGAGACCTTGCCCCTAGAGATATTGTAGCACGTGCCATTGATAATGAAATGAAGCGTACGGGAACTGAGCACGTGTATTTAGATTGCAAGCATATGGATAAAGAAAAATTTATTCATCACTTTCCCAATATTTATGAAAAATGCCTAAGTCTGGGAATAGACCCCATGCAACATATGATTCCCGTAGCACCTGCTGCGCATTATAGTTGTGGTGGCGTAAAAACAGATGAGTGGGGTAGAACTTCTATACAAAATTTATATGCCTGTGGAGAATGTGCCAGTACTGGTTTGCACGGTGCAAACCGTTTAGCAAGTAATAGTTTACTGGAAGCGATGGTGTTCTCACACAGATGTTTTATAGACAGTTGTAATAATGTGAATGATATTGCATTCGAATATCGTATCCCTGATTGGAAGGCTACTGGAACAAGCGATCCTAGAGAAATGATCTTAATTACTCAGAGTCAGAAAGAACTCACACAGATCATGAGTGATTATGTAGGTATAGTTCGAACAGATGTGCGTTTGGAAAGGGCAATGAAAAGATTAGATCTTTTATTTACAGAAACGGAAGAACTGTATCGATCTACCAAAGTATCTCCACAACTATCTGAATTAAGAAATTTAATTACAGTGGGCTATTTGATTGTGAAAGGTGCACAGTTTAGAAAAGAAAGCAGGGGATTGCATTACAATACAGATCACCAACAAAAAAGTGAACTTCTGCAGAATATTATTTTATAAGCTTTTAAGCAATTGCCATGTTTTATATAACGTATGGATTCTTCTACCTGTTGTCTCTGTTACCATGGCGAATAATGTATTTTATTGCAGACATTTTTTATGCGATGGTATATTATGGATTTGGTTATAGAAAACCAATTGTGATGAAAAATTTATCCATTGCGTTTCCCGAAAAAACGGAAGCAGAGAGAGTTCGGATTGCAAAGGATTTCTATCACAACTTTATTGACATGATTTTCGAAACCATTAAAATGTTTTCGATTAGCAATAAAGAATTACAAAAAAGATTTTCTGCCAATTACGAAGTGTTGAACGATCATTATGAAAGTGGACAAAATGTTCAATTAGGGTGTGGTCATTTTTTCAATTGGGAGATCGTTAATTTAAATATTGGATTGAAAAGCCGGTATCCATTTATAGGCGTTTATCAGCCACTAAGTAATAAAGTGATGGATCGGATAATGTTAAAAATGCGACAAAAGAATGGAACCATTTTAATACCCGCGTCTGATTTCAAAAACAACTTCAGTGATTATGTAGAAGATAGGTATGCCATGGGATTGGCTGCAGACCAGAACCCACCAAGTGAGTTCAAGGCACATTGGGTGAATTTTTTTGACAGGTTAACCCCTTTTGTGGTTGGCCCGGAAAAAGGGGCAAAGGAAAAAAATACAGTGGTATTATTCGGGCACTTTTATAAGGTTAAGCGTGGTTATTTTAGAGTGGATCTGGAACTGATTACTACAACTCCGCGAGAGTTTGCAAATGGACAACTCACTCAAATTTTTGCAGAACATGTAGAGCGTGCAGTTCGAAAAACACCAGCGAATTATTTATGGAGTCATCGTCGTTGGAAATGGGAATTCGATTCTGAAAAACATGCACATTTAATAGTGAAATAAAAAAGTCCCGAGAGTATTTCTTTCGGGACTTTTCATTTATTTTATTTCAATGGGATCTGATTTTAAAATCTCAATTTTATCTTCGAGTAATTTAATTTGTGCAAAGCCTCCAATTACATTTCTTACATTATTAAATCCCTGGCGTTTTAAAAGGGATAGAGCTATAACACTTCTGTACCCGCCAGCGCAATGCACATACATATTGTGGGTGTCTTCAAGGTTTGCCATACTTGCAGGATCGATCAGATCGTTCAAAGGAATATTTATGGCAACACTTACATGGCCTTCTGCAAATTCTGATTCTTTTCTTACATCAATCACCACTAAATTAGGGTCAAAAGGAATATCCATGGCTAACTCATCAGCTTCCACATCGATGATCATATCGTATTTTTCACCAGCAGCAACCCAACCTGCATACCCACCCGCTAAATAGCCCTCAAATTTTTCATAGCCCACGCGAGTCAATCGAACAATGGATTCTTTTTCTTTACCAGGTTCAGTAACTAATAAAATAGATTGATCGAATGGCAAGAGATTTCCTGCCCATTCGGCAAACCTTCCTTCTAAGCCAATGCTTATAGATCCTGGAATAAAACCTTCAGTAAAAACGGATGAAATACGCGTGTCTAAAATAAATATATTGTCTTCCTTCATTTTATTTTTGAATTCATCAACAGACAATGCATTCATTCCTTTTTCAATAACTGCATTGATATTTTTATATCCTTCTTTATTGATTTTGGCATTGATAGGAAAATAACTGGGCGGAGCCTGCAAACCTTCTGTAACCGCTTTTACAAAAGAGTCTTTATCGGGTTGTTGTAATGCATAATTTCCTAATTTCTGTTCGCCAATGGTACTAAACGTTTCAGAGCCAAGACTCTTGCCACAACTACTTCCTGCACCATGACCTGGATATACAATTACATTATCAGCTAAGGGAAAAATTTTAAATTGAAGACTATCATATAGCATTCCTGCTAAATCTTCCATCGTAATTTCATTGGCTTTTTGTGCAAGGTCTGGGCGACCAACATCTCCCACAAACAAAGTATCTCCGGTAAAAATCGCATAGTCTTTACCTTGTTCGTCTTTTAATAAATAACAACTGCTTTCTAAGGTATGGCCCGGCGTATGCAATACTTCTAACTGCAATTTGCCAAGATTAAATCTTTCAGCATCTTTTGCAATATGCACTGGTAAATTAGTTACAGTGCCTGGTCCATATATAATGGTAGCACCTGTTGCAGTTGCCAGATCCAAATGACCGCTTACAAAATCGGCATGAAAATGCGTTTCAAATATGTATTTGATTTTTGCATTTCTGCTTTGCGCCATATGAAGGTATTCTTCAATATCTCGAAGTGGATCTATCACCGCTGCTTCACCTTCGCTTTCTATATAATACGCAGATTCACTTAAACAGCTTGTATATAATTGCTCAACAAACATGACATTTATTTTAAGCAAAGATAATAGCAAGCTTCAAGCCACAATATGAAATGGCCAGAAAGTCAGTCAAAATTAAATAGGGGTGTAAGGTAGAAATTAACCTACCAGGGTTTCAACAAATGCTACTACCTCTGCTAAACGTGTATAGTTTACAGAATAATAAATGAACTTTCCATCCCTTGAGGTAGCTACAATACCTGCTCTTCTTAAGATTGCCAAATGTTGAGATGCCACTGATTGCTCAAGTCGCAATTTCACATAAATCTCGGTAACAGTCATTTTTTGCTGCTCATCCAATAATTTAATGATTTGCTGACGAAGTTTGTGGTTGATAGACCTTAAAATCAGTGACGCTTTCTTGGTATGAATAAAATCGACCTTTAAAGCTGCCTTACTGGCATTTAAGACTACTGATTGCATTGTTTGACTCATGGGGGGGAGTTTTATGGTTAAGAAAATGAATTAATTACTTAAAAAACGTATACAAAATTAAGGGTTTTAAATTAAATATTTTGCCAATATATGTAAGAGTGTAGTCATTTTTTTGGAGGAGGCGTATAAAAAGATTTTAGGTAAAAAGGCTCACAATAAGCCAAGTTGGCAAAACTTTTCTCTTCTAAAGCATTGAATGCCAATGCACTCATGTCTTTTGCTTGATGTTGTAACGTTGAAAAAATGGCATGTGGATGCTGGCAAATGGATTGAAATTTAACAGAACCTGAGCCACAGAAAATGGTTGGTTTCTCGTTTAAAATGGATAGAAAAGCGTTTTCGTCCAAGATTTTTGCCTGGGGGGATTCAATAAAATTTAATTTTTGATCATATACGGCTGTGAAAACTTCCATCCTTCTTGCATCAATCATGGGAATATAGGCATACCTATTGGCGTCGTCAGCTTTTGATTTTATTGATGAAACCGCAATAACCTTTAGTGTATTGATAGTAATTAAGGGTATTTGTAAAGCATAGCAAATCCCTTTTGCAGAGGCAAGTCCCACCCTTAATCCAGTATATGAACCTGGTCCTTCAGTTACGGCAATAGCATCTAAAGCGGCTAATTTCTCACCATATTTTGCCATGAGTTCCTGAATAGCAGGCTGTAAAAATGAACCATGGTTTTTCTGGTCAGCACTTTCTGCAGAAAGTAATGGAATGCCATTTCTGCTCAGGCAGATACTTGCATGTTCTGTTGCGGTATCGATTTGTAATATTAGCCCCATGCTTACATTCAGTTAGAATCATTTTTAGTAACCAATTCCTGCAAAAGCGCAGGTGCAGTTTCATATCGTTCGTCTCTTAAATATAGTGTTTCCAGGAGTTTTGCAATTTTGTTAAGCCCAATCATGCCTGCCCACTCAAAGGGTCCGTAGGGATAGTTGGTACCTAATTTCATTGCAATGTCCATTTCATTTTTTGAACTGATACCTTCTTCCAAAGCAAAATAGGCTTCATTAATAATCATTGCAATGATGCGAACAGCAATGAAACCTGGTTCATCTGGAACGTTGATCCCTTTTCTTCCTATGCTTTCCAGAAACCTTAATGCGCTTTGATTAAGTGTAGCATTATTTGAAGCAATTTCCCATACAGATCTATTTAAAAAACTATTCCAGGCGTTCATGCGAATAGCATTAGAAGGTAATTCATGAGAAATTTGGATAACTGCGTTTATAAATACGGGACTTTCTTTTATTTCATGAAAGGTCCAGCCTTCTTCCTCGTAGCAAAGATCGAAGTAAGCATCTGCATCTTTCCTGTATGTGTTGTCCTCTAACCATTGAATTACAAGGCCTTCTACCCAATCCATAGACTCGAGGGTAGCTTTCTGTTCCTTGTTAGCTTTTACAACAATCTGCATTTGTTTTTATTAGTCTGCAAATTTAGGTTGGTAGCTTGATGGAAATGCAGCAAATTGCCATCCAAAATAAAATATATGCCAAAACAAGTCATCAACACAGATAAAGCACCCTCACCCATTGGCCCATATAGTCAGGCCGTTCGTGCTAATGGGATGGTATTTTTAAGCGGACAGGTAGCCTTTGTTCCAGCCACTGGAGAATTGGAACATAGCAGTTTAGAAGCTGAAACGCATCAAGTAATGAAAAATATTCAGGCAGTACTTGATGAAGCAAAAATCAGTTTCGAGCATATTGTAAAAACTACCATTTTCTTAAGCGATATGTCTTTGTTTGCGCAAGTGAATGCCGTATATGGCACTTACTTTACAGGCGATTTTCCTGCCCGTGAAACAGTAGCTGTAAAAGGTTTACCCAGAGGTGTAAATGTAGAGATTAGTATGATTGCAGTGGAAAAATTGTAAACTAAAGCTTTACTGCAGAGTAAGTGGTGCTGAAATTTATTGTTTCCTGGGGTTCCAAAATATGGAGCCCCATTTTATTATTAAAAGCATCCGGTGCTGCGCTTAAATTTTCGATGGCAATTTTTTTCCGATCATCTGGTGTATAGAATTGCATGTATGGATAATTGCTGGTTGGTTCAATGATGAGTTGCAAATTTTTATTTCTTAAAATACAGGTTGGATGTCCAGATTTTTGATCCAATAAAAAACAATTATCAAGAAAAATTCCATTCATCAACTGACCATTTATAAATCGTTCATCATTGATCAATTTGCCTGTTGGGATAAGTTCTGAGTCAAATGCTACTTGTTGTGTGGAATTAAATTGTAAAGTATAATCATCAACTGAATCACCCAATGTAAAGTAGGGATGCCAACCATCAGTTATGGGAATATTTAAAGCACTTGCATTCGTAATCGTAGTGGTTACAGTGAGTTTATTTCTCTTTTCCAATTTCCACAAAACCTGAATCAGGTATGGGAAAGGATATCCCTTCACATTTCCAGGATAAGAATAGTATAATTCCACACTGGCACTTTGATCATCTGCCTTCGTAGTTTGTATTTGATATACTGCGTCATAAATAATTCCATGAATGGCGTGTTTGCCCAGGAACCATTTTTCTATCTGCATGGATTCTTCTTCCCATATATATTTTCCAGCATTCATTCTACAAACAAAGGGAGAAAGTTTAGCACTTTTAAATCCATTGGTTATATTTTCAACAGCATCTGATACGGAGTTGAAACCAGCTACAAGGTTGTTGTTTTTTTTATCAATAAGGATGCTAAATGCATTTAGTATTCCACCAAATGCGTAAATTTCAGCACTGGTTTGAGTAAGATTATCCTTAAGTGTAATTACGGGAGAACTTTGGCGATGATCAACAAAAACTTCGAATGACATATAGATAAGTTGTGATTGAAGTTAAGTAAATTTTCAAATCAGGTTACATATTATAGTTCCCTTGTTCTCTAAACAGACTTTGCAAAAAATGATTGAAATTATTAAAACCGATTCGAGTAATGCAGATTTCCAATCCTTAGTAGCATTCTTAGATGCTGACCTGGCATTTCGAGATGGCGAAGATCATGCGTTTTATGCTCAGTTTAATAAAACTGATAAAATTAAGTACGTAATTCTGGTGTATCAAAACAAAACCGCAATCGCCTGTGGAGCCATTCGTGAGTGGGGTTCTGGTACCATGGAAATTAAAAGAATGTTTGTACAGCCAGAATTTCGTAGGAAAGGTTTTGCTCAAATGGTTGTTAATAGTCTCGAATCATGGACAAAAGAATTAGGGTTTGAAAAGTGTATTCTTGAAACAGGAAAAAATCAACCCGAAGCCATTCAACTCTATCAAAAAATAGGATTCGAGATAACACCAAATTATGGACAATATGTTGACGTGGCCAATAGTGTTTGTATGCAAAAAAATGTAGAATCATGAAAATTATTATCCGAATTGTCATCTGCGCCTGCTTCTTATTTTCAACGATTCAGTCAAGTGTCTGCAATCTTAGCAGGGAGATAAAACTTTAACCATTCTTTGGGTGTTTGCCTTGTCATATGTTTTTCAAATATCAGAATAAACTGTACAGATTTATAAGATTATTTTGTAAAATCATGCTTGATCTTTTGTCAGATAAATGGTTTTCCAAGAAAATACTATTACAAACAGGCAATAACTTAATTCATTTAAATTCTAAACTAAGCTATGGTTATTAGCAAATCTTTTTTGGTGATTTTGTTTTTGATGTTGATGAAAACTGCTGTTTTTTCACAAAGAGCCACAAATGACTTTAGTGGAAAATGGAAAACAGAAGAAGGAGGTATTATTGAGATTTCTAGAAAAGAATTAGGTTTTATAGGAGTTGGTGTTTTGAAGAAATTTGTTGTGTTGAAAGACCTTCAATTCAAAGATGGAAAATGGGTCTCTGAAATGACGAATCCTACCAAAAAACAAACAGCCAATTGTGAGTTGTTAGTAGAAGTAAATCGAATAAAGATCATAGCTAGAAAAGGCATTTTTTCTAAAACAATCTATTGGACAAAATTATAATCTCCAAATAAAACTAACAAGCGTTAACTATTGCTGCCAATCCTGTATTTTTACAGCTCAATGAGGTAGTAAATGGCTTATACAGCAAAGCATAAAATTCGAATTGTTACAGCAGCAAGTTTATTTGACGGGCATGATGCTGCCATTAATGTAATGCGTAGAATTCTTCAATCGAAGGGTGCAGAAATTATTCATCTTGGTCATAATAGAAGTGTACTTGAAATTGTAGAATGTGCCATTGAAGAGGATGTGCAGGGGATTGCCATAACTTCCTACCAAGGCGGGCACCTCGAATTTTTCAAATACATGAAAGACCTGTTAGACCAAAATGGGTGCAGCCATATTAAAATTTTTGGTGGGGGAGGTGGTACCATTTTACCAGAAGAAATGCGGCAGCTTCATCAATATGGAATTAGCAGAATTTATAGTCCGGATGACGGACGACAAATGGGATTGGAAGGCATGATTGAAGACCTGATGCAACAATGCGATTTTGAATTACCCCATTCTTTTCAATATCCCCAAGCATTGCAACTAGCAGAGGTAAAGGATATTCGAATAGTAGCCCGACAAATTACGAATGCTGAAAATGATAAAAATTTCCAAAAAATTGAGCTCACAGAATTGCAGAAAAAAATTCCTGTTTTAGGGATTACGGGTACAGGAGGGGCTGGTAAAAGTTCCGTAACTGATGAATTAGTAAGAAGGTTCCTGGCACATTATACCGATAAAACAATTGCGGTGATTTCTGTAGATCCCTCAAAGAAAAAAACAGGAGGTGCTTTGTTGGGCGATCGTATTAGAATGAATTCTATTTCAAACCCAAGGGTATATATGCGCAGCATGGCAACCCGTGATGATAATACGGCGCTGAGTGCTTATATGCAAGACGCCATTGATATATGTAAAAGCACCGGTTTTGATTTTATTATTTTAGAAAGTGCAGGGGTTGGACAGAGTGATGCCAGTATTTTAGATTTTTGTGATTTGAGTTTGTATATCATGACTCCAGAATATGGTGCAGCATCTCAACTTGAAAAAATAAACATGTTAGATTATGCAGATATTATTTGTATCAATAAATTCGACAAAGCAGGTGCATTAGATGCCTTGCATGATGTAAGAAAACAGTATAAAAGAAACCATCAACTATGGGAAGTGAAGGATGAAGAACTTCCAATAGTGGGTACCATTGCTGCGCAGTTTAATGATCTTGGTGTGAACGAATTGTTTATCCGCCTGGTTAAAACTATCGCATTAAAAACAACAGTTGTTTTTGGAACAGATCCAGATACTTGGTTGAATGGAGTAGTGTCCACTCAATCACAAATTATACCACCTAAACGTGTTCGGTATTTATCTGAAATAGCAGAACAGAATAGAACATATGATGCTTGGGCAAATGAACAATCTGCCATTGCCAGTAAATTATATCAGATAAACGGAACACTAGAACTCATTCAAAAAAATCCTGTATCAAAGACAAAAGATGCAATAGATATTTTGAATTCAATGAAAAAGCATTTCGAGGAAAAATGGGATAGAGATTGTCAAAAATTAATTGAGCAATGGCCTTCTATTGTTAAAAAATATAATTCTGATTTTTTTGAATATCAAGTTCGTGATAAAACCATTAAGCAATCGCTGGTAAATATATCATTAAGCGGAACAAGAATTCCAAAGATCTCTTTACCTAAATATAAAGACTGGGGCGATATTTTGAAATGGCAGTTGCAGGAAAATGTTCCCGGGGAATTTCCATTTACGGCTGGTTCTTTTGAACTCAAGCGTCAAGGGGAAGACCCCACCCGTATGTTTGCTGGCGAAGGTGGCCCAGAGCGCACCAACAAACGCTTTCACTATGTTTCATTGGGACAGCCAGCAATTCGTTTATCAACTGCATTTGATAGTGTAACATTATATGGAGAAGACCCAGCACCCAGACCAGATATTTACGGCAAAGTGGGTAACAGTGGGGTAAGTATTGCCACTTTAGATGATGCGAAAAAACTATATAGCGGATTTGATCTTTGCGATCCAAAGACTTCTGTAAGCATGACCATCAATGGCCCGGCCACAATTATCCTGGCATTTTTTATGAATGCCGCAATTGATCAACTCTGTGAAAAATATATTGATGAAAATAATGAATGGCCTGAAGTTGAAAAATACCTGAGTCATAAATTTCAAACATCTTTACGACCTATTTATTATAACCCCTCTTCTCCTGAAAGATTGCCTGAAGGGAATAATGGACTAGGGTTAAAACTTCTTGGGATTACAGGCGATGAAGTTTTGCCGAAAGAAATATATCATAAAATAAAAGAAGAAGCACTCAGACAAGTCAGAGGCACTGTACAAGCCGATATATTAAAAGAAGATCAGGCACAGAATACTTGTATATTTTCAACAGAGTTTGCATTGAAATTAATGGGAGATGTACAAGGTTATTTTATTGACGAGAAAATCAGAAATTTTTATAGTGTAAGTATTAGTGGGTATCATATTGCTGAAGCAGGTGCAAATCCTATTACCCAACTGGCGTTTACATTATCGAATGGATTTACTTTTATAGAATATTATTTAAGTAGGGGTATGCATATTGATGATTTTGCTCCCAATTTGTCTTTCTTTTTTAGTAACGGGATGGACGCTGAATATAGTGTAATAGGCCGTGTTGCGCGAAGAATCTGGGCAAAGGCCATGAAATACAAATATCATGGCAATGATCGTTCACAAAAGTTAAAATATCATATACAAACTAGTGGTAGAAGCCTGCATGCGCAGGAAATTGATTTTAATGACATTCGTACCACACTTCAGGCACTATATGCTATTTATGATAACTGCAATAGTTTGCACACGAATGCATACGATGAAGCCATTACTACTCCCACTGAAGAAAGTGTAAGAAGGGCTATGGCAATACAATTAATTATTAATCGGGAACTCGGTACCGCAAAGAACGAAAATCCTAATCAGGGAAGTTTTTTAATGGAAGAACTAACAGATTTAGTAGAAGAGGCCGTTTTAGTAGAGTTTGATCGGTTAACAGAGAGAGGCGGGGTTTTGGGTGCGATGGAAAGAATGTATCAACGTAATAAAATTCAAGAAGAAAGCCTTCAGTATGAAACCTTAAAACATACGGGCGATCTGCCAATTGTGGGTGTAAATACCTTTCTTAATAAAAAGGGAAGCCCAACCATCTTGCCTGGTGAAGTAATTCGCTCAACTACCGAAGAAAAACAACAACAGATTCAGAATCTGTTACAGTTTCAAAAGCGCAATAAAAATAGAAGCGATGCAGCACTAATGCGTTTAAAGAAAGCAGCCATCAATAACGAGAACCTTTTTGCAGAGTTAATGGAAACAGTGAAGTATTGTTCATTGGGCCAAATTACCCATGCATTATATGAAGTGGGCGGTCAGTATCGTAGAAATATGTAAGTAGGTTTTTCAGTTCTTTTAAAAAAAGCTAACTTGATGCTCGTTTTAAAATCAAAATTATGTTAGTAAAAAGGCTTTTATTGGTGTTGGGTTGTACGTTCATTACGCTATCAATGTTGAATGCCCAGTATAGAAGGATTGATACTACTATGAAAGTAGGAAAAGCGGGTTATCGTGTTTATTGTACAAATAAAAACCCTGAAAAAAATAACCTGAGTATCACACCCGTAGGATTTGAATCCGGATCTCGTGAAATAACCCTTGAAATTAAAGGCAGAATCTTAACTACAGAGTCGGACGACCTTAACAATGATGGCTTTCCCGATCTGGTACTATATGTATACAGTAGCGATGTAAATGGGTACGGAAAAGTATTCGGTATTTATTCTGATAAAAATCAAGGTATTCGCCCCATTATTTTTCCTGATATTATGGACGATATGAAACTTTCAATGGGCTATAAGGGACATGATGAATATAGTTTGGTAGAAGGAAACCTGATGCGACGCTTTCCAGTGTATCAAAAAGTAGATAGTGTTACAAATACTCCTTCTGGTATGATACGTCAAATTCAATATCGAGTTGTTCCCACAGAACAAGAGGGATTTAAATTTAAAGTACTCAGATCTTTTGAATTTAAAAAACAACAACCATGATCATTTGTTTTTTTTTTTAATAACTGGGCTTTATCATTTATTTATTTTTGCATTTCAATATTTTCATTATGAAGAAACTAGTAGGTATTGTTATTTTACTATTTACAATACAAATTTTAGGAGCACAAACGGCTACTCAATTAGCTTCATCAATGAAAACCTTACCCAATGGATGGAGTTTGTCGCCAGTTGGTAGGGGTATTCCTCTAGGCGATTTACCCTTAAATATGGTAGTGAGTAAATCAAAAAAAATGTTGGCTGTTACCAATAACGGACAAAGTGTTCAAAGTATTGAACTGATTGATCCGGTTACTGAAGAAATATTGGATTCTGTGTTTGTTGCAAAGAGCTGGTATGGCTTAGCATTTAGTGCGGATGAAAAATTTCTGTATGCTGCTGGTGGACATGATAACTGGATTTTAAAATATAGCATTCAACAAAAAAAGCTGCATTTGGAAGACAGCATTGTTCTTGGTAAAAAATGGCCCAATAAAATTGCACCAGCAGGTATTGCATTGGATGATGAAAAGAATATTTTGTATGCAGTAACAAAAGACGACCGTTCATTATATATAGTAGATCTAACAACGAAAATTGCCATTCCATATAGTTTAGGGGGAGAAGCATTTGCCTGCGTTTTATCGCCCAACAAAAAAGAATTGTACATCAGTTGCTGGGGATGCGATAAGTTATTAGTATTTGATACTGAGAAAAAAAACATAGTTGATCAGATTTCCGTTGGAGATAATCCCAATGATATTGTACTTAATAAGAAGGGTAATTGGATGTATGTTGCTAACTCAAATGACAACTCGGTTTCCATTATTGATGCGGGTAAAAGAATAGTAATAGAAGTGCTGAATGCTGCTCTGTTTCCAGATGCACCCAATGGATCAACTACCAATGCTCTTGCTTTAAGTTCGGATGAAAAAACATTATACATTGCTAATGCAGACAATAACTGTTTAGCTGTTTTTGATGTTAGTAAACCTGGTGCCAGTAAAAGCAAGGGGTTTATTCCAGTTGGTTGGTATCCTACAAATGTGAAAACAATTGGGAAGAAAGTATTTGTTGCTAATGGAAAAGGATTTTCTTCCATGGCTAATCCTTATGGTCCCAATCCATTTGGAAATAAACAACAGGTAAATTATCAACAGGGTGATTTGGAACGGCCCAAAAATGTTCAGTATATCGGTGGATTATTTAAAGGCTCCATGAGCATTTTTGAAGAACCTACTGCAGAACAACTTGCTATTTATTCAAAACAAGTATATAATAATACGCCTTATAAAAAAGAAAAAGAATCTCTTGCCGAAGGAGAAATCGGGAACCCCATACCCATGAAAGTTGGTGAGAAGAGCCCCATCAAATATGTTTTTTATGTGATTAAAGAGAATAGAACTTACGATCAGGTTCTTGGCGATATGAAGAAAGGGAATGGGGAGCCAAGATTGGTTTTATTTGGGGAGCACATCACACCAAATCAGCATGCTTTGGCCGATGAGTTTGTTTTACTAGATAATTTTTATGTAGATGGTGAAGTGAGTGCAGATGGTCATAACTGGACAACCGGAGCTTATGCTACCGATTTCTTAGAAAAAAACTGGGTAAATAGTTATGGAGGAAGGGGCGGTGGTTATGATGCAGAAGGTAATAGAGAAGTGGCAAATAATAAAGGAGGTTTTATCTGGGATCATTGTAAAAAAGCAGGGGTTAGTTACCGAACTTATGGTGAATTCGCAGATAACTTCAAACCGAATATTCCGGTATTGAAAGACCATCTTTGTCCTTATTTTACTGGATTCACAGGAATGGTAAAAGATACTACTCGATTTGGTCAGTGGAAAAAAGACTTTGATTCTTTATTAGCTGCGGGTGCAGTACCTAATTTTAACACAGTACGTTTTGGAAATGATCATACGGAGGGATTAAAAAAAGGTAGACCAACTCCCAATGCGCATGTAGCAGATAATGATTTAGCGGTAGGAATGTTTATTGAATATCTGAGTAAGAGTTCTATCTGGAACGAAACTGCCATATTTATTGTTGAAGATGATGCACAAAATGGCGCTGATCATGTAGATGCTCATAGGAGTCCTGCTTATGTGGCTGGAGGATTTGTAAAAAGAGGAATCGTTGATCATACCATGTATTCTACTTCTTCCATCTTACGCACCATGGAATTAATTTTAGGTATTCCACCTATGAGCCAATATGATGCTGCTGCAACACCTCTATGGAGGGTATTTGATACAAAGGCAAATAGTACTGGTTTTACTGTTCGAAACAGTATGATTAATCTGGAAGACAAAAATACTGCCATGAATGAATGGCAAAGAAGGTCTGAAAAATATGATTTTGCAAAAGAAGATGCAGTGCCAGATTTAGAATTCAATATGGTTTTATGGTATGGATTAAAAGGTGATCAAGAGCCATTCCCCAGACCCAAAAGAGCTGCTTTTTTTAAAGCAAATAAAGTAGAAAAAGATTAATCATTTAACGCCCTGAAACAATTACAATTTTAGTAACGAGTTTTTCATTGCCAGTTTCATCTCTGATGAAAACAAGGTAAACGCCACTGGCCACTTTTTGTCCTTTATAATTTTTTCCATCCCAGATGGCCTGTCCACCGAATGCCCTGGTTTGATATGCTAGTGTTCCGTTAAGTTCAGTAATTTTAACCAATGCATTGTTTGCAGTTCCCCGGATGGCTATGCTGCCATTGTATCCTGTGGGGACCGGATTGGGAAAAACCAATATAGATTGATTCTTTTCTGTTCCTTCAGTTGCGGTACTTCTAAAACTACAGATCCCGTTAATAGTAGCTATAAAGACTTCCCCACTGATCGGGTTAATAGCTATTTTCTTCACATCGTTATTAAGTAATGGGCTATTATCAGTGTTGAATTGATAGATGATCTTATCTCCATCTGGAGAAATTAACCAAAGTCCGTTTTTAGTTCCTATCCATTTTCTATTTGCGCCATCTACTGCAATACATTGAACTGTTTCGTCGTGAAATAGATATCCGGCAAATCGATCTTGTTGTACAATTGGTAATAAGGCATCACAACCTGATCCGCTAAATATTTCGGTATTGCATTGTATGATTCCAATGCCTTTATCGGTTCCCACCCAAATAAACCCATTTTTATCTTTAGCAATGCTCAATACATTATTGCTTGGTAAATTACCCAAACCAGTTCCCGAAAGAAAGTTTTTCCATTTGTCGTCACTTACAGCATCCACATTATTCCCAGGGTTATAACAGATAAGCCCATTTCCTTTTGGACTAATAATAAATAGCTGGTTTGCATCATCAATAACAATCTGACTTAGTGCATTTTCTGTAAGGTTAAAAGGCACTTGAAAAGCATTCCAGCTTCCATCATTTTTTCTAACCTGAAGATTTTTAGCAGCGCCATAATTGCTAATCCAAAGGTTTTTATTTTGGTCGAATGCTAAGCCACTTATTCTATAACTATTCGGATCGCCAATGGCTGCCTGAAGTGTTGAATTCTTTTGCTTATAAATGGTTATAGCGCTCTCGTATATATTAATTAGGCCTCCTCCATAACTACCCGCCCAAATACTCGCATCGTCGGGGTCTGTAGCCAGGCTGATGAAATCGAATACAGAATCTAGTTGTGGTCGATTATAATAACCTTGATAGGTCCATCTATCATTTAAAAAATCAAAAATGCCATCACGGTCATATTGGTAATTCCATGCATCATTTACTGCACCAGCAGCTACAGTTAATTGGTTGTTCTGAAAAATCATCTCACCACTGGATTTACCTAAAGGTCCATTTGGAATATATTGCTCAAAGTTTGCATTGCAATTAATGAGTCCTCCAAAATAATCGGCTACCCAAACATCACTCCCGATTTTAATGGCATTTTTTGGAAATGAAATGACAGCGCTTTTTGAAATATTTTGGAGGATATTTCCTTTGTCATCAATTATTAGAACGCGCGAACTCCCGTCATTTTTTCTTTGTGTAATTGCTAATTCGGTTCCATTACTATTCATAGAAAGTATTGGCCAATTTGGGTCGTTAAACAGATAAGACCATATTGCATTGTTTTGAATGAAGAGGCTATCATTTTTTTGAACAACCATCTTATTATTCAGTGATACAATGTTGTTTATGCTTCCAAAACTTAAGCCTGCAATGCCACTTATATTTTGCCATGCATTTGGACTAGAAAGATCAGGGGATTGCTGATTTGCTTTTTTGAGTCCTTCTTCAGTAGCCGCATAAAAAAATTGCGCATCTTTATTGAAGCCATAAACTTTCACCTGACTACCATTGCTACCTAAATACCAGGTATCTTTTATTTCATATTTATTTAAATCAGCCACAATAACCCCTAAGCCAGCACTTAAATAAGCTAGTCCGTTTGCACAAAAAATTTGATTGATCGATTTGTTTGCGTTGATGGAAGACCTTTTTATGTCGCCCATATTTTTTACAATAGCCCCCCTGAGAATATCAATATTACTATTCGTATATGCAATAACCAACTGTGCAGTTGCCTCATCCCAGGAAATAGCAGCAATACCCATATCATTTAAGCCAGTCATTTTTGTATACCGGGTAATTTGGTTGGCATGGATAGAAAAAATTGCGTCTTCTGTAGCAGTATAAAGTTTATCGCCATTTACTAGCTGTATGCAATGTTGATAAGGTAAATGTTCTCTCCAGTTACCAATGTATGGTATGCTATTCTGAGCAATTCCAAGATTTCCAAAACAAAAAAAGAGCATACAAAGCCAGGTGATACGAAAGGTATCCTTTAAGAAGAATCGGGTATAGCTTTTATTAAAGGGGATGCTTATGAAATGCATGGGATAAAGTTAAGCGAATACAGCAATTGTATAACTATTTGTAGCAATACACCTACATGAGATTCAAGTTTACCGCTACAAGACTTGCTTATTAAATGTTTGATTTTTGTTATGTGATTAGGGCAAAATTGATTGGAATTGTTTATAAGTAAGTTCATAAATCCCTATATAAAAATGTTGCTGGATACAAGACTCGTTTACTGAATAGTTACAGTTACTGGGAGGCTAACCAATTAACTCACCGAGTCTGATGCCAGTAAGTTGATGGTGTAGCAATTAGGGGTGCTCCCCATCAAATTAATAATCCCTTCCTTTCTAGGAGGGGATTTTTATCGGGTATCAACCAATATTTGGTTTCAGTGTTATATAAATTTATTTCAAAAGAATATTTAACGGGTATGATGAAAAAACAATTCTTTTTATATGATTATAGTTTGGAAGAAAAGAATCGTTTCTTAGAAAGGCTGGTTGGTAATATGGAAGATTTAATTTTTGTTTTTGAGTTAAACAGTTACAAAATTATTTTCCATAATAATTCATTTAATCCCATTTCTAATTGGGAAATCATAGTAAGTTCTTCTAATTTTTTTGAATCAATTAAAGCTAGATTGAGTCCGAACGACCTGCCTGCAATGTATCAATTAATTGATCGTATCAATAGTTTAGAAAACAGAGATTTAGTTATTCGTGATCTGCATATAAAAAATAGCGAACAGGTGTATGGTCATTATCAAATTGAGGCGTCACTTTTCGACAGGAAACCGGAAAGTTCTGATCTAATAATGTGCAAAGTGCGAACGGTACAAGATCATTTAAAAGTTGTGGGATATGATAATAGTTCAAAAGATTTTTCAAAAATTGTATTAGTGGATGATGATGTGTTAACTAATATTCTTAATGAAAAGATCATCAAGTCTGTTCATCCTGAAATGGAGGTAGTGGTATTCTTATCAGTGGAAGAAGCGCTAGATTGGCTTGAATTAAATGATACGCAAGGTAACTACCTTATATTTTTAGACATTAATTTTCCTGGAAAAAATGGCTGGGATTTTATGAAATCCTATTGTGTATTTGAGATTCAGTCGAAAATTATTGTGTTATCTTCTTCTATTGTTCCAGGCGATAAAGTAAAAGCGCTTGCTTACAATTCGGTATTGCAATATATGTGTAAGCCTTTATCCTTTGAGTTTTTAGAAACTTTGTTGAACTAAATATCGATGATGCCATTTTTAATTGCAAAAATTGCCAAGCCCGTTCTTGTTTTAATTTGAAGTTTTTTGAAAAGATTGTCCCTATAAGTATCAATGGTACGCGGGCTCAAATTCATTTCATCCGCAATTTCTTTATATGTCTTATCTGTGCAAATCCATTTTAAGAAAGTCAGTTCGTTTTCCGATAAGGTTTGTATCGGCATTACCTGTGCGTCTAAAGAATCTTCTTGATTGATGTAATGCATCAATTTATTGCTAACAAGTTCATTGATGAAATAACCAGAATCGCGAATGCTGTTAAGGGCTTTACGAAATATTTTTGGGTTACTGTCTTTCAATATATAACCTCTTGCACCATGTTTAAGCATTCTAATGATTGCTCCATCGTTTTCTAGCATACTTAAAACCAATACTTTGGTTTCAGGCAGGTTTGCTTTAATCCATGCTGCAGTTTCATAACCATCCATTACTGGCATGGTAATATCGAGAAGAATAATATCTGGAGCTGGTTTATTTTTCAGATTTTGAATAAATACCTGACCATTATCGGCTTCCAATATTACACGATACCCCTCTATAGAATTTACGATGGCCGCTAAGCCAGATCTGAGTAATTCGTGATCGTCAACTAATGCTATCGTCGTGGTCATTTAGTGATCTTTTGATTTGATATCTCAAAAATAATGGAAGTTCCCTCACCTTCCTTACTTATTACTTTTACAGTGGCATTTATCAGTTTGGCTCTTGAAAAGATATTTTGCAGACCAATGCCAGTATTCTGACTCTCTAATGTTTTCATATCGAATCCCTTGCCATTATCTGTAATGGTTACAAAGTAAGAAATATTTCCTTTAGGTTTGATTTCAAGACTAATATGAGTTGCGTTGGCGTGCTTGAGAATATTATGTATAACCTCCTGAACCATTCTGTAAAGAATTAGGCAATGGTCGTTATTCATAAAAGATAACGCATTCTCAGGGGCACTAAATTCAGTTGTATATTTGTCTGTTTTATCGAGTTGGATAATTAATGAGCGGAGCCCTTCCACAATTCCGATCTCTTTTAAACGATTACTATTTAAATTATGGCTAAGATTTCTCAGATCTCTGATTGCTTTGCCTAGTAATTCGTCTGTTGTGTCGAATTGATCTTCCCCGAATTTCTCGGAAAGTACGTTCATATTAATGCGTACAAGACTTAGGATCTGTCCGATATTATCATGAATCTCTTGGCTGATATAATTGAAAGTATGCTCCTGGATCTCGAGCTGGGTGTTTAGAAGCGTTTGATCAAAGCGATTACGCATATCTTCTTTCTCCATTTTGTTTTTACGTTGTCTACGTAAAAAGAAGAAGACCAATATCATTAAAAATATCCCAATCAGCACAAAAAATACTGATGCAACTACAATGGTAATGAGGAATTCTTCCTGTTGTTTCGGCATAAAATGAATGATATACTAAAAGAAGAATATAAAACTACTATTAAACTTCTGTTGATTAATCCATAAATATGTTTGCCTTCTTCAACCATATCGCTGCTACGCAAATATTCGTAAAGTGCATTAATAATTACTGACCCCAGGTAAAATAACAGTAATCCTACACAAACCCAAAAAAAAGGTTGTTTAAGCAGGTTCTGATTAATTTGTTCGGGTAGTACCCACTCATAAAAGTAGCAACAACAAAAAAGGACCAAAAAAAATGACCCAAATAAAAGTGTGTAGGTATGAAAATGTTCTGTGCCTTGTATAAAAATAAAATTCACAATTGAAAAAACAATAATCAGAGGAATAAAATACTTAGCTACTTTTTTTAAAAATGGCAATTTGAAATACTGCTCAAATAAATAAGCATAGAAAATAAACTCAACCGTGGTGAATATATTGTAAATCCAATAGTTTTTGTCCTGAACTGCGTATATAACAGACAGATAACCAATAAACTCTACAAACACAGTAAGCAACAAAAATGGTATAAATAATACCATTTTTGTTGCTTTTAAGTCTTTGTAACAGAATATTGCTGTAAATAGGGTTAGTAATTCAAACAGAACAACCGTCATTCACTCAATTTAGTGTTATGGATAAACGTTACCATGGTTCATGTAGTCCATCATAACTCTCACACCAAATCCAGTACGGGAATCTCCATTTCTAGTTCCTGTAACATTATTACCGCTAAAGAAAACAGTTTGTCTGCCTTCTAATTTTGGTTCTGGAGCAGTTGCCTGGTCGTAAACCGCAAAATTCACATAAACTTTATCAGCCTTGTATTTAGCTTGAATAGAAGCCAAATAAGTTTGAAGGTCTTTAATGTTGAATTCTACATACTCAGTAGAACCACTTTTTGCGCTCGATTTAAAAGTTTTGGCCATTTCGTCAGCCTCATCTCGGCTAATCTTTCCAGAATAACCTTCGCCTGATACGCTTTTAATTACTGCCGCATCTGTAGCAGTTGTTGTTGTGGCAACCGCGTCTTGTTGTTTTTGGCATGATGCAACTAGAATAGTAAGTCCTAGAACCATAGCCAAATTGCCTAATAAGGATAATTTTTTCATAATCTTACGTTTGAATTGTTAGCTAAATTAATATGTCTCGAATCACTATAAACGTCGAAAAAAGACTCCTTATTGTGTGAAATAAATCAAAATATTGACAATCAGTTAGTTATGATTTTTTTCTACAAAAAAATTCGGTGTTTTCACCGTGTAAAAACGAGGTTTTACACCTTATTTTTATAGTAATTGACGAAATAACAGAAGACATTATTTACTTTTCCCGTGTAAAACACGTGTTAAATTTGGGTGTTTTTACTGTAGTCTGTATAATAACATGACCTATTTTTGAGTTAATGTATAAGAAATACGATTTAACCCCCCCCTTAATAAAAGCTCTTGAAATGAACTCTATTTTTTTGAATGATCATTATAGTGCAGATGAAAAGGCGAATTTGCTGGCAACAGTGTTCAAGAGCCTCGCTGATCTGGTATTTGTTTATGACTTGAAAGAGCATAAAATTATAATACGTAACGCCGCCTTAGATGCACTTTTAATTTATAATCATCTTTCTATTGAAAATATCGAGGGAGCTAGTTTTAAGTCTATTGTGCATCCAGAAGACCATGCTTTGATGACAGATGCTTTCGAAAGTATCAATAAACTAAAATCAAAGGAAAAAATCACAGTTGAGGCTCGCATTAAGAACACCAAAGGCTCCTATACCTATTATCAAACTACCGTTTCTATATTTAAGAAACAAGGGACAGATATAGAGCAGGTTTTGTGTATCGCTCAAGACATGTCTGAGAAAGTAAAGTATGAAATGCACAAACAAAGGAGCATTAATACACTGAAAGAACTTTCGTTTATTACTTCCCATGAACTACGTCATGAATATGCAAAAATCCAATCAATAATTCAATTGATCGATAATCAGTTCATCGACGATAAAGAACGCCAGTTGCTTTTACTAGAGGCAAAACAATCTATCCAAATCATCAATAGTACTATTTTCAAAATAAATCATAAACTGTCTTTCAATCAGAACGACTCTTATTTTGAAAGTACTGGATTGGTTGCCAAGTATAAGAAAGTATTACTAGTAGACGATGATGCATTAACTAATATGTTGAATAAGAAAATTATTCAAGTTGCTATTAAAGACATGCCAATTGAAATCTTTACAACAGCAGAAGATGCACTTAAGTTTCTACAAGCACATGAAGAAGAGGGCGAAGACTACCTAATTATATTGGATATCAATTTCCCTGAAATGAGCGGATGGGATTTCTTAAATAAATATACCCATTACAAGCACAAATCAAAAGTGGTGATGCTTTCTTCTTCAATTGATAATGAAGACAGAGATCGTGCACGTAGTTATGATTTTGTAATCGACTATATCACTAAACCTTTATCTATTGAGTTTGTAGAAGGGATCTTAAAAGCTTAATTATTTAGTGCGTTGCTGCAATCGTAGATACTTTTGAATTGTAATATAATTCATTACTGCAATTACTATCAAAACTAAAATAGCTGCAAGAATCGTATAAAGCGATATGTAGGGGCTTAGTATCACCTGCTTTGAAATGAGATAATTTGCTAAAAAATATTGCGCAATTGTAACACTTATTAGTCCAATCAAAATGATGAAAACATTCGGTGGAAAAAACCGTTTCATCAGAAATCTTCCAATATTCTTTGGAGAGTTGCCAATCAAAATCAATAATTCAATTTCTTCTTTACAGGATGCTATTGTTAATTGAATAAATAGAGAAAATATCAAGAGGGCAAATGTAAACATCAGTAAGCCTGTTATACCAGATATATTTACTACAAAATCTACTACCTGGCGGTATCTGCTAAACCTTGTTTTATCAGCGTCTGTGATAAGCCCTGCTTTTTTTAAATAATTATTCAGTTCCGGATTACCTGCATCTTTTGTTTTGATAATTACTCTTGAAGGTTGTCGCAGGGTGGATGTAGAGGAAAACTTATAATTTGCCCAGCCCATAAAATTTTGCGGAACCAGCATAGATGAAATTCTATTACTGAAACCAACAACTCTACCATTTAAATGATAACTCTGTCCGTTACCCTGTATGGTAACTTTAAAAGAAACCATTTTTACCACCTGCGGTGTAAGCTGCGGTAAGTTTTGAGAAAAAGAATATTGAAAATTATAAAAGTCTAAAAATTGATTTGGTACTATTATTGGTAGAAACAAAGCTTGTTCATCCCAGTGCCATTCCTTTGTGTTTACATCAATAAATTCTTCTGGAACACTTTCAAATGCGATGTCTGTATAAAAAGGGAATAGCTGGCTATTGCTTTGTATTGATGCTTTATATCTGGAAACTGTAAGGGTTCCAATTGATTCTGTAAATGTTTGTTTTTTTAAATCGGTTAACTGCTTTTCTGATAAGCTGCTGGATCCTACATTCTGATCAGTCAGTGACTTATTTACCACTAAAAAATTAGCAATGCTATCTTGGTTATTTTTGCCATTTAATAATTCATAATAATTCGATTGCAGTTGAACTGCTGAAAGGATCAATATTAGCGCTGTTGATAAACCTATCACTGCAAGTACAAATTTTGTTTGGCCTGCAGCATTTCTGATTAGTTTCTTTAATAATTGATCGAGCATTTAATTTGCGCTATGCGGATTATAAAACAAGTTCCCTATGATAGTTGAAATATTGATCTTTGTTTAATCCCATTATAATTAGCCCTGCATTTCTTTGCAAACATGCTTCATTAATAAGCGTTGCGGCTAGTTGAACATTTCCCAGGTCTAAATGACTAAAAGGTTCGTCAAGGATCAGCCAATCAAATGGTTGCATTAACGCACGAATAATAGTAATTCTTTGTTGTTCTCCAAAACTGCAAAAACGCATTTGTTGGTCTAAAATATCCGAAACCCGCAATCTTTCTGCCATTTCATCCACTAATTCTTTCGACGAAAATTGAGGGGTTAATAATCTTTTGATCTCAATATTTTCTCTGGCAGATAAATCAGGAAATAATCGAAGATCTTGAAATACAATACTTAAATGACTTTGCCTTACATCTGCTAAACCATCTTCATCACATAAACCTAGCACAGTATTGCCATAAGTGATGCGTCCCGTATAATCGGTTCTTACTTTGTATAACAAATGCGTGAGTGTGGTTTTGCCAGTACCACTTGGGGCTTCTATTTTAATAAAATCTCCCTGATCAAAACTTACTAACTGGTTCCATATGTCAGAACCCCCGTTTTTTATTTTATCTTTTAAAGAATAAGGAACCAACTGGTCCAATGTAAGCTTCATTTTGTTCCTATGGTTTTTAATTCGTTCTAATGATGGCTGGCATACCTGTTGGAAACATTTTTTCTTCAGCTTCTGATTCTTTCTTAGCTGCCATCCTCATATCTACTGCAATATCTGTAAAAAGACTAGTTAGGGTTACTAAACTATTTTGTTTTTCGTTATTCAATCGAATTTCAAACTTCCCTTGTAATGAGTTTCCGTCAAAATTTTCTGAACTAACAATCAGGTCTTTGAATGTTTCTTTGGCTGTAACCAATGAATTTTTATAATTACCATTTTGATTACTTAAAAATCCTTTAATGGTATTTGCAATATCAAAATAGGCAACCGCAGATTTTCCTTTAAACAAATTCAATGCATCATTACTAATAACAGCTTTTGTTTTATTCGAAACATATTGCGCATAAGTGATAGAGTCACTTGCTATGATCAAATTTTTCTCATCTGCATGCATGTACATGCCCATAAAACGCATTAAATTGCCAGCATTATACACAGTTCCGATTTTTGTAAAATAGCCTAGTTCCACCCCTTTATTCATAATCTTTGCAAACGCAACAGGGTCGCCCACTGGTGCATTAAAGACCATCTTCCCTAGAGGTTTTCTTTCAATAGAAAGTGTTGAATCGTTTTTTACTTTTACATCTTTTGTAGGCATTTGTAAATCAGATACAACAACTGCAATATCTCCTTTTAAAGTTTTGTACAGATCCTGACTGCTAAAACCAGTTTTCTCCATAAAATTATTCACCAAACCTTCCACTTCCAGCTGCTTTAATATTCCACCAAAAATTTCTGGATTAAAGGAGGCCATCATAATCATATTGATATTTTCAGATGGATAGTTTTCAATTAGTGAAAGGTTTACAGTTGGTCCGGCATATCTCTTTAAAATACTACTCACAAAAGGATTGGTATAAGTAGTGGCTGTTGCCATAACTTTACCGTCTTCAAAGCTTAAAGTAGAAGCGATATAATTATCTTTTACTAATTCTTCCAATTTAGGAAGCTGAAGTGGCATGGAACCTAGTATACTCAAATACCTATTCGTGCTACTAAATGCATATCCATCAGATTTTGATTGAAACATTTTTCCAAATGCTTCAACACTTGCAAGCGACTCAGATTCTTTTTGTGTAAAATATTTATTTACTTCAGCCTTCATTTCCTTTTCAATGTTCGCTTTTTCTGGCACAATGAATTTCATAGCTACTGTATCGTAAACAGGTTTAATTTTACTCTGATAAATGCTTCCAATAACATTGCTTTCATTCCAGGCAATCATAGATTCGTTATTGATCAGTATATAGGAATAACTTTTTTCTTTTTGTACGGCTTTGTTTAAAAAGTAAGGTTGCTTTTTTAAAAATGCTTCAAACTTTGATGCGTCTGAAAGACCCGCAATTAAATTCAACACATTTGATTCTGATTGATTTTGTTCAGCATTTTGCATCGCGAAGAAAAATATTTTCTCGTTCCAGTTTATGCCAGCACCATCTTTTATCTCGTAAAATTTTGCACGGCCTGCTGTATCAACAGCATTTCTCTGAAAAAGGCGATTGATCAAAGTATCCATATTAATACCTGATTTCTCTAACTTGTCGTGTAAATTTTTGGGATCAGCTACCAAAACAGCACTTACATCTTTAGGGATATATTTTGCCTCCTTGGGTGCACGATTACCGCAGGCAGTTAATAAACTAACCAATAAAATCGAACCCAGGAAAAGGCGAAAAGTAAATTGCATATTTTTCATTTGAACATATTGTATAGCTAAGTTACTGTATCATGTTAAATGCCCTACTGCAAAGGTATTTACTTCGAAATTGACTGATAAACGGCTTCCTGAATGGTTGGTCGTATATTCATTTGACTCAATTTGTTATTATTACGAGTAGGGGTTACACGGTTTGATAAAAATATGTACACTAATTTTTGGGAAGGATCTACCCAAACACAAGTGCCAGTAAAACCAGTATGCCCAAATGTTTGTGGTGAAACACTGGCACTTGGGTAAGGTTCTTTTCTAGTAGCATTGTCTTTTTCTGGTTTATCAAAGCCGAGACCCCGGCGACTCACATCGCTATTGTAGGCAGTAAACAAATCGATGGTTTCTTTTTTTAAAAGTCTCACACCATTTAGCTCTCCACCATTCAAAAGCATTTGATACAGTTTTGCCAAATCGTATGCGTTACTGAAAAGTCCGGCATGACCAGCAATACCTCCAAACATGGCCGCTCCTTCATCATGCACATCACCTCTAATTAATTGCATGCGAAAATGCTTCTCTTCTTCGGTGGGCACAATGTTTCCAAGAGGCAATCTTTCTCTTGGTTTAAAACCTGTAGTTGTCATTTGAAGAGGCTCGTAGAAATTTATACGGGCATATTCGTTTAATGGTAATCCACTAACTGCTTCTACAACTTTGCCCAAAAAAATAAAATCATTATCACTATATACATAATGCCCGGAAGGTGTAAGCTTACTGTTTACAATTCTTTGGTACAAGCTATCTTCATAGTCGTTTCGAACATATAAATCTTCTGCAGCCCTAAACTGATGATTTACATCTTTCACCTTGCTAAAATAAGCAGGCATCGGAATACCAGTAAGCGTATCAATTACATCTCTGTAAAAAGGGATAAACGGATTTAATCCAGCCTGGTGTAATAAAATATCTTTCAGGGTAATTGTTGCCTTATCACTTCCTTTAACCCAGGGAAGAAAATCGCCTAGTGTTTTATGCAGATCTATTTTTCCTTCTTCATAAAGTTTCATAATAGATACAGTTGTAGCAGAAACCTTGGTAACTGAAGCAAGGTCATATACCATATCTTTATTGATGGGTTCCTTATTGTCGAAGTTGGTAAAGCCGAAAGCTTTATGGTATGCAATTTTACCATCTCTAGCCACTAAAACCACGCAGCCAGGCATGGCTCCTTTTGTAATTCCATTCATTGCGATCTCATCAATTTTTTTTAATGCATCTTCATTCATGCCTACTGTTGAGGGAATGCTTGCAGGAAGGAATTGATTATACACAATTCCATCGCCTACTTTTAATTCTTCACAAACTGTAACGGGAAGTTTCCCCTTGGCATCGAACTTGCCTTTCAGTAAATCTGCAGCAGTTGATTGTGTTATCAGATCATCTTCATAGCAAGCCACCAGGTTTTTGGCATCACACAAATATTTTAATGCATAAGGATTTCCAAATACAAAATTGATGCAATTGAATTGTTGTACTTTCTTCAATAAATCAATCGTATTATTAGAAAGTCCGTAATTATTGGCTGGCCTGCGGCTATAGTTGTGAAGTCCTATCACCACTGCATCATAGTTTGATAGGACCTGCATGAGGCTATCAATTTTTGTAGCAGCATCTTTATTGCTGAAAAGAAAAACATCTGCTTTATAATCGAGTAAAAGGCGGGTTGCAAATTCATTGCTTTTGTCAATTCCTACACCCAGATAAGCTATTTTTTTTGCAGTTAAAGGAAGTAGAGATGTATTTGATTTTTTTAATAAAGTGATGGCATTTTTGGCAAGTAATTCTTTCAGATGAATTGTTTTCTCATTTAAGTCGCTCAGCAAATTTGTAGTATCAATTTTTTTTAAATGATGCAATCCTAAATTATATTTAACCAGCAACACTTTTTTAACTCTTTCATTAATTTCATCCCAGCTTAGCTTTCCATCAGCGATTGCTTGTTTTACTGCAGCAATACTTCCGGGGATATCTCCAGGTAAACACAAAAGGTCATTGCCTGCAATTAATGAACGCGCAGAAATTTCACCTTTCGGGTAAAATTTAGCAACACCTTCCATTTCTAATGCGTCTGTAAAAATGAGTCCTTTATAACCCAATTCTGTTCTTAACAAACCATTGATTGTTTTGGGTGACAAACTGGTAGGTAAATTAGTAGTGGTATCAATAGCGGGCACTGATAAATGCGCTACCATCACACTACCCACACCTGCTTTGATGATCTCTCTAAATGGATACAATTCTAAATCGTTTAACTGCGCCCTTGTTTTGTTAATTACCGGAAGGTCTTTGTGTGAATCAACTGATACATCACCATGGCCAGGAAAATGTTTAGCAGATGCCAGAACACCAGATACTTCCATTCCTTTCATGTATTGTATACCGTATAATGCCACTTTGAATTTGTCTTCTCCAAAACTCCGATCATTAATCACGGGGTTCAACGGATTATTATTAACATCAACATCAGGGGCAAAATTTACTTGAATACCCATACGTTTACACTGTTCGCCAACGGCTAAGCCAAACTGATAAATTAAATTGCCATCGGGAACTGCTCCCATCAATAATTGCCTTGGGTAATTGATAACACTGTCTAAACGCATACCCAAACCCCACTCTGCATCAATAGATATCATCAATGGTGTTTTAGCCATTTTTTGATAATAGTTTGTGAGTACAGCCTGCCTAATAGGTCCGCCTTGAAAAAAGCATAGCCCACCTACATTGTACTTTTTTATTTGCTCTACAACTGATGCAATATGCTCAGGACCAAGATTGCTATGCGCACGAATAATCATGAGCTGGGCAATTTTTTGATCTTCAGAAAGCTTTTTAAATTTTCGATTTACCCAACGTTTTGCAGATGGACTTTGATTGTAAAACAACTGGGCTTCTGTGTTTAATTGTAGAAGTACACAGAAAATAGTGCAGCTGATGAGGAGTAGTTTCTTCATATTGAAAAATTCGATTAACAAGATAATCAAAATAAAAAAGCCGAAGCAAACTATGCTTCGGCTTTTATCGATGAATATTTAATTATGCTTCGGTTTCTTCAGTTTCGTCTTCAGCTTCGGTTAATTTAAAATCAACTTCATTAGCTTTTAAAATCACAAACCATTTCACCATCTTTTTCATATCACTTGCATAAACCCTATCAAAATCGATATCTGCGTATACTTTAGCAAAATATGATTTTACTGCAGCTGCATCTTTGTCGGAAGGAAGAGCTTCAGAACTATTGTTCATTGCCTGAAATACTTCTACCAGGTTCACATTTTCACGTACGGTATACACTTCAATGCTTTCCAAATGCGAAAAATTATGAACACGACTACTCACAAACTTTGTGGTCTTATCGTCGAGCGATTTTACAATAGCACCGTCGGTTTTACTTCCAACTAGTTCAAACAAACCGGGCATTCCGGTAATAGAAATCAATTTACTATACTCCATTAGTTCAATATTTAAGAGCTGCAAAGTAAAGATAAAAAGAGCGATCTACCATTTTACAATGCAACGATCGTCTGTTTTAACAATCATATTATTCAAAATCAGGTGTTTAGATCTTTTAAAACTGCTTGCAGTCTTGCCACCAAATCTTCATAAGCAGTAAATCCCCTTGCTAATAAATGAAACTTCGTTTCTGAAACCTGTATCAATACACAGGGAAATCCGGTTACCTGCAACTGCTTGCAAAGCTGAAACTCATATTGTGCTTGCTCTTTAAATGCATCACTCTGCAGTTTGTCGTAAAACATCTCTTCATTGATGCCATATTTTTCTATCAGCACACGATAGGCTTCTTTATCGGTTAGGTCTCTTCCTTCAAAATGAAGTGCATATTGCAGATCAGCCGCAAATTCCACTTGCCTATTCGGATAAAGTTCTTTAAAAATGCACATGGCAATGGCGGGCATTTCGGAATTTGGAAACCAATCACTAAGATCTGGGTTCTTAATATGCCATAAATAGTCTGATCCGAATTTTATTCCAGTGGTTTGTTCAACCATAGGGTAAGCTTTATCTATATATCCTGCTGTAACACTGATGGATACGGGCTGTTCTGGAAGGATCATGCCGCCCGAAAGCACTTCAAACGGAATCTGATTACCATAGGTTTCGGCTAATTTTTTGATAACAGGACTAAAGCCATAACACCATCCACAATAAGCATCATAACAATAAAAAATAGTCGGTTTCATGCCGCGAAGTTAAATGAAAGCGGTTTTTGTTAATGATTTGGTTGTCATTTTAACTTTTGACACTGCTTCTAAAGCAGATAGCAAATATTATTTTTCTACCTTTACCACTTTAGTAAAACTCAAATTTACCATATGCCAGGATTTGAACTATTTGGTGCCGAAGAACGGAAAGAAGTTAATGATGTATTAGAAACAGGGATCCTGATGCGCTATGGATTTGATGGACCGAGAAAGGGTATTTGGAAGGCTTTAGAGCTGGAAAAAGCCATAACAACCGTTTTTGGTTGCGACTATGCACATTTAACAAGTAGCGGAACAGCGGCACTTACTACTGCAATGTCTGCTTTGGGTATTGGTGCGGGTGATGAAGTAATTATGCCTTGTTTTACCTTCGTAGCCTCATTTGAGGCGGTTTTAAGCGTGGGAGCCATACCTGTTTTAGTAGATATTGATGAAACCTTAACCCTTGATCCAGTTTCTGTAAAAAAAGCGATCACTCCCAAAACAAAATGTGTGATGCCTGTGCATATGTGCGGAAGTATGGCCGATTTGGATGCATTGAAAGCTATTTGCTCAGAAAATCATTTGATTTTATTGGAAGATGCCTGCCAGTCGATCGGCGGCACTTATAAAGGAAAATCATTGGGTACCATTGGAGATGCAGGTACTTTTTCATTCGACTTTGTAAAGACCATTACCTGTGCGGAAGGGGGTGTTGTAATGACAAATCATAAAGATGTTTTTGTGAAGAGTGATGGATATACAGATCATGGTCATGACCATTTAGGTGTTGATAGGGGGGCTGATTTGCATCCTTTTATAGGTTACAATTTTAGAATTAGTGAATTGCATGCGGCAGTTGGATTAGCTCAAATTCGCAAACTCGATACTTTTTTAAGCATTCAACGTAAAAATAATAAAGCTTTACGTGCCTATTTGGAAGCTATTCCAGAAGTGAGTTTTCGTAAAGTACCTGATGAATTGGGCGATAGTTGTTCTTTTTTAAGTTGGTTTTTACCCACAGAAGAACAAACAAAAGCTGTAGTTACAGAGTTGAAAGAACAGGGAATACTTGCTGGTAATTTTTATTGGTTCGTAAATAACTGGCACTATATCAGTAAATGGGATCATTTAAAAAATTCAGTTACATTGAATCCTTCCTCTGAAGCTCAGAAAGAACATTTACTGGGCTTGCAAAAAAAGCAGTTCCCGGCTAGCGATGCCATTATGAGTCGTTGTATCTCAACTGCTATTAGTTTAGTATGGACTGATGAACAAATCAAAGAAAAAGGGGAGAAATTGGCTTCAGCAATTCGAAAAGTTATTGGAAAGTCTTAAGCGGTATGTCATTAAGTCAATCTCTTCAACAGAAATTATTACAAAAACTATCTCCACAACAGATTCAGTTAATGAAGTTGTTGCAGGTTCCTACTGCTAATTTGGAAGAAAGGGTGAAGGAAGAATTGGAAGAGAATCCTGCATTAGAAATGGATGAAGAGGGAAGTGATGATGAATTTGGAGAAGACACTCAGGATTCTATAGATGATCCAATGGAGGAGTTAATGGATGGAAGTGAAGATGATTATGAGAATGCAGACATGACGGAATATATTGTAGACGATGATGGGGAGATAGCAGATTATAAAACTAGGGATGATAATTATCCCGAAATGGACGATCAGAAAGTAATGCCCATTCGTGTGGAAACAACATTTCACGATTTAGTGGTTGACCAATTGGGGATGTTAGAACTAGATGAGAGAAGATTTAAAATAGCAGAACAGATTGTGGGGAGTTTAGATGATGATGGTTACCTGAGAAGAGAATTATCTTCAATTGCGGATGACCTTGCCTTTCGCCAAAGTATGGTGGTAGCCGAAAAGGAAATTGAAGAACTTGTTGAACAGATCCAACAATTTGATCCAGCAGGCATCTGCGCAAGAAATTTGCAGGAATGTCTTTTGTTACAATTGAAAAGAAAACTCGGTGAAGGGAAAAGTGTGGCACTTGCCATTCAAATATTGAGTAAATATTTTGAAGAGTTCACTAAAAAACATTACGAGAAAATACAGCATAATTTAAATTTAAATGATGATCAGATTAGGGATGTAATTAATCAGATCATTAAATTGAATCCTAAGCCCGGTGGCAATATTGGTGAGATCAATAAGGCTGAAAGTTATATCATTCCAGACTTTTATATTATCAATAATAATGGAAGGCTAGAACTTAGTTTAAATGCGCGAAATGCTCCAGACCTGCGTATTAGTGAGGGTTATAGGGATATGTTGAAAGATTATGAGAAGGGCAGTAAGAAAGACAAGCGTCAAAAAGAAGCGGTCTTATTTATCAAGCAGAAAATAGATTCAGCGAAATGGTTCATCGACATGATCAAACAAAGACAAGAAACTTTGATCAATACGATGAGTGCTATTATTAGTCACCAGGAAGAATTCTTTTTAACAGGTGATGAAACAAATATGCGGCCAATGATTCTCAAAGACATTGCAGAGTTAACTGGATTGGATATTTCTACAGTAAGCAGGGTTGCCAATAGCAAGTTTGTACAAACTGAATTTGGTACGTATCGTTTAAAGTTCTTCTTTAGTGAATCATTAAGTACAGATAGTGGAGAAGAAGTGAGTACCAGAGAAGTGAAGAAAATTTTGAATGATATTATTGAAGGCGAGGATAAGCGTAAACCGCTAAGTGATGAGATATTGACAGATATGTTGCAGGCAAAGGGCTATAATATTGCCAGAAGAACAGTAGCTAAATATCGAGAACAATTAAATGTGCCTGTGGCAAGGCTGCGAAAAGAGTTATAATGATTCCTGAAAAAACAATTCAATTAGAAAAGGGTAACAACTCTTCCAATAATATGGGAGGTTCTATTGTAAAGTGGTTGGCGTCTGCTATTTCCTATATATTTCATCCATTGTTTATTCCAACTTATGTGTTTCTTTTTTTATTAAAAGCATTCCCCTATGAGTTTGCGGATATTACTGATTGGCAGTTACAGATGAAGCTATTTGGGGTATTTTGGTTAACAGCTTTCTTTCCTGCATTTGCGGTTTTCTTATTATGGAGATTGAAATTTAGTGATAGTATTTTCCTTCGAACTCAGAAAGAACGAATAGTACCCTATGTGATTACAATGTTCTTTTACTGGTGGATGTATTATTTGAGTCGCAATTTTCAAGATCAGCCAATTGTGTTGCGCTTCTTTTTTATGGGAATATTTATTGCAACTGTATTTGGATTAATCCTTAATAATTATTTCAAAATAAGCTTGCATGCTATGGGTATTGGCGGAGCAACAACTGCTATTATTTTATTCTCTATTTATTATCACTTGAATTTTGGAGCTGTAATCAGTATCAGCATTTTATTATGTGGTATTGTTTGTACTAGTAGATTCCTGGTAAGTGATCATACCAACAAAGAGATTTACACAGGATTAGCTGTAGGAATTGGGTGCCAGTTACTTGCTTATTGGTTTATCATGTAATTAAGCATTACGAGATTCGGAACTGAATTCGTTTAGATAAATTCTGATCAAAAGTATAAAGAGTGCAATTAAGATAGGCCCAAAGATCAGACCTATAAACCCAAATAGTTGAAGCCCAACTATTACTCCAAATATGGTGATAAGAGGATGTATATCTCCTAATTTTTTTTGTAAAGCAAATCTGAATACATGATCTGCTGTGCCTACAATAATAATACAGTAGAGCATTAAGATGATAGCGGTATTTGCATGACCATTTGCATAGAGAATAGCACAAATTGGAATATAGGCAATACCTGCACCAATAACGGGTACCATTGAAGTAATACAAGTAAATACAAACCAGAATCCAAGATCCGTTACGCCTGCGACCCAATAACCAATAAGTGCAATTAAACCTTGCACTATGGCAGTAAGTGGTATTCCTACTGCGTTGCTGATGACGAGTTTTTTTAATTCAATTCCTAAAAGATCTACATTCTTATTTTTCAATGGAATGTTTTCTTCCAACCAAAATTCCATTTCTTTACTTCCTATAAGCATAAAATAAAGGATGAAATACAGGATTGTTGCTGTTGTAATAGAGCTTATAGTAGCACCTAAAATACTTGGAAGAAAATTAGCAATATTGTTACTTATCTTTTTTATATTTTCATCGCTAAATATTACAATATGATATTGTTCTTCTTGGGTTGATATTAGTTTATGAAAAGTTTCAAGTACCTGATTTGAATTATTGATAACGTAGTTTAGCTTAACTGATAGCATATTTAAAAAAATACCAACTGGCACTAAGACAATTAAAAAGGAAAGCAAAAGAAGCAGGGAAGCAGCATAAGATTTTTTCCATTTTTTTTGATACACCATTTTGTGCATGGGTGAGCGAAGTAAAATATAGAAAGTAATTGCACCTAAAAGTGCAGGTAAGAAATTAGTAAATTGGAGGAAAAGAAATACCCCAAGAGACACTAGTAAAATGTAAAAACTAACTTGCCTGATGTGTTGGTTATCGATTTTAGCCATACGGCAAGATAGTGAAACCAAGAAATATCCGTTTCTTTGCGGTCAATTTATATAGTTATGTGGTATAGTTTGGGAAAATTTATTTTAAAGAACCGCTTATATGCTTTGTTGTTTTTATTGGCGGCTACATCAGTGATGGGATTTTATGCTTCTAAAATAAAGCTTAGTTATGATTTTACGAAAGCAGTTCCAACCGACAATCCCAAATTCATAGATTTTAGGACTTTTGTAAAAAAGTTTGGTGCTGACGGAAATACCATGGTAATTGGGATTCAGTCGGATAGGTATTTTGATAAAACATTTTTTAATGCAGTAGGTGATTTACATCATCAATTAAAAGCCATTGATGGCGTAACTGGTATTTTAAGTATTCCAGAAGTGGTTACCCTTGGAAATGATTCAGTAACTGGAAAGCTTGGGCCTGTAAAATTGTTTCACTATCCCTTTTCCAATCAGGCTGATTTAGACATTGCAAAAATAAAATTTGAAGGGCTACCATTTTATAAAACACTTCTGTATAATCCTACTACGCATGCTTATTTAATGGGGATCAGTTTAAATAAAGACACCATTAATAGCAAGAGCAGAACTAGATTAATCAATGATATACTTAAAGTAGTTGGCAACTTTGAAAATAAACAGCAGGTAGAAATATATAAAAGTGGCATGCCTTTTATACGTACTGTAATGGCGAATAGAATTAAAGACGAAATGAATAAATTTTTGCTTGCGTCTTTTCTGCTTTCTGCATTAACCTTATTTCTTTTCTTCCGTTCTATTAGTGCTGTTATTATGAGTTTGCTGGTGGTTGGAATGGGTGTAATCTGGAGTTTGGGTACCATTGTATTATGTGGTTATGAGATCACTTTATTAACAGCGTTGATTCCCATTTTAGTGGTAGTGATTGGTATTCCTAATTGTATATATTTTTTAAATAAATACCATACTACTTATAAAGAAATTCCCGATAAAGACAAGGCTCTGGTAACTATGGTAGGAAGAATGGGTATTGTAACATTGTTCTGCAATATTGCTGCTGCAATTGGTTTTGCAGTTTTTGCATTTACAAAAAGTGCGATTTTAAAAGAATTTGGTGTTGTGGCCGGGATTAATATCATGGCATTATTTCTGATATCCTTGCTTTTTATCCCAGCTGTTTTAAGTTATTTACCTGCGCCGAAACCCAAGCATATCAAGTATCTTGACAACAAGTACCTGGAATATATTTTGGTAAAAATTGAAAGGTGGACTTTCCATCACGCTAAATGGGTGTATACGATAACTGCGATAGTAACGATTGTTTCAATAGTAGGAATTACAAAAATTAAGAGTGAGGGTTTTGTGGTGGATGACCTTCCTAAAAAGGATAAACTTTATACCGATCTAAAATGGTTTGAAAATCAATTCAATGGATTGATGCCATTGGAAATTGTGGTTGATGCAAAAAAACCAAGGGCGGCATTGAAGATGGAAACGATGTTAGACATAGAAGAGTTTAGTAATTACGTGTCTACTAAGTCGGATGTGGCACGACCTTTAAGTATAGTAGAAGCTTTGAAATTTGCGAACCAGGGATTTTATGGCGGCGATACTGCCAGTTATGTTTTGCCTTTGGAAATACCGGCATCTTTATCTACTGCAATGCGTTCAAAAGAAAAAGGAAAATCAGAGTTCATGAAGTTAGTGAGTCAGTTTGTTGATTCAAACCAACAAGCCACCAGAATTAGTGTAAATATGAAAGATATCGGTAGTATAAAATTACCGGTGTTAATTGCCGATCTCGAGGCGAAGTCTGCAAAAATTTTCGATAGCTCAAAGTATAAAGTCACTTTCACAGGAAGTAGTGTTACTTTTTTAGAAGGCACTTCTTTTATTATCAAGGGTTTGAAAGAAAGTATTTTTTGGGCTTTTCTATTGATCACCATTTGTATGTTATACCTCTTTAAATCTTTTAGGATCTTGATTTGTTCTTTGATCCCGAATTTAGTTCCACTGATTATCACAGCGGGTGTAATGGGCTGGACGGGTATTGCTTTAAAACCATCCACTGTATTAGTGTTTAGTGTGGCATTGGGTATTGCTATTGATGTTACTATTCGATTCCTCATCAATTATAAACAGGAGCTACCCCATTTCAATCATAAGGTGGATGCTACTTTGGTGCAAACAATCAGGCATACTGGAATCAGCATTGTTTATACCTCTTTAGTACTTATTGCAGGATTCATTATTTTTGTTTGGAGCGATTTCGGGGGTACTAATGCCTTAGGATGGCTGACCTCTCTAACTTTAGTAGTAGGCACCCTTACTAATCTGGTATTATTGCCGGTACTAATCATCAGCATTTCACCCAAAAACAAAATGTAGGCTACTTTTACTCTTTTAAAGAAGGAAATTGATAGGCAAATGACCTATTCGTCACCTGCTAATTATTAAATTTTCATCAATTTGTAAAGGAGATGTTAACGCAATGTGCTATTTTGCGTACCTGTTTTATGGATAGGATTGGCTGAATGATGCATTTGCCCTTCCATTTTTGAAATTAATGAAGCTATTTATATTGTAATTAATTGATATTAAATTAATTATGACGCAAGAGAATGATCGTTAGTTTCTTCAAAAATGGAGCAGCTTAAATGAACATTCAAATGTCTTTTCTGTTATTCCAATGTTAACTTTACAAACTAAAACTAAATGCCCATGAGA